>NZ_JBPCXO010000391.1:0-38174 GCF_051008435.1 Endozoicomonas sp. | reverse complement strand
TTTGGCCATTTTTTATGATTCTTTTCGTTGAATAGCTCGCTATTCGCCTCAAATAATCATAAAAACTGTCTCAAACCGGACTTTTTCTCGCTACGGTCGGCTAAGTCCGACAGACTCCTAGAACGCTTAAGGCTGTTGACTCGCTCTACTGACTCTTCGATAGAGAATATGCTCGAAAGCATAAGTTCGACAGGCTCCTGGCTTTCTGATGATCCTGCATGCCGATGGGCAATCCGTGGAAAGTGCGCTGAGCAAAAGAACAAATTTTCACCACTCGACGTGATGAAAAGTGTTTCACGGTAATAAGTGATAGATAAGTAATTATGCCAGAAACTATTCCCGCTGATTCGGTGGGCCTGGTTGAACCAAAAACGGTTCATTTTGATCAGCCCCTTCAGTTGAGTTGTGGTCAGACACTGAACGAATATGACCTGGTCATTGAAACCTATGGTGAGCTTAATGCCGAGAAGAACAATGGTATTTTGATCTGCCATGCTCTCAGTGGCCATCATCATGCAGCAGGCTACCATTCCATGGAGGATCGCAAGCCTGGCTGGTGGGATAACTTTATTGGTCCGGGTAAGCCTCTGGATACCAATCACTTTTTTATTGTCAGCCTGAATAATCTTGGGGGCTGTCATGGCAGTACTGGCCCAACCAGTATTAACCCGGAAACAGGGAGGCTTTATGGCTCTGCTTTTCCCATCATCACCGTAGAAGACTGGGTTGAGAGTCAGGCCAGACTGGCGAATGATCTGGGCATCGAACAGTGGGCCGCAGTTGTCGGAGGAAGTCTTGGTGGTATGCAGGCGCTTTATTGGTCCATGGCCCACCCTGAACGGTTAAGGCATGCTGTGGTGATAGCGTCGGCCTCCAAACTGTCTGCACAGAACATTGCTTTCAACGAAGTCGCCCGTCAGGCGATTCTTTCCGATGAAAACTTCAGAGATGGTCAATACCTTGAAGAGGGAACTCTGCCAAAGAGCGGTTTGGGGTTGGCCAGAATGGTCGGTCACATCACCTATCTTTCGGATGATGCCATGGGCCAGAAGTTTGGCCGTGAACTCAAGAATGAAGAGTTTAGTTTTGATTACGGGGTTCAGTTCCAGGTTGAAAGCTATCTTCGTTATCAGGGAGAGAACTTCTCCGGTAGCTTCGATGCCAATACCTATCTGTTGATGACCCGGGCTCTGGATTACTTTGATCCGGCGCGAAAGTTTAATGATGACCTTTCTCAAGCCCTGTCTCCGGCCAAAGCACAGTTTTTACTGGTTTCATTCACTACTGACTGGCGATTCTCCCCAGAACGCTCCAGAGAGATCACAGACGCACTTCTGGAAGCGGGTAAGCAGGTATCTTACATGGAAGTCAATGCGCCCCAGGGACACGATGCTTTCCTTATGAACATTCCCCGATATGTGAATGCTGTTGCAGGCTATATGAAACGAGTGGCCGATGAATGCAAGGAGGCTGCCGTATGAGTACCCGTGTTGACTTTGAAATCATCAGTGACTGGATTGACCCGGGCAGTCATATTCTTGATCTGGCCTGCGGTGATGGCTCTCTGCTGGCTGATCTGGGCAGAGACAAACAGGTCAGGGGTTATGGTTTGGAAATTAACCCTCAAAACATTCAGAGCTGCATCGAGAAAGGCGTTAACGTTCTTGAGCAGAATATTGACCAGGGACTGGGAAACTTTGGTGCTCAAAGTTTTGATACCGTTGTGATGACCCAGGCTTTGCAGGCTCTGCAGTTTCCACATTTGGCTCTGGATGAAATGTTGAGGGTGGGTAGACAATGCATTGTCACTTTTCCAAATTTTGGACATTGGCGTTGCCGGTGGCATCTGGCCACCAAAGGCAGAATGCCTGTATCCAAATTTATGCCTTACACATGGTATGACACACCTAATATACACTTCTGTACGTTTAAGGATTTTGAAGATCTTTGTCGTCAGAAAAAATTGAAGATCATTAATCGTATGGTAACGGATAGCGCCAACCTGAAGGGGAGGAGAACTCGCCTGTTTCCTAACCTGATGGGAGAAGTGGCGATTTATCATCTGACTCGAGGGGAGTGAAATTATGACCCGCTTATTGTTAAAGCGCTTTAAGGCTAACGGACTGTTTACCGTGAAAAATAGCGTGCGTCATCACTTTTCATCATCAATGGGAGCGCAAACTATTTTTCTTCGCTCATGGCTGTTCAGTGTGCTTTTGGCGCTTTCTGTCATTTGTGGAGCCCATGCTGCTCCAGTACCAGAAGCCCGAGTCATGAATGACAAACCGGCCCGGTTTGGTGATTATGAAGTGTATTACAGTGCTTTCCCCAGCACATTTATTCAGCCCGATATTGCCAAGACTTATGATCTGGAACGGGGACCGAAACATGGCATGGTTAATATTGCCGTCAAAAACGTCAGGGACAGTGAAGAAGGTAAGGCGGTCAAAGCGACCTTTGACGGTATAGCGACCAACCTTTTGGGTCAGCAGTCAGCTCTGAAATTCAAGGAAATCAAGGAAGGTGATGCCATCTATTACCTGGCGGGTTTTCGGTTCAGCCATGAGGAGATGCTAAAATTCAGCATCAAGGTGCAACCTGAAGGCTCAATTCAGAGTCATACCCTTCAGTTCAGCCAGACATTCTACGAGGATGGCAAGTGAAGTCGTTCGTAAAAAAAGTTGTATTGGCCAGTGGGAATCAGGGCAAGCTGAAAGAGCTTCAGCAGATGCTCTCAGGTCTTGAGTTTGAAGTGTTGGCGCAAAGAGAGTTCAATGTGGATTCCGTTGAGGAAACGGGACTGACCTTTGTGGAAAACGCTTTGATCAAGGCCAGAAATGCAGCAGAAATTTCTGGCCTTGCAGCCATTGCTGATGATTCCGGCATTGAAGTGGATGCTCTGAATGGCCAGCCAGGTATTTACTCGGCACGATTTGCTGGTGAAGATGCCACCGATAAAGAGAATAACCAGAAACTGTTGCAAAGACTGGAAGGGCTACCCAAAGATCAAAGGACCGCCCGTTTTCACAGTGTGCTGGTTTATATGCGCCATGCAGAAGATCCTACGCCCCTGATCTGTCATGGTAGCTGGGAAGGTTATATTCTGGACGCTCCGGTGGGTGATCAGGGTTTTGGTTATGATCCTCTGTTTTATGTACCGGATCATAACTGTGCAGCGGCGGAACTCAGCCGTGAACAAAAGAACCGTGTAAGCCACCGGGCAAAAGCCATGGCGTTACTGCTGGAACAGTTAAAACAGCGTTCCTGATTAACGTCTGTATCGTTTCTTTTACTATGCAGCCAGTTTGCTAATCTGGTTGCTTATCATCACTTGGCCTGATTCTCTATATGCTCGGACTCCCTCCATTGAGCCTTTATGTGCACATTCCCTGGTGTGTAAAAAAATGCCCTTATTGTGACTTCAACTCCCATGCGCTCAGTGGTGGTATTCCCGAAGAAGCTTATGTTGACGCTCTGTTAGAAGACTTTGACAGTGAAGTGAATACGATCCAGGGAAGAGAGCTTCATACGATTTTTTTTGGTGGCGGTACGCCCAGCCTGATGTCTGCCAGAGGGTTTGATCGTTTTCTCACTGAGCTGGAAAAAAGAATTCGTTTTTCTCCCGATATTGAAATCACCATGGAAGCGAATCCTGGTACCTATGAGCATGATCGCTTCAGGGATTATCGAAAAGCCGGTATTAACCGGTTGTCACTGGGTGTTCAGAGTTTTCAGGACGAAAAGCTCAAGGCACTGGGCCGCATCCACAGCTCCGATGAAGCTTGCAAAGCCATTGAGTCTCTCAGGGGGATGGGTTTTGACAACTTCAACATCGATTTGATGCACGGACTGCCCGATCAAAGTATCGAAGACGGTCTGTCCGATCTGAAGAAGGCTATTGCACTCAAACCCACTCATATTTCCTGGTATCAGCTCACCATTGAGCCCAATACGGTTTTCTATTCCAAAACACCGATTTTGCCTGAGGACGATACCCTTTGGTCCATTCAGGAAGAAGGGTGGGATTTACTGGAAGAGGCTGGCTATCACCAGTATGAGATTTCCGCCTACTGCCAGCCAGGAAAGCAGGCAAAGCACAATCTTAACTATTGGCAGTTCGGTGACTATATCGGTATTGGTGCCGGAGCCCATGGCAAGATGACTGAGCGTGAGACTGGCAGGATTTTTCGAAACTGGAAAACCCGGGTGCCTTCCGATTATCTTGCTGTGGATAAACCTTTCGAAGCCGGCAGCAGGGAGCTGAATGCGGGTGATCTGCCGATCGAGTTTATGATGAATGTCCTGCGGCTTAACCAGGGCGTTGATCAATCATTGTTTCAACAAAGAACCGGAATGGCCATCTTTGGCATAGACGCTCAATGTCAGGAAGCGATTCAGAAAGGCTTGTTGGAACCGGATCGATTGCAGCCAACAAAGCAGGGACGACTCTTTCTGAATGATCTATTGGCTCTGTTCACTGATTGATGATTTTTCCACTCAAGTAGCGACTGGGAGATACACCGTAAAACTGTCTGAAAATACGGCTAAAGTGGCTCAGATTTTGAAAGCCCAGTTCAAAACAGATTTGAGTCACTGACAGGCCTTTGCCAAGCATGAGTAACGCTTTTTCCATTCTTCTTTGCTTTTGGTATTCCGCAGGGGCGACACCTATCTTGCTTTTGAAGGCTTTATATAGACGGCTTCGGCTCATGCAGGCCGTTTGACAAAGACATTCAATATCCAGTGGTCGTTCAAGATTATTCTCGATCAAATTGATAGCAGCGTTCAGGCCACTGGCATCGGGTTCGCTGTAGCAATAGTCCAGCAATACTTTTCGTCCCTGGTGGCGCAGAAAACGAACGACCAGCTCTGTGATTTTAAGGTCTATTAACAGGTCTCGGTCGGGATGATTTTCTGTAAAGGTATGCACCATGCGTTCTATAAGTTGCTGGGTTTCAGCCGTGTGATGTGTGTGCAAACAGCAGATATCTGAACCTGACTTTAAGGGTTGATCGTACTGGCCCGAGATGTCGCTCAGACGATCGGCTATCTGATATACACGTTCCTTTGATACCTCGATGGTCAGGCAAGTGGTTGGAGCTGAAACTGAGGCATCCGGGAAGTCAATCTCGACAGTTTTTCCAGGACTGATAAGAAATGATTCATGAGGCAGAAAGAGAGATGATTGCTGCCGGGCATGCATGATTTTTTTACCACGGATCATGCCGCAGTGCAGAAGTTGATCAGCCTTTAATCGGACTCTTTCAGCGGACTGATAAGTGTCGTATATGCTTAATTCGGAGTCAGGCCCGGCAAAGCTGACTCTGTTCTCGATCAGCGTTCTCGGTTGACGCAATTTCAATAACTGCGATTGATTCATGAACGGATTCCCTGTTGCCCATCCCGGATTGATAACGTTACCTGTGTTCAGGACTGTCAGGCAACTCTTTAGGATCAGGAGATAAGTCGGGCAGGGCTCAAAGCGTTATGGTGCGGAAGGTCTATAACAAAAATAATCAGGACAGGCACATGATCTACGCAAATCCGGGCCAGCAGGACTCCGTTATCTCCTTCAAGCACCGCTATGAGAATTACATTGGTGGAGAATGGGTGCCTCCAGTAAAAGGTCAGTACTTCAGTAACATTACGCCAGTGTCTGGTGATGAGATCTGTGAAATACCCAGATCAACATCAGAAGATATTGATCTGGCTCTGGATGCCGCACATTCTGCCAAAGATGCCTGGGGAAAGACCTCTGCTACTGAACGCTCAAATATACTGTTGAAAATGGCTGATCGGATTGAACAAAATCTTGAGAAGCTGGCTGTGGCGGAAACCTGGGATAATGGCAAGGCGATCCGGGAAACACTGGCCGCAGATATTCCTCTGGCCGCTGATCATTTTCGCTATTTTGCCGGATGCATACGATCTCAGGAAGGCAGTACTGCAGACATTGATAGCAATACAGTGTCTTATCATTTTCATGAGCCACTGGGGGTTGTGGGGCAGATTATTCCGTGGAACTTTCCCGTGTTAATGGCAGCCTGGAAGCTCGCTCCGGCACTGGCAGCGGGTAATTGTGTGGTGCTTAAGCCGGCAGAACAGACGCCTGCTTCTATTCTGATTCTGATGGAGCTGATTGATGACATTGTGCCTGCCGGGGTCATAAATGTTGTCAACGGTTATGGGGCTGAGGCGGGTCAGGCTCTGGCATCCAGCCAACGCATCGCTAAAATCGCTTTTACCGGTTCTACCCCCGTGGGTTCTCAAATTCTGAAGTTTGCCGCAGAGAATATTATTCCCTCAACGGTCGAGTTGGGTGGAAAGTCCCCCAATATTTACTTCGAAGATGTTATGAATCATGAAGATGAGTACCTGAGTAAATGTGTGGAAGGGACTGTCCTGGCGTTCTTTAATCAGGGAGAGGTTTGTACATGCCCGTCGAGGGCATTGGTTCAAGAATCCATTTATGACGAGTTTATTGAGCTGGTGGTGCAAAGGGCACAGCAAATCACAAGAGGTAATCCTCTTGATACCGAGGTACAGGTTGGTGCCCAGGCTTCCAGAGCACAGTTCGACAAGATCATGAGTTATCTTGAAGTAGGACGAAAAGAGGGCGTTCAGTTCTTGACCGGAGGCGGTGCTGAAAGTCTGGAGTCCAGTCTGAGCGAAGGTTTCTACATTCAGCCGACTCTGATGAAAGGCACCAACGACATGAGAGTCTTCCAAGAAGAAATCTTTGGTCCCGTGGTGGGGGTCACCACGTTTAAAGATGAAGCCGAAGCACTGCGAATTGCCAATGATACCGAGTTTGGTTTGGGGGCAGGGGTCTGGACGCGGGATATCAATCTGGCATTTAGAATGGGGCGTAACATTCAAGCCGGACGGGTTTGGACAAATTGCTACCATGCTTATCCAGCTCATGCCGCATTTGGAGGCTATAAGAAGTCAGGTGTAGGGCGCGAAACCCACAAAAAAGCGCTGGATCATTATCAGCAAACCAAGAATCTGTTGGTCAGTTATGATGTGAACCCTCTGGGATTCTTTTGATTTAACAAGTGATTTCCGTTTAATCGTGGGGCTTTCTGAGAAAAGCTCCACGGCATTTCGTGCCCCCTTCCGAGTCCATATTCGTCAATCTGTAGCCAAAGCCATTCTGGCTGGGTATCCTCATACATCAGGGTTGAGACAGAGTGTGAAGTAACTATTCTTTAGGCATGCCATTAATGCAGGTCTTATGCGGGTTGCTTCAGTGTTCTTAAAACAGGGTGAACTATGGAATGGATAACGGACGGCATAATTTATCTGTCAAAGCTGGCTCGTGAGCATCTTGATGTTATCGCTATGGCTCTGACTGCAGTAGCCGTTGTATTTGCTGGTCGTTTCGTTGCTTCGTGGAGCAGTAGCTGGATGAACCGGCTGCATGCCGTTTTGAGAATTCCCGCAAGAGCTGTGTTAAATCTCACCCTGTTTGGTGCGATCTTCTATTTTATGCCTCAATGGCTGGGCAATTTACTGAATTACTTCAACCACTTTACCCTGGCACCTGTACTGCTGGTCATTGCAATTTGTGTGGGGATTTTGTCAGAAAAGCTGGGGCGTTGAGAAGGCGAGCAAAGCTTTGGAGGCCTTGCTCGGTAGTGCTTACTCAGTTCTTTCGAAGAGCAGATCCCATACTCCGTGACCCAGCCTGTGACCGCGCTTTTCAAATTTGGTCAGAGGTCTGAAGTCAGGTCTTGGTGCATACTGTCCTTCACTTTCCTGATTTTTAAAGCCTTCAGCAGCTGTCATTACTTCCATCATTTGTTCAGCGTAGTTTTCCCAGTCGGTGGCCAGGTGAATGATACCGCCAATAGCCAGTTTGGGTCTGATAGCTTCAATAAATTTAGTCTGAACCAGACGACGCTTCTGATGACGCTTTTTATGCCAGGGATCAGGAAAATAAATTTGAACTCTCGACAGGCTGCCATCAGCAATACAGTCACGAAGAACTTCAACCGCATCATCACAATAACTGCGAATATTTGTGACGCCGGCCATTTGGGATTCATTCAACAGACTGCCAACACCCGGTCGATGAACTTCGATACCCATAAAGTTTTTGTCGCTCTCGGCTTTGGCCATGGCGACCAGTGACAGGCCCATGCCATAACCGATTTCCAGTACGACAGGCGCCTCACGGCCAAATGCTTCGCTGAAATTTAATGGGCCATCTTCTTTCTGAAGACCCCATTGGTCCCAGCATTCATCCCAGCCACGACGCTGACCTGTGGTCATTCGGCCTGCGCGCAGAACAAAACTTTTGATTTCTCGACGCTTAATCGGATCAGGGCTTTGATCACGTTCAACAAAATCAGTCATGGGAGGCATACAGTCATGTCAATGAAAAAGTTGGCGTAAGATACCTAAACTGCACCAACTTCGAAACCTCTGGCCATCTGATTTAGGTTTATTCTTCGTTGTTATCCGAATTATCAGATAATGAGCTATAGTGGTTCTCAAGGTTTTCTATACCGGTATTCGAGATATATGCCACTGTTTTTCCAACTTCTTCGTATGCCGCTTGAATTTCTTTGAGATCAGATTCAGCTTTATTTGAAAGTCCAGAACCTCCCATTAGCACATGACCAAGACAGTCAGGGTTTCGCTTTATATCTCCAGCAAACTTCTTTATGGTGTCGGGAGACAGTTTTCTTCCAGTTGTTTTAACATCCAATCTCGTTTTTACCCTTGAGGCCTCTGACAATTCTGGCGATTGTAGATTCTTATCTCCAGTTGCAACATTACCTAAATGTGGCAGTAGGCCTTGAGAGTGCTCAAGTACTAAATCAGCACCACCGTCAGCAGTATTAGTGTTTGAATGCCGGGTAACATCACAGTTTTCTTCAGTTTCAACAATATATGAGAGCAATCGAAGCACTCTCATCTCACCATCCTTTCCTTTATTTTTACTCATGTGTCAGTCATCCAACCTTCAGTACAACAGAGTCATCACTGCTGAATTGGTTGCGCTTTAACTTAAACACGTTTATGAGGTTAGTGAGCGTTCTAAAGCGGCTGATTGAGTCTTCGATGTCCTTTGAGCTGATATGATCAGAAAGCGTGGAAGGAAGTTTTTTGGAATTATTAACCTCTATATTGTCATATAATCTTTTCCCATCTGACTTTAAAATAGATAAAAATATCTCTTCTAGCTTCCTGATGGCAGCTTCAATATCAGAGTCATTGAAACACTCTATTGAGTAGTGGTCTTCAGAACCTAGAACCTCAAAAATAGTCCTTTCCGTTAAGGAAAATTGGCTCTTTAATTCCCCAAGTAACGATGATGTGACGAAAGCCGTTTCAATTAGATCTGTCTTTGTTTCGTATAATTTTCCATCATTTGCTGCCTCGTATTTAACGAGATTAATACTGAGTGACATGGTTTCTCTCCTTTGGAGTCTGGGGCAATCAAAGAGCCGCGTTTACGGATCATGAATTTTCTTGCAGCGGTTCAGGGCAACCAGTCATTTTCCATAACTTGCTCAAAAGTCCAAGGGGCAATGATTCTCATAAAGGCTTTCCATAATCCACCTCTAATGACTTCCTAATTTAGGCAACAAATGGATGAGTATCAAAAATATCAATCCGAAAGCTCTGTAACTGCAAATATTGCCAGAAAAAGCCAGCCCAGCATGAAAGCAACACCTCCCAGAGGGGTTATAGCACCTAACCAACCTATGCCAGTGATGGCCAGAATATAAAGACTGCCGGAGAAGAGAATGATACCCAGGAGGAAAAGCCTGGCACTCCATTTCAGCTTGCTGGAATCTTTGAACTGGATTGAGAGAATAGCCACCAGTACCAGAGCCAGACTGTGATAGAACTGGTAATCGGTAGCCGTTGCCCATACGTCCATATAACGTTCAGAAAGCTGTGCTTTCAAGGCATGAGCACCAAAAGCACCCAGAACAACAGCCAATAAGCCGCAGAGAGCTCCGAGTAACAGATAGAGTCGAGTCATACTTTGTCCGTGAAAATGCCGCTATTAGGAGTTCTTATGCCTTGGGGGAGCGGCATTCCCAGCTCATGGCCATTGTTTCTGAAAAATATCTGCAAATACAGTGTTGGTCAGAGGCTGTATTTGCAGTCAATATTTGTTGGTTCAGACTCGTTTATGACTGCCTGGAAGAGGGAGATCAATAACGCTGCCTGCAGCCAGTCTCAAACCTTCCTGGAAAAACAAAGAGCTGCTTTCGTGATCTTCCATATGAGCCAGTAAACGTCCTAGCTCGTTATAAGTATCAATGCGCTTACTGAGTCTCAGGCTGGCTTCAAAATATTCTCTGGCTTTTCCCCAGAGTTCATTTCGCAGAGCCAGACGACCTAAGGTTAATAGTAAGTCGGCGTCGTTTGGCCTTTCATTGAGCATGGCTTCAGCAAAATGAAGTTGCTTGCTCAGATCCTTACCCTTGATCTTGCCATACAGCAGAACAATATCGCTGCTGTAATACTTGTTCAGATTTTCACGCAGCAGAGCTTCTGCTTTCTCTTCTGCTCCCAGGTCGGTCAGGCATTGACCATAACGGTAAATCATGCCGGAGTGACGCTTCTGGCTGGACGACAGGCTGTTCCAGATTTGAGCCGCAGGCTTTATTCTCTGGTCCAGTGAGGTGAAGCTGCGACCGTTGTTAAAAGCCTGGTTGAACAGGGCTTCAAAACATTGAAGCTCGATGGTGCGAAACTCTTCGTCGGAAACCACTTTTTGTTTTTTCAGCTGAGGTAACAGAGCGGCAAGAGACTGCCAGTCATTCAGGCGGGTATAGGCCTGCTTCAGCATTTTCAGAACATAGGCGTGTCGTGGAACCTGCTTATGCAGCTTGGTCAGAGTGGCTAATGCCTGCTCCAGTTGGCCTGATGCCAGTTGGAGTTGAGCCTGAGTGATACCTATAGCTAGTTCTGCCCCGGGTTCTTTGTGGTCTGCACGTCGGAGATAATCTGCAGAAGCTTCAAGATCACCATTTTCATGAGCAGCTCTGGCTGCAGCCAGATAGTTCAGTAAAGGAGAAGTGCCGTTATCTGCGGCTTGCGACAACAGTCGCTCAGCTTTTTTCCAGTGTCCCTGGGTAAACTCTACAAAACCACGAGTGGTCATTTTGCGGGCTTGTCTTTCTTTAGCACCGGAAGTCATGGGATAGACAAAACCTGTGATACCAAAGACCAGTTTCAGGATAATCCAAACCAGCCAGACTGCACCTATGAGAAGGCCTATCAGTAGAAACAGTCCCCACAAAGTGCTTTCAAAAGTTGCGGTATTGTATGAAATAAGCACATAGCCGTTATCACTGACCATGGCGTTGGCCAGGCCAAAGGTAATGCCCAGAATCACCAGGAAGATTATAAAGCTCTTCATGTCTGGGGCTCCTCTGCAGAGCCTGCAGGAGCTTCTGAGGGCTGAGAGCTATTATCCAGTGGTTGAGCGTTGTTCTGTGGCTGAAGACTGTTGTTGGATGGCTGAAGGCTGTTGTTGGATGGCTGAGGGCTCTCACCTTGAGGCTGCGAGCTTTCTGTCTGGTTTTCAGTGACAGGGGGCTCTGTTGCTTCAGGGGTTTCCGTGATCGGATTTTTCTGAACCGCTGGAATACTTTCTTCTGGCTTAGTGTTTTCCTGAGCGTTTTTTCCACTCTCCAGGGCATCGGTGATCTGGCGGGACTTAAGTAAGTCCAGAGCACGACTGATATTGGTGGTTGCAGGTTTTACGGTTACTTTGCCCAGAGCCTTCAGTTCGTCCAACATTGCCGTGGCCTGAGATCCTGACAGGGAGAAATATTTCTCTATCCAGTGAGAGGCCTGCTTCAGGCTGCTGTTATAGATGGCCTGATCTCTGGAAAGTACTGACAACTTGGCCTGTTCCAGCATCAGCTGAAGGTTCTGACGAATCAGAATGTTCTCTTCAGGTGATAACAATGAAGTGATTTTTTGCTCACGATCTGGAGTGAATCTGAACAGACTGACAAAGCTCTCCCAGGTATTTCCCAGCATGGAGAGGGCAACGGTTTGCCAATTGGAACTGCTTTTTGATGCGGTTTCAGAGACTTCTGATACGGTTGTTGAGGATTCTGTCAGAGCTTCTTTTTCCATCAAAGGAAGCTGATAGATCTGATGGGTGAGGGCTTCAAGTTTCAGGTAAAGACCTTCCTGATCGAAATCCGGGAGACTGTTAAGAGACGCAATATCTTCTGCCAGGGCTTCCCGCACCGGATAGAGATTATAGTTATCCAACTGGAGCAGTATTTGATCAGCGCTGTTCAGCAGGGCTTTGGCCGCTTTGGTGTCAGAGGACATCAGCAGGCGTTGATTGGCGAGTCTGAGCAGGTATTCTACTTCTGCCAGCTTCCAGCCTTCCTGACTGGTGCCAGCTACTTCCTGAAGGCTCCTGGTCAGTGTGTCGGTCCGGTTCAGCAGGCGTTCGCTTCGATCTTCCTGTTGGCTGAGATCTGTTTTAATGGGAGTCAGTTCACGGTTGATTTCAGTCAAGCGTGCCTGCAGTCGTGCAATCTGGGTTTGTTGCTGCTTTTGCCCCTCGATCAGATCGGGTTGGGCTTGTTCTACCGGCATGGCTCGCCAGCCAATATAGCCACTCAGTACCAGAGCGATAAGCGCTAACAGCAAGGCTAGGAATGAAAGACTCTGGCCTGACTTTGTAGCGGGTCGCTGAGGTTGTTTTCTGGAACGCTTTGAAGCCGTTTTGGCGGGCTCTTTTTCTGGATTATTGTCAGAAAAGCCCAATGATTTTGTTGGTTCCGGCTGTTCGTTTTGCTCGAGTTTCCCGGCGTTCTGATCTTTCTTGCTCACGTTAACCCTTCGCTGTTGATCAGGTTCAGTACCGAGACCATGGCGTGATTATCGGCGCCCTGGGCAGTATAAACCCGTTTGAATGCTTGAGCCTCTGGCATTCTGGCAATTCTTTCGCTGGGGACTACCAGATAGCACTCCTGGCTCAGGGCCGGAGAAAGGTAGTCTGCGGTATTGGCCAGAATCTCGCCACTGCTGGTCAGTATGACATTGATAGCATGCTCTTTGATCAGTCTGTTCAGACAATTTTCCGGGTAATCCGGTTTCTGGCGTTCATAAAGCTCCAGGCAATCAACCTGGGCTCCCCGATTCCTTAGGGTGGTTTCCAGCAGTTCTCTGCCCCCCTTCCCCTTCAGAATCAGTATTTTTTCTCCACTGACCTGCTGCAGGCTTTCCAGCTCAAGCAGGGCTTCGCTGTCTCCGGACCTTTTATTCGCTAGGAGCATTTCCGGGCAGACAGCCTCGATGGCGTAATCATCAAGCCATCGAAGTGTTTTTGAGCCAACAGCATACCAGTCGATTTTCAAAGGCATCTGTGGCCAGTAATTCTCTATATGTTCCAGGCCCAATTTTGCCGCATTTTGACTGATGACAATGATTTTACTGTACTGATCCAGTTGTAATACCCGGTTTCGCAGTTCCTTGTTCTCTGTCACCGGTTGAATCTGGATCATCGGTAAAGACCATGCTTTGGCACCCTGGCTGTGAATCATGGAAACCAGTAACTCAGCCTGCTCCTGTGGGCGAGTGACCAGAACCCTGATATCACTGTCTGACAGAGTTGCCTGGCGTCCGGAGCTTTCAGGCTCATGGCTTTTAGTTGGCTCATGGCTTTTAGTTGGCTCATGGCTGTTTATCATGGCACGGCTCACATTAATGCAGCAACTCTGAGAGAATTCGGTCGGCTCCCTGTTCCAGTAGGGATTCTGCCAGCTGGATACCCCCTTTCTCTCCGTCTGAAGGTGCGCAATAAACTTCTGCGCTCAGTATGACCTTACCATCGGGTTGACCCACCAGTCCCCGGATGTAGAGCTGATCGTTAATCAGTTCGCAGTAGCAGCCAATCGGTACCTGACAGCCACCATTCAGTTTGCGGTTCATGGCTCTTTCGGCCAGAACCCGTGTTGCTGTCTCTTTGTGGTGTAGAGGGGCCAGAAACTGTTTGATCTCTTCGTCATCTGAACGAATCTCAATGCCAACAGCGCCCTGACCTGCAGCGGGCAAGCTCAGTTCTGGAGACAGAGTACTTTTAATCCGGTCTTCCATACCGAGTCTGATCAATCCGGCGGCTGCAAGAATAATGGCGTCGTACTGGCCTTCATCCAGTTTGGCCAGGCGTGTATTGACGTTGCCCCTCAGGAATTCAATCTTCAGGTCAGGCCTTTTGGCAAGAATCTGGCATTGGCGGCGCAGGCTGGATGTACCAACGGTGGCCCCTGCAGGCAGTTCGTCCAGTTGGCTATAGGTGTTGGATACAAAAGCATCCAATGGGTTTTCACGAGGACAGATAACGCCCAGTTCGAGCCCTTCAGGAAACTCCATGGGAACATCTTTCATGGAGTGCACGGCTATATCGGCCCTGTTCTCCAGCATGGCGGTTTCCAGCTCTTTGACAAACAGACCCTTGCCACCGACTTTGGCCAGTGGGGCATCCAGAATGCGATCACCCTTGCTGGTCATTTTAACCAGCTCCACCTGGATACCCGGATGAAAGTGCTCCAGACGCTCTTTTACGTATTCAGCCTGCCAGAGGGCCAGGGCACTTTTTCTTGTAGCGATGCGGACGGTTTTCATGGGTAGGCTTTCTGTAAATAAAAAGGACAACAGTTGCTGAATGGCGCTGTGAACCCTGTGGAGATGTCTGCCCCATAACGGGACATACCCAGTGAACAGGTTCACTCATGACTGAAGATATTCAGTGCTTGGGATAATACGATAGTCTGTAGGTGTGACCAACTTTTAACGTGAAAAATCATTTCATCTACACAGGGAGAGAAATGATTTATGGTGGCAAGGTTGTTTAAAGAAATGCTTTTCCAAAAAGCTGGAAAAGCATTTTTTGGGAAGGACTACAGCGATTGCATGAACTTCTTCATCAAGGGCACGTGCCGGCGGCTGACTGACAGGGGCTCTTCGACACCACTGAGTTGAATAAAGTAATGACCCTGCTCGTCGCGAGTCATTCGCTCTATTGCCTTTCTGGCCACTAATGCATTTCTGTGGATTCGCACGAATCTGGAATTGAATTCTGACTCCAGATCTTTCAAGGGGTCATCAATCAGTACTTCACCATTCTTGTGATAGACGGTGACATACTTACTGTCGGCCATGAAGTAAAAGATATCGTCCAGTGGTACCAGCTCTATCCCTTTGAGCGTTTTGGCCGCGATATGGCTGCGGGAATCGTCATTCAAATCGTCTCTCAGGCTGGCCAGTTGCAATCGATTGACTTTGGCAGCACCACTCAGAGCCTGCTGAAGGTCTTCGATCTTTACTGGCTTGAGCAGATAGCCAACGGCCTGAACCTGAAAAGCCTCAACAGCATGAGTATCATAAGCCGTGCAGAAAATGACAGCTGGTGGACGCTCAAGCTTGCTGATATGGGCGGCTGCTTCCAGGCCTCCCATAACCGGCATGCGAATATCCATCAGGACAATGTCTGGCTGGTATTTACGGCAAAGCTCAAGGGCTTCGATGCCATTGCCTGCGTCGTACTCCAGGGCCTGAAAGCCCTCCAGTCGTCCCAGCAGGTGGCGTAGGCGGTCTCTTGCCAGCGGTTCATCATCGGTGATCAGTATGTTCATGGTTATCGCCACCGTAAGGATAAGTGATCAATGTTTCAAATTCCTGAGTATGTCCACTCTCACCCTCAAACAGCTGAGCTTCTACACTGGCTTTGTTGCCAAAAAGCATATTCAGTCTGGAGCGGATATTGACCAGAGCCAACTGATTTCCCTGGGCCCCTTTGGCAAAGCTGGAAGGGGCACTCTGAACCGGGTTTCGTACTCTGATAATGATGTTATCGTTGCTCCTGCCAATATCTACACTCACGGTGCCACCTTTTTCCAGTGGCTGGATGCCATGATAAACCGCATTTTCAACAATGGGCTGCAATGTTAGCGGCGGAATGTGAACGTCTTCAGGGATTAATTCAATATTCCACCGGGTTTGCAGACGGCTTCCCAATCTGTGTTGCTCAATTCTCAAATAGCGCTGACAGAGCTCAATTTCCCGGCTCAGAGCAATACTGTTGCCTTGATCCTGGAGGCTGGAGCGAAAAAGATCGGACAAATCTTCTACGGCCTGCTCTGCCTTGTCCTGATCAATGTGTATCAGACTGGCAATGATGTTCATGCTGTTAAACAGGAAGTGTGGGCGTATTCGAGCCTGCAGAGCCTCAAAACGAGCAGCATGACTGGCTTTCTGTTCTTTCTTGGCTTCCTGTTGAACATAGAAATAGCGCAGAAGCATGGCTGTGATGATGAGTGCAACGGTGACATGCCTGACAAGCTGGGTCCATTCCGGGTAGGTTTCGATAAAAGCGTCTCGCCATAGAAACCATTGAGCTGCCAAAGTGAATATCAGGGTGATGGTTCCTACAACTCCAAGGCAACTGCTGATAATGGCGGTTAGATTTTTATCCATCAGGGTTGGCCTGAGCCGGCAGAGCACGGCTCCTGACACAAGAGAAATCCACTGTACAAACATGGACGTCATGGCCAGGCGGTTCCAGTCAAGGTCGCCAGGACCGGGCAAGGCAAGTACCTGGATCAGGACAAAAAGCTCAGAGACCAGCACCAGCATAAAGACTGCGCCAGGAGAGCATAAGTCCGGCAGGAAAAAGTCATCTTCATCTTGGGAGGTGGTCGCTTTAAATGGCAAAAGGTAACGTCCTGTCATGAGAGGCTGGCAGAGAAAAGAAAGCTCGTTTTATTGAGCTTTATGCTCTAGGAGCCTGTCGGACTTAAGACAATTTCGGCCTAAATTCCAGAAAAAACGGCCCAATTATTCGATGAATTCGATTAAATAGGTCAACTATTCTCACGAATCCATCGAATAATTCGACTCGTTCTACTGAAATTTATGCCCGAAAGCATAAGTCCGACAGGCTCCTAGCGCGATTCACGGTCAACCTTTGGGTGTTTGAAAATCTATAAAAATTCAGTTATTTTGCATGATTATTCTTTAGGGTTGGGTGTGCTATCTAAAGTAACCCGGTTCCCCCTATAATGCCGTAGCCAGCTTCAGTCATCCACAGGCTGGCTAGAAAAATCAGAATATTGACGTTTGCAGATGGTAAGAAGTTTATCTGCAAAACCATATGAAATAAGAGGTAGAAAATGTCTGATAGCAGCAATCAGCAATGGGGCGGAAGGTTCAGCGAGGGTGTGGATGCATTTGTCGCTCGATTCACGGCCTCGATTGATTTTGATCGTCGCCTTTATCGTCATGATATCGAAGGCTCGATTGCTCATGCTCGTATGCTGCAGAAGTCAGGTATTCTGAGCCAGGATGAGCTGTCAGCGATTGTAGGCGGTCTGGAAGGCATTCTGGAAGATATCGAGAATGACAAGATTGAATGGTCAATTGAGCTGGAAGATATTCATATGAATATTGAAGCCAGATTGACTGACAGAATTGGTGATGCGGGTAAGAAGCTGCACACCGGGCGCTCCAGAAACGATCAGGTCGCTACCGATATTCGTTTATGGCTCAGGGAAGAAATTGATCAGATAGGGGCTGAGTTAAAAAGACTGCAGACCGGTCTGGTCGATCTGGCTGAACGTGAAGCCGATACCATCATGCCTGGTTTTACTCATCTGCAAACTGCACAACCTGTGACGTTTGGTCATCACCTGATGGCTTGGTATGAAATGCTGGTAAGAGACAGTGAGCGTTTGTACGACTGCAGGAAGCGGGTCAATGTGTCGCCTCTGGGAGCCGCAGCTCTGGCAGGAACAACCTACCCCATTGATCGCGAATTCACTGCAAAAGCGCTGGGTTTTGATCGCCCATCAAGAAACTCACTGGATTCAGTCAGTGACAGGGACTTTGCAATAGAGTTCTGTTCTGCGGGTGCATTGATCATGACGCACCTGTCGCGTATGTCTGAAGAGCTGGTGCTCTGGACGTCGGCCCAGTTTGATTTTATCGATTTGCCTGATCGCTTCTGCACCGGCTCGTCAATCATGCCCCAGAAGAAAAATCCAGACGTGCCAGAACTGGTTCGTGGAAAGACGGGGAGGGTTAATGGCCACCTGATCAGTCTGCTGACACTGATGAAATCTCAGCCTCTGGCTTATAACAAAGATAATCAGGAAGACAAGGAACCACTGTTTGATACAGTGGATACGCTTAAAGACTGCCTTCGCGCCTTTGCGGATATGATTCCACATATCGAGTCAAAGAAAGAAAGCATGGAAGAAGCGGCCCGACGTGGATTCAGCACCGCGACCGATCTGGCAGACTATCTAGTCAGACAGGGAATGCCCTTCCGTAATGCTCACGAAGTAGTAGGCAAAGCGGTAGCCTATGGTATTGAGCAGAAAAAAGACTTGTCAGAGATGAGCCTGGAAGAACTGACCGTGTTCTCAGACACAATTAAGGAAGATGTATTTGAAGTACTGACACTTCAGGGCTCTGTGGCTGCTCGAAACCATATCGGGGGGACTGCTCCCGAGCAGGTGAGAAAGGCTGTGAAGCAGGCTCGAGACTAGTAATATCCTTCATTTACTTGGGCTTTGAAAGTGACATAATAGGCGCCTTGATAAAAAGGCGTCATCCAGTCTTTGACATCTCTCTGGGTGGCTATGAGAAGTATTAGGCTTGAGTAGTTGATATGAGAGTTTTGCTGTACTCCACCAGTCATAGACTTGATGAATATTATCAATCAATTGCTGACAATGTTTCTGAACATCTTAAGTGTGATGTTTTTAAATTTGATCAAAAGCTACCGAACCCAGACTTTAAGTACCTAAGTCTTTGCTTACATCTTGATCTTGAAAAAATAATTGATTTTAAAGTCAGATATAAAGGAATTATGAAAGGAAATGAAAAAGTTTCCAAGATTAAAGCGGAAAAATATAAGCTGGGCTGTTTAATTAATTCCTTGAAGATATTCAGGCTGATAAAGTCGGGTGGCTATGATCTTGTTGTTGTTTGGAATGGTAGCCGAATGACTCAAAGGTTGGTATCTGAAGTGGCCAAAATGATGGGGGTATCCGTTGCTTATATGGAGAATGGTATTATCCCAAGAACAACTGTTGCAGATGGAAAAGGAGTGAACTTTAACAATTCTGTACCAAGAAGTCGGAGTTTTTATGAGGCTAATCACTTTGAGTTTAATATTGATAAGAAGTGGGGGCTGTCTACAAGGCGTCAGGCTGAAGGGGTTGAAAAGGTTGATTCAAAAAAGCAGATAGATGGTAAGTATATTTTTTTTCCATTTCAGGTGGACAGCGACTCTCAAATCATAAACCATTCCAAGTGGTTAAGGAATATGAGAGAGTTTTTTGTTATTGCTTTGAGAACCCATAAGATTATTGACGATAAAAATATAAGGTTTGTTTTTAAAGAGCACCCATCGAGTCCATTTGAATATAGAGATCTTGAAAAGGATCAAACGGATAGATGTTTTTTTGTAAATAATTTAAGTACTGAAATGCTCATAAGAGGGGCTGAGGCTGTTGTTACTGTTAATTCAACCGTGGGAATAGAAGCACTTATCTATGGAAAGAAAGTGATTACTATAGGCGACGCTTTTTATAATATTGATGGCTTGGTTAATCATGCTGATTCAGAAGTTGAGCTGGCTTCTATCATAAATGGTCTGGATGATTGGGGGGTTAATGAAAGTCTAAGGCAGTCCTTTTTAGGTTATTTAGCGAATATTTACTCTATACCGGGGTCTTGGACTACGCCAGATTACAAGCACTTTGAAAAGCTTGAAAAAACATTTATCCAAATAGAAATGGGCAAATAGCTTTCATGGCTTTTTGATGAGTTTTTTTACTTTTGCTATAAAACTTTTCTTTCTAGTAGTAAGAGGAGTTCCAAAAATGTCAGAAGTGCTGCCAGATTGAAATGAGACAAGGGGTCTGCAGGAATATACATCAAACTCAGGGTGTATTTTTTCAGCTAAAAAGTGATCAATTTCAGATTGGCATAATATAAGTCTCTGGTGAAGATCATTGTAAAATCTGGAATTCACACTGTAAGCGTGGGCTTCATAAGTGCAGTATACTCGGTCAAGATACTTTCCGGCTGATTTCTGAGGTCTTCTCGAGCGGTGTCGACCCCCAAGGTAAAACATATCCCATGAGGGCAGTCTGACAAGCTCTTGTATAGCCTGATTAAGGGTCTTCTGTGACCCTTCTAATATAAATGCATCATCCTCAAAGACCAGATAGTTATCAAGATCTGACGCAATTGCTGTTTCAAGCGCTTTGATATGGCTTTTCAGGCATCCGGTTGCACCCCGCAGATAAACTGGAAAAGATTCTACGGTCCAGTGTTCAGGTCCATAATTCAGTTCAGAAAGTGTTTCAGTATCAAGTTCATCCATAGACGGGCGAATGGCGGCTATTCTTTGGTAGTTCTTGAATCCAAAGTGTTTGAGGTGCTGTTCGATTTTTTCCCAGCGTTCTGACCTTTCATTCAGGTTAATGATAAAAACCTGATCGAAAAAAGTATTGAAGTCATGCATGCACTTTGCTTATTGGAGTGAGTTCACGAAAAGTCTATATCAGGAGGTTGGTTTTTCCGTATTTTTCACAGCATTTAACTGTTTTTTTGATAAGATGTTTATCAGAATGCATTATAAGCTCGTTTTTATATATGGACTTAAATCTATCTAATGGATGGTGTTAATTATGGTAGTATGGCTTTCCTATGAAAAAAGTTGATGTCATTATTCCTGTTTTCAATGCTCTTGATTATACGAAAGCGTGTATTGAATCTTTGTATGAACATGTTAGTCATCATATAAATAAAATTATAATTATGGATGATTGTTCAGATGAAGAAACTAAACAGTATTTGGAGTCGTTAGATCAGCCTGAAATAGAGCTGGTCAGGAATTCTAAAAATCTGGGTTACGGTGCCAATGTCAATAAAGGTTTTGAGTTTTCTGAAAAAGAATTAGTTCTTGTTTTAAACTCTGATACAGTGGCTGAAAATGATTTTCTTGGTCCCCTCATAAGATCCATGGAGCTCTCTCCCAATCTTATGGCAGTGAACCCTATGTTTCCTTTTGATGTTGATGAATTTAGGAAATATGAGTCTGAACATAATATTGTAAAGACATTTATGCTCTCAGGGTATGCATTTTTAATAAGAAAAAGTGCTTTCTTGAATGTCGGTGGATTTAATCCTGTTTTTGGTAAGGGATATTTTGAAGATACTGCCTTAGGTCGAGATCTGAATACAGAAAATAACTATACAGGCGTATGTATTAAGTCTGTCTTGCATCACGCGGGTTCAAAATCTTTTCCTACAGAACAAAGAATTGAACTTGAAGAAAAGAATGCTCCTATTTTTAGAAATATGTATCCTGATTCAACAAGGAAGGTAATGTTTCTTACAAAAGATTTGAGTTTGGCCACCACTGGGGAAATAGGTAAAGAGTGTTATGACGTTTGCTTGAAAGGTGGGAGGGTTTCGTTTTTTTCGCCGGAAGAGAGCCACCTGATTCCAAATAAGCGCTTCGAGTATCGACCACTTCGTTTAAGCAGGATTGTGAGTTTTCTGAATCGAACAGTGATCAGGGGTGAAAAAAGGCCCTACACCAGGACATCAGAGCTGTGGGTTGATCGGAGGTTGTGGAAATCTTCAGCAAATGCCCTGGTAGCCAGAATAATCTGTGCTCTTTACAGGGTGCAAATACGCATTATTTAATGCGTTATGTTTGCGGGTGGAGCATGATTAAACGTTCTTGCTACCACCCCAGAGATTCTGTTTTTTGACAAGATTGATGATTTCGAAGGCAAGTTCTTTCTGTTCTTTTTTATCAAATCTTTGGTAAACGCAATTATAGTGTTTGAAAAACAGTAGCCGATCTTTAGCAGTGAAGTCCTTGAACGATATTCTCTTTATCAGCTGAACCAGGTTCTTTTTGACCAGCGATATAGGGACTATAGAGTGATGGCTGTTTCGTTCAATATCAATCATGACAAAGCGAGGTGGTTGAGAAGGTTCCATCAGAATGTTCCCTGCACGCAGATCTCCATGGACTATGCCTGCTTTGTGCATTTGCCCAATATATTGACCAAAAGCCTTTATCCACTCTTGTCTGTTTTCTTCATCATTCTCTGGCTTTCGCACCAGAAAGTTTGAAACTGCGCCACTAGGTCCTGCAGCAGTAATTAAATAGTGATGCTTATTTTTGAGTATTCCAGTCGCTAATATGGCTGGAACTTCAAAGCCAGCTTCCATACCGATTTTGGCCTGTCTGGCCCAAACTTCACACCGTGTTCCTCTGAATTTTGACTTAATCACTTCTAAGCGACTTTTAGGAATAAACTCTTTGAAATAGCATGTTGGACTACCGTTATAGCGAGCCATTTTTGCCTGCTTGGAGCAACTGATCCATTCCCAGTTTTCGGGGAGGATATTCTTTTCAAGTTGGGAAACGTCGTGCTCAAAGTTATGTTGCATAGAACGGCTTTTTTAATGTCGGGGTTCAATCAGTCTGATAGAAAGAATGGGCTAAATATCATCTGTTCCAACCATCAATTCGAAGAGTGATTTATCCAGTCTTCACTTTAAAATGCAAGAGCTTTTTATTGCAATTTGGTTGTACTTACGTCCCGCACAGCAACATCGTAAAGAGATGTTTGTTACAATGGCGGGTCAGTGTCAGTATTTACGGATTTCAGCATGAGTCAGCTGTTACATCAATTGCTGTTTGATCAGGCTGAGAGAGCCCCTTTTTCCCAAGCTCTGGGGGGGAAGTCTCAGTGGTATGATTATGCTTCGGTCGCCCAGCATGTGAAAAATGTGGCGGCAGGCTTCCAGAATGTTGGCTTATCCAGGCATGAGAGAGTAGCGGTTTATTTGCCAAAAACGGCTGAAGCTGTTTTTAGTTACTTTGGTGCAACGGCTGCAGGTGGAGTCATGGTTCCGGTCAATCCGGTACTCAAAGCGCCACAAGTGCTGCACATCCTTAAGGACTGCAACGCCAGAATTCTGATAACCAATAAGGCTCGCTACAAGCAACTTGAGAGCAGTCTGAAAGATTGTCATGACTTGTGTCACGTTGTCTTGGTTGACGGGCATCAGGAAGAAAGTTCTCATTCTGTGCTGGCCTGGACAGATTTTCTTAAGGACGAGAAAGAGTGGGTATCGTATCCGTCCATTGATATGGATATGGCAGCCATTCTTTACACTTCGGGCAGCACAGGCAGGCCCAAAGGGGTAGTGCTTTCTCATCGTAATATAGTGACCGGTGCCTACAGTGTTGCAGAATATCTTCAAAACACTGTATCTGACCGAATTCTCTGTGTGTTGCCATTTAGTTTTGATTATGGTTTCAGCCAATTGACTTCGGCATTTGTATCCGGTGCCAGCTGTTACTTACTGGAGTATTTGTTACCTGCCGATATTCTCAAGCAAATAGTTCAACAGAAAATTACTGGTTTGGCACTGGTGCCACCTTTGTGGATCCAGCTTGCTGAAATGAATTGGCCTGAGGAAGCGGGTCAGTATCTGAGATATTTCACAAATTCTGGCGGAGCCATGCCCACATCAACACTGACGGCCCTTCGAAGCAGAATGCCGAACGCATCCCCTTATTTGATGTATGGCCTGACGGAAGCCTTCCGGTCCAGCTATCTTCCACCTGAGGAGATAGAACGTCGCCCCACTTCAATGGGTAAAGCGATCCCCAATGCTGAGTTGATTGTGATCAATGAAAGTGGTTTGCCATGTCAGCCTCATGAATCCGGAGAGTTGGTTCACAGGGGAAGTCTGGTCGCTTTGGGTTATTGGAATGATATTGATCGAACGGCGGAACGTTTTAAACAGGCTCCGTTAAGCGTTGAGGGTATTCCGGTGCCAGAACTGGCAGTGTGGTCTGGAGACATTGTGACTCAAGATGAAGAGGGTTACCTCTATTTTGTGGGTCGAAAAGACGACATGATAAAAACTTCTGGCTATCGGGTGAGCCCTTCTGAGCTTGAAGAACTGCTTTATAGCTCTGGAATGGTATCAGAAGTGGCCGCTATCGGGGTGTCCCATTGGCGACTGGGGCAAGCCATCGTAGTAGTGCTCGTGCCTGTAGCTGAGCAGCAGATTGTAGAGCAGCAGATCACTAAATACTGTCAAAAACATATGCCCTCCTACATGATGCCTTCCAAAGTGATTATCAAGAGCTCCCTGGTCAGGAATCCGAATGGTAAAATTGATCGAAAACGGTTAGCTACAGAGTATGCAAATCTGTTTGTATCGGGAGAAAATCAATGAGCAAGCAGCATGATCGTCTGCAGACTATTACTGTAAAAGATAATGCTCTTCAGATAGCTGGCCGTTCTGCTGAACAGGTGGTTGAGATAGCTGGAGGTACGCCTAGTTATATATACGACAGGAGTTTTCTTACTGAACGTGTACAGGCTCTCCGTGAACTCATGCCCTCTGAGTTGAAACTGCACTATGCCATCAAAGCAAACCCTATGCCTGCTGTGGTTCATCATATGGCAGGCTTGCTGGACGGTTTGGATGTGGCTTCTCAAAATGAAATGATGATCGCTATTGGCGCTGGTATTGATCCGGAAGTGATCAGTTTTGCCGGGCCAGCAAAAAGAGCAGAAGAGCTCAGGGCTGCTGTGGCTGCCAATATAGTGATAAACGTTGAATCCTGTCTGGAGCTGGAAAGGTTATATCAGCTGTCTTCAAATATGGGTATTAAGCCTCGGGTGGCTTTTCGGGTGAATCCTGACTTTGAACTCAAATCATCCGGAATGAAGATGGCTGGGGGACCAAAGCAGTTTGGTATCGATGCAGAGCAGATGCCGGAGTTATTGTCTGCTTTGGATACGGGAAAAATAGATTTCTATGGTTTTCATATTTTTTCAGGATCACAGAATCTTAATCCGAAAGCTCTGGTTGATGCCCACAATAAAACCTTTGAGTTAGCTGAGCGGCTTTCAGGGTTAGTTCGTGGGCCTGTTCGGCACGTCAATATAGGTGGCGGATTAGGTATTCCTTATTTTCCAGGCGAGCAAAAGCTGGATGTTCGACCTGTGGCGGAAAATCTGCAACAACTGATGAGTCATCGTGCCGGCAGCTTTAAGCATTCTGACATAGTCATGGAGTTGGGACGCTATCTGGTCGGTGAAGCGGGCTATTACTTGTGTCGAGTTACCGATAAAAAGCAGTCCCGGGGACAAACTTTTCTAATGACGGACGGTGGTCTTCATCATCATTTGTCGAATTCCGGTAATTTTGGTCAGGTGATTCGGAAAAACTATCCTGTATTGATTGCCAATCGAATTGATGGAGTAGAGAAGGAAGTCGTCGAGATTGTGGGACCATTGTGCACGCCTCTCGACATTGTTGGGGCAAAGCTGGAATTACCCGTCGCTGAGGTAGGCGATCTGGTGGTGGTATTCCAGTCAGGGGCTTATGGCGCAACGGCCAGTCCACAGGGCTTTCTCAGCCATCCACATGTCAGGGAGTTGCTTGTGTAATGGCTGCTGACTTGCCTAAAGCTAAAGTGCGTGCTGCTGTTGCTGAAGACTTTGCGCAAGTCTATCCCCTGCTAAGGCAGCTTAACGACACTCGTTTTACTGAAGCCGTCTGGAAAAGACTTTTCACTAATCTATGGAACCAAAAAAACTGGTCACCAGGCTATGTGCTTGACACGGGTGAGCAAATTGTAGGTTTTCTTGGAGGACTCTATTTAGTTGGAGGACTCTATTTAGTTGGAGGACTCCATTCAGAAGGTATTGATGGGCAGCATCATTCGGTTTGTAATCTTAACAGCTGGATTGTGGATGAAGCCTATCGCAGCTCTTCAATGATGTTGTTGATGCCATTTCTCCGACAAAAGTCTTTGGTGTTAACCAGTCTGACCTCTTCTCCCGAAGCTTATGCTGTCTATAAAAAGTTAGGCTTTAAAGATCTTGATACAGCGGCAAGAGTTATTTATCCGGTACCTTCATTCATGGGCACTGTAGAACTGATCACTGAGCCTGGTTCGGTTAGAGCGTTTTTAACTGAACAGGAACGACAGTGTTTTGATGCTCATGATGATCTGGATGTATGGCAGTGTGTGATCAGAAAGAAAGCCAGAGTTTGTTATTTGCTAGGCACGCGCCGCCTGGGGCGAGCTCATATCCACTGCATAGGAAGCACGGAACTGTTTAGAGAAACCATCGGGCAGATTCGCTGGAAGCTTTGTATGACTTTGGGCGTGAAAGGGCTGCAAGTCGATGAGCGATTTCTCGGCGGTAGAAAGCTGATGTTGTCTCGGTTGAAACATTTCTCCCAGCCCAAACAGTACCGGGGTAATCTTCCAGCCGATAGAGTGAATGCCAGCTATTCTGAGCTGGTCGTACTGGCAACACCCTGATCCGCTTGATTGAAAAGTCATCAAGAGAAATGACTTTTACTTTACATCTATTATTCAGGGAGCCTGATTAATGTAATTCAGTAAGCTGCCAACTGTTTCAAAGATAGTGGCATCAATGTCATCATCTGCCACGTTGATACCGAAGGATTCTTCCATAGCTGTAATTACACCGACCACGGCCATAGAGTCAAATTCAGGTAGGGCTCCCAAGAGCTGGGTTTCTTTGTCAAACGCTTGGGTATCAATTTCCAGCACTTCCGCCAGTATCGTTTTGAGTTCGTCAATCTTTGCCATTTATGTTTCCTGGTACTGTCGATCTGGTGCCCGGCCTGCGAACAGTCTGTACAAATGAATAGTTGCGCAACTCTATAGAGTTTCAAGACTGTCATCAAGCTATCGGTATTGAGGCATCCATGATTACTCATAGGGCTGGTTGAGCGCTCATCACTCCAGTAAAGAAAGTAAGTATCGACCATAGCCGCTTTTCAGAAGACTTGTGGCTAATTTCTGGAACTCTGTGTCATTGATCCAACCATTCCGCCAAGCAATTTCTTCCAGTGCTGCAATCTTTAAGCCTTGTCGTTTTTCAATAGTCTGCACAAAATGACTAGCTTCCAGGAGTGCGTCATGGGTACCCGTATCAAGCCAGGCCATCCCTCTTCCCATCACTTCTACTTTGAGTCTTTGCTGCTCCAGATAAATTTGGTTGACAGAGGTTATCTCCAGTTCGCCTCGCTCGGAAGGACGAACTTCCCTGGCAATATCAATGACCTGGTTATCATAAAAATACAGACCTGTTACCGCATGACGAGACTTTGGCTCAGAGGGTTTTTCTTCAATTGAAATAGCCGTCCCTTCATTGTCAAACTCAACCACTCCATAACGATCGGGGTCTTGAACCGGATAGGCAAAGACTGTAGCGCAATCATTGCTGCACTGGACAGCTTGAGACATCATTGAGGCGAGTTGGTCGCCAAAAAACAGGTTGTCTCCCAGAACGAGTGCACAAGGATCGTTACCTAAAAATTCAGAGCCGATAATGAAGGCCTGTGCCAAGCCATCGGGGGAAGGCTGAACCGCGTATTGGATTGAGCAACCCCACTGACGGCCATCACCCAAAAGACGTTGAAATTGAATCTGGTCGTCAGGCGTTGTAATGACAAGAATGTCTCTGATACCTGCCAGCATGAGTGTGCTGAGCGGGTAATAAATCATAGGTTTGTCGTAAACAGGGGTTAGCTGTTTGGATACAGCCTGAGTCACTGGATAAAGGCGAGTGCCAGACCCGCCTGCAAGAATGATCCCTTTCATTTATTGTTTGCCCTCTATACCTAAACGTTGTCGCTGGTAGTTGCCAGATTGTACAGACTGGCACCAGGGTTGGTTCTCCAGGTACCAGATAACCGTTTTACGAATACCTGATTCAAAAGTTTCTTCCGGGGTCCACCCAAGCTCTCTGGCTATCTTACTGGCATCAATAGCGTAGCGAACATCATGTCCTGGGCGATCTTCTACAAATGTAATCAATTCTGAATAACTATTTATCCCGGCTGTTTTTTCGGGGCAAAGCTCATCAAGTAAAGAACAGATAGCTTCTACGACCTGAATATTCTGACGCTCATTATGCCCGCCTATGTTGTAGGTTTCTCCAATGCTGCCTTCCTCGAGAACCTTAAGTAGTGCACGAGCATGATCGTCAACATGGAGCCAGTCTCTTACCTGTAGTCCCTCACCATAGATAGGCAGTGGCTTTCCTTCCAGAGCATTGAGGATCACTAATGGAATAAGCTTCTCTGGAAATTGGTAGTGTCCGTAATTATTCGAACAGTTAGTGATCAGCACAGGGAGCCCATAGGTTCTCTGCCAGGCTCGAGCTAAATGGTCGGAGGAGGCTTTGGAGGCTGAATAGGGAGAGCTCGGCTCATAGGGGGTTTGTTCTGTAAAGAGGCCTGTTTCTCCTAAGTCCCCATATACCTCATCAGTAGAGATATGATGAAACCTGAAACCCTGTCTGGCTTCTTTGGATAATCCAAGCCAGTATTTTCTGGCGGCCTCCAGCAAGGTGAATGTCCCGACAATATTCGTTTGAATAAAGTCTGCAGGTCCATCAATGGAACGATCTACGTGAGACTCTGCGGCAAGATGCATGATGGCGTCAGGCTGATAGTAAGCCAGCAATTCTTCAATGGCTTGATTCTGGCAGATATCAACCTGATGGAAACTATGGCGAGGGTGATCCGCAGTTTCAGCTAATGAGTCAAGGTTTCCTGCGTAGGTAAGCTTATCGACGTTGATCACATGATGTTCAGTATGGCGGATGATGTGTCTCACCAGTGCAGCACCAATAAACCCGGCACCTCCGGTAATCATAATTTTCATTTGTTGGATGCCTTTTCTTCAGAAAATTCTGATTTGATCTTATCAGAGACAGTGAATTTGGCCGTATGGGCTGTCTGGTATTGGGGGTAATGGGTCGATTTGTATTTTGCTCCGATCACTAAGCCAACAGGTAACCAGAAAATCAACCAGGCTTCATCCGGAATGATGATGAGACGGGATATTTCCGTCAGCATACAGGCCATTCCGTAAATGAGAAGAAAGAAGCTGATTTTTACCAGCTTATTCTGCCAGTGTTTCTTCATCAGATGCAGAGTTGAGCCAATGATTCCAGCAAACAAGGCAAAGCCCAAAAGGCCGTAATTTAGTATGGATTGGAGGTAGTAGTTGTGTGCATAGGTAAAGTATGTTCCTTGCCAGGGATTGGACATCTTATAGCCCGGACCATGTCCTATCCATGGGCTCTCAGAGATATGCCCCAAGGTTGAGAGCCAGATTGGAACTCGACCGTTAAGAGTAGAGTCTTTGTTAATTTCAAAAAAGGCTTCCTGGAGCAGATACGGGCCTATGATGGCAGTAATGAGGCCTAAAACCAGGAACAGCTTGGTTCGTTTGTTTCTAATGACAAGACATGCTGCGAGAAAGGCAACAGCCGTTGCCAGCTGAGGGCCTCTGGAACCGGTCATAAGAACATAAAGAAGTAGAGTGCATACGCCAGCTATGGAAAGGGTTAGTTGCCATGGCTTGAGCAGGGTTGTGCAGGTCCAACTAAAGAGCAGTGCTGCAATAGCGCCAAAATAAATACCAGCGGGAATGGGGTTGCCCATATCGCCAAACCGGGCAATACCCATGCTGGATATTCTGTAGGATCGGTAACTTAGACTATGGTCCTGCACGACATATTGATTAATCAGAGCAACGGCCGCTCCCACCACAGCGATAACGGCTGAGGCAATCAATGTTTTTTCAAGTAAGTATCCCTTTTGAGATAACCTGCTAATGGCATAAAGATACATGGAGATGTAAAGACATTTTTTCATTACATCTATCCAGGATTTTTCAGATACACCCCACCACCAGGAAGCCATGGCCAGAAGAAGGAAGCCTGTAATACACAGTTCTTGCAAATCCGGTCGCCAGTCTCTCAAACTCTTAAGATTGAGCAGGAAACAAATCAGTGCAGGAAACAGTAACCAGGTGTAGGTTTGGCTGACATCAGCCCCTCGACCAAGCCAATGAATGCTTGAAATCTGGATGAACAGTCCCAGTGGGATTATGAACCGCACCAGAAAGTTGTCTATATGTGAAATAATCATCAAAGAGTGTTAAAAATGAACCAAACCAGAGAGTATAGTATTAAGAGACAGATGAAAGATTTAAGTCTGCAACAGAATCAAGAGAGTGAGCAGGCCTATTCGGGAATTCTATTGGTGCATACGTACACGGCCTTTCTGTTAGAGAGAGGGTGATATGATACAATGATGGTGCTTCAAAGTTCGAGTAAATCAGAAAAATGCCTTCAGTATCTGTCATCATAGCTTCCTATAATCATGCTCTGTACATAGTTCAGTCGATTGAGAGTGTGATCCGGCAGACCTTTCAGAGCTTTGAGTTGATCGTGATTGACGATGGCTCTCGGGACGACAGCGTAGAAATCATTCGAGCATTACAGAAACGCTATGAATTTCAGTTTGTTGTGCAGAGTAATATGGGCTTGGCCAGAACTTTGAACAAGGCAATAGCTTTGGCCTCTGGAGAGTACATCGTACCCTTCGGATCTGACGATGTCATGATGCTGGACCGGCTCGAGAAGCAAGTGACCTATATGCAGAAGAACCCTCGACTAGGTATCAGCGGGGGTAATATTCTGTGTATTGATGATCAAGGGCAATTGCATAGACAGCAAAGAATCTACCCGTCAAGGGTCCTAGGCTTCGATGATATTTACCTTAATCGTGAAAAAGGTGCCCCTGCGCCTACTCTGATGTTCCGCAAAGAAGTACTGCTCGAGGCTGGAGGGTTCAATCCGGATATTCGCCTTGAGGACCTTTATATTGAGTTTAAGATTGCCTCAATGGGGTATCAAATAGGTATGCTGAACGATGTGCTGGCTTACTACCGAATACATGAAACCAATACTTACAAGAATCTTGAGCTAATGTTGAATGCAGTACTGACAACCTATGGTTCTTTTCCAGATCATCCTCAATATGAGTATATGAGGCTGAAAACACTGCATAGCTATTTGCTGATGGCAGTAAAATCAGATAAGAAACTGGCCAGAAAGATTCTTTCAATGATTCCCCTAGGAGCCTATAGAGTCAAAACGCTCAGAGGAATCTTTAGACTTCTGTTTGGGTGATGTTTAAAAGAACTTTGCTGGATTCAGGGTTAATATTTCCGAATCTGGCAGGAGTCTTGATTATTCAATTCGATCTAGTGCCCGGAGGCCTCCAGTAGTGAGTAACAGGAAGCAGATTTTACAGCTTCAAAACAGCTATAACGTCATGTCTTCTGACCTGGCGGAACAAATCATCAAGGCACTACCAGCTGAACAGTATGAAATCACCACAGCCTTCTTGAAGGGGAAGCCTGGTGAAGGTCAGCCTGTCAGCGCGGCTGGGCGTTCTGTCTATTTTGATTTTAACAGTAAGCAGCTAAAAGGTTTTCGTCGCTGGTTTGCGATACGAAAATTATTACGCTTTTGTCGTGAAAACCATTTCGACGGTATTATTTGTCATAGGTTCAAGCCTACTCACATCATGCTAAATCTCGCTGATAAGCTGGATACAAAAGCATTTATCAGTATTGCCCATGGATTTGGTGATTACGATCGCTCATATCGGCAAAAACTGGTCAATAGACTGATTGATGAGCGCTGGTGTTTTGTAGGGGTGTCCAAGCCAGTTCAGAATTATCTAATCAAGACCACATCAAGCATGAGTGAGCAGAATACGGTAGCGATTAATAATGCTATTGATATTGATCAGGCCGTTGCCATTCAGCTGAGTAGAGCACAGGCAAGATCTGAATTAGGCTTGCCTGAAGACCGCTTTATTTTTGGCACGATAGGGCGATTGGTGGAAATCAAAGGTCATGCTGTCATGGTTAATGCTCTGGCCGAGATAATTCAGAAATACCCTCAAGCCGCTGTGGCTATTATTGGCTGGGGGGAGGAAGAACTTAATCTTCGACGGCTGATAGAGCAACTTGGCTTACAAGATAGCGTTTTCCTATTGGGAAAAAAGGAGGAGGCTATCAAATATGTCAAGGCATTTGATGTCTTTACCTTGCCATCATTTACTGAGGGATTACCCCTTGCTTTGCTGGAAGGAATGTCAGGGGCATTACCTGTTATTGGCACTGATATTGACACGATAAAACCCTATATTCAGGGTTTGGGGCAGGTATGCAAAGTAGGTGATTCAAGGAGTCTGGCTCAATCCATGGAGTATTTTCTATCAATGTCGCCTGTCGCAATGGAAGATGAGGGTCGTGAGTTATATAAGGCGCTTTGTGAAAGGCATAATATTGATGATTTCAGGGAAGCTTATCGTGATCTGCTTGAAAAAATGCTTATTGAGTAGGACTAAACCATAAACAACTCACTTAAATGCTGGATTAAGTAAATTATGAAACCTTTATTCAGAGCTCTAAAGCTGTTGAGCATTCTTGCAGTGGTTGCTGCATTATGTGCTGGAATGTATCTGTATCCTGGCTGGCTCTGGATAGTGTTCTTTGTAATGGCGTATGTTCTGCATGGTTTATTGTTTGCAGATCATATCTATTATCGCAGGCGTTGTGATTATAAGTGGGAAGTGGGTGATAGGGATTGTCAAAAAGCTACCTTTGATGGATCTGTGCTGTTGTTACCAGAATCATTGAGGTCAGGTGATTACAGTGTATTTCTCAGAGTTAAAATCAAAGCACGATTTTCCGGGAGGCTGTTTGATCCGGCTCTAAGGATTTTGTCTGATGGCCAGCGACATGTTCAATATTTTGAACGTGGCTGTCGAGGTTATCGATATATCAATCTCACTCCGTCTATCGAAGGCCTTAGTGACACAGCGGTATTGAGCCTTAGGGGAAGGCATTGTCACTTTGTTAAAGAAGGGGCTGAGCTGCTTTCCTTTAAAAAACCTGATTTAGCCAGTAAAAAAGTCTTGTATATCTCCCCCCATGCAGATGATGCTGAAATAGCGGCTTTTGGTCTATACAGGAGCACGAACAGTCTGGTTGTCACCATCACTGCAGGAGAGGCCGAGCCTGAAACATTCAGTTGTTACATAAGTGATAAAAACAAGGCGGCGATTCTTAAAGGCAGGGTAAGAGCCTGGGACAGTATCACTATACCTCAGTGGGCAGGACTAAAGAGTGATCAGGTGATCCAGTTAGGTTACTTTTGCAAGCATTTGAAAAAAATGCATGACAGTCCTGATACCCCGATAAAATCTGAATATGCGGGTATATCTGATACCAGAGCTTTCCGGGAGTTTAACAGTCTCAAGTTGGCTTCTGACCATCATGGAACGGCTAGTTGGAGTCAGCTGGTTTCTGACCTGGTTGAGCTGATCAATCTTTTTCAGCCCGATTATGTCGTGACACCTCACGTCAGTGTCGATGCACATCAGGATCATCAATACAGTACGACGGCTGTTCGCGAAGCCATCAACAAAAGTGAGCACAAGGATGCTTTCATCATGTTTTATGCCAATCATCTGGCTAATACTGATATGCACCCTTATGGGCCTTCAGGATCGTTAGTATCCTTACCCCCTGTTACCAGTGATGAGGTAAAACTATCGGGTGCTTTCTCATTCACTCTTCATGATGCTGAACAAAAAGATAAAATCATGGCTCTTGAAATGAATCATGATCTCAGAAGGCCCATTCGTTGGAAAAAATGGTTAAGGAAGCGCCTTCAGAAAGTACTCATTAAACGATATCAACCGGATTATGGTGAAGATGAATTTTTCCGAAAAGCGGTAAGAACGAATGAGGTGTTCTTTTATTAAACAGGTTTGCTATTTTTTCCAGCTAAAAAGTAGTGCTCTCAAAGCTTTTCTAAGGTAGCCAAATTCAAATACAGCTGATGGGGATTGTTTGAGAGCTTTCCAATAATACTCCAGGGAGTGTCGGTACTCACCAGCAACATAGAGAGATCTAAAAATAGACAGTAATCGCTTGATCTCGTATGGCTCTCTGAGAGTCATAAATTCTGTAGGCAGTCTTTTTGAGCAAAAAACTTCATTCACCAGATCCAGTCCCACTGACAGATCAAGCATTACGTCATTACGCATACTGTCATCGTGTTTATGAATTTTAGCGACAGGCTTATTTAGAGTGATGCATTTGTAGTTAGCCAGCGCATAAGCAAACATTGGAATGTCTTCAACACAGCGAAAGTGTACAGGATACTGGTACTGGTCAAAGATCTCTCTATGCATGGCAGTTGCACCATTGGCGATCGGTAGCTCATCCTTCAAGAGGTACATTTTGAAAAGAGCCATATTATCTTCAGGAACTTCTGATCGGGGCCTGAAACGTTCTTTGCCATCCGGCTCCACAGCAATATGGGCTCCAATCACCATCCGTGCTTCAGGATCGGTATGAATGGATTGACTCAGATGCTCCAGAGCGTTTTCTGCCAGCTGATCATCGGCATCCAGAAATATCAGATATTGTCCGGATGTTTCAGAAATACCTCTGTTTCTGGTGGCTGCCAGGCCTCTGTTTGATTGGGAGATAGACTGAAACGAATTGGGATATTGATCCATCAGTTCACGGATTACCGGCTCTGTGTCATCACTCGATCCATCATTAATAATCAGCAGTTCATAGTTCTTAAAGCCTTGATCTAGCACCGATAATACAGAGCGTTTCAATGTGTGGGCGTAGTTATAGCAAGGAATGACAATGCTGAATAAAACGTGGGTCATAATGATGAGGGATCTACAATATCTTTACTGAGACGGTGGATAACAGGAGTAAAAAAAGTACTGGCTTGAGGCTCATTCTTCCAATTGCGGGAGAATCGAGCCAGGTCCTTTGGATATTGCCTGAAATAAGCTGTTGGGGACTCATAGCTGCTTAAAGAATCCAGGTCTATCAACAGAGGTTGGTGATTGCGAATAATGAAGTTTTGTCCCTTCAGATCACCATGAATAATCAGGGATCGCTTCAGAGTGTAGAGAATATCATCGATTTCCTGAGCAACGACACGCCACTCTGGTTGAGGTTTAGCCCCTTCTGCAAAGTACTTCATAGCATGAATACTCTCGATGTATTCATGAATCACATAGCTGGTCTGTTTAAAGGGTCCCCAGCGCTTTTCCAGCAAGGCTACTGGACGTGCTGTTGGAATTCCAATGCTTTCCAGCAGTTGAGCAGCATGCCAGGTTACCGCTGCTCTTGATGGAATAAGGCTGCGTGTCAGGCTATAGAGAAAGCCTTTTGAGTTGTATCTTTTGATGAAATACTGTTTTTGTCCTGATGAAATAATAGCAACAGTGGTAGCTGTACCTGTCTTTATAATATGACCTTGCTGAATAAAGGTGTCTGGGTCTGCGACAAGCTTGGAAAGCTCAGGGCACTCATCCCTCTGATCTGTGATAACCAATTGAGACCAGGACTTTTGATAAGTAAACCCCGTTCTTGGTTTCAGGCATTCTGCCAGCTTTATTTCTCGCTGTTTGCGAATACGCTGTACTTCATTCAATAGCTTGGGTGAAGCCTGGTGCTCCTCAAGATGGCGATCAAACCTTGGTAGTAGTCTGGCAAAACTTTCAGGTGCTTCGTGCTTTGAGAGCGCTTGGCGGATGAACTCTGATTTTTTCAATTCAGAGTTCATTGCTTGCCATTCTTGAAGGAATGGGTCAGGCATATCATTCCCTTCCTTCAAAGAAATTCAGAATTTTCCGGATGCGAGTTTTGTCATTTGACCCAAGCTGGCCACTACAATAGAGCTTATAGAACTTTAGCCGCTGGGTGCGTGAGAGGTGTTGTTTACCCATCTTATCAAGGCAGGCCAAATCCTTAACGATGCCTCGCTCGAGAAAAAAAGGAAGAACTTTTTGTCCAGCAGGACAATCAATGAAGCAGATCTCGGGATTTTTCTTCTGAGATACCAGAATATTTCGCCACTTCAGATCCGTGTGAATAAAGCTTTGATTGTGCATGGTTCTGACCGCTGGAGCGAGCTGTTCAATGACCTTGGCCATCCAGCTCCTGTCTCTAAGCCAGGGAATGTTGTCTCTGACCATTTGGCGAAGATCCAGAGTATTAGGAGCTTCTTCAGTCACCAAGGCCCCGTGAGTCATAACACCCCATTGAATCTCCTGGCCATACGCCACAACTTTGGCTGCCGGAATCCCGTATTCATGAAAAAACAGCATGCTTTCCCATTCCCCTCGGATACGGCTTCTGCCAATGTATCGACGAAGATTTTTGCCTCCCCCGGTATATCGCTTTAAATAGTAGCCCTTACCATTGATCTCGGTACGGCTCATGGTGCTGATGATATCCCGGGTGATCTCAACGCCTGTCATGGCAAAGGTGTTGTCCAATGTAGAAACAGCATTGCCAACAGGCGTATTTCTATAGGACTCCATAAGTGTCCAGCTGGACGACATCAATAAAGGTATTTGCATGTTATTTGTGCGTTAGGCCCCTGACTGTTTTTAGTCGTCGCCTTGTCCCGCTTTTCGTTCCATTCGTTGATACAGCTTTACTGCCTTTTTCTCAATTTGAGTCAGCATCGTGCTGTACTTTTTTAATGTGTCTCTAAGAGGCAATCCAGTATAGGCTTTCAGAAATCGAAAAGTATCCTGTCGGGTGATGCCATAATCCATGGCTGAAAAGTAAAGACCAGAAAGATCCTTTAGTCGCCAGCGATCTGGTATCTCATCACGGATTTGGGCACGGTGAAGATCGATTAAGTAAAATTTCAGGTGCTCTGGATCAGGGGTGTCCGTTTTGGGCATCATAAAGTGGCAGAGATAGTAATCACGGTGATTGATGCCATTGTCATGAAGCTTTTTACTGATGTCGGCCAGTTTTAAAATAATGGTTCGCTTAAGGCGGAAAGAAGGGGGACGACTTTTCCACTGCTCACAAAAATCTTCCAGAGTCACCATATCGGCCAGCTCTTCGGTCACCAGAAAGGAGCGAAGTGTGGCAGGATTTTTCCCGGTTTCTCCATAAGCGACAGGCGTCATAGTATCAATGCCGATTTTATGGAGCTTATTCAGGGCTTCCCACTCGTGTCTGGCGCCAAGAACGGGTTTGCGCAAATGCAGAAAATTTTCCAGAATTTCAAACCAGCCAACACCGCCGTGCACTTTTGCAAAATAGCCTCTGCCATTCAGCTCAAATCGAAAGGTGCGTCGAGCTTCGAGCGCTCTATAAACCTCTCCATCCATTGTTTCCAATAGTGACTGAGGGTCTTTGCCTTGCCAGGCTTCTTTAAAATCGTCTCTAAGGTAAAGCATAAAGCGTGGGATTAAGTTATCCAGAATAAGTCATGTGCGGGCTTTGATGGTATTTTCCAGCCACTCGGAAAGCTTTCTTTTTTTCTTGAAAAATTTCTCTATGGGGGTCATGGGTCCGGAGTCGGATACCCAGGAACCTGCTTCGTGATGGATGGTATAACAGTGTTCAACTTCATGAGAGTTACTCTGATCCGGATACATGAATGTCCTGCTGAGTAACTTGATATCTTCGATCTTTTGGCTCACAGCCTTGTTGAGGCCCTTTTCTTGCAGTATGCGGGTAAGTAGCTTTGGGCCTGTCAGATAGTCTCTTCGAAGGACCCTTTTGGCCATCCTGATATCATATTGATTCATGAAGGCTTTGATAAAGGGAGCCTGCTTTTGTGCAGCGATCACTGCAGTGCCAACGTAGCACCTGTGATGATATTCATCGGATTCAAAACCAAAGAGGCAGCTGATATCGTCTTGCAACTCGTGCTCAAAATTCTGTTTAACTTCAATGTCCGTATCGAAATAGATCCCGCCATGATGATATAAGGCGTAAAGACGAACGTAGTCAGCCAAAAAGGCCCATTTTTCAGCTCTCAACATACTTTCAAGATAGGGATGACCTCTTGGAATGTTCTTTTCATTCCAATGGGTTATCTCATAATGAGGAAAGACTTTTTGCCATTCCTTTATATAGGAACGCTCCAGGTCAGGAAGAGGGCTGCCAAACCAGCAATAGTGAATCTTTTTTGTGTGCATTGACCCACACAGTAGTAAAACTTGATTCGCTAAGGTTAGCCCGGAAAATTCATAAAGCCGCTTTGACAAGGCCGAAGGCCTTGGAAATACAGAGTTGTTCGATTTTTGATGTGTACGAAAATAAACGAACATCGCTCGTCGGCTTCTCGCTAGCTCTTTTTCCGCCATGACAGCATTTTCTCGTCAGATCCAGGCAATAA
>NZ_JBPCXO010000390.1:0-9991 GCF_051008435.1 Endozoicomonas sp. | reverse complement strand
CGGCACTATGGAGTCCAAGTTATTTTGCTGCAAGCTGCGGTGGCGCTCCTATAGAAGTCATCAAACAGTACGTTCAGCAGCAGAGAACACCGCATTAGTCGGCTATCGCCGACGAGCTTACATCCCTGCACTCAAAGTACGGGGTTTTACGCTCAACCGATAATCATCAGGCTTTTGTCTTTGATGCCGGTGGCGGCATGGTTCGCAATGCTCTGGTCGCAGCCCAGAAAAAAGACATTCAGGCCCTTTATCCCACGCGTATTCAGCACCTTTTTCTAACTCATCTACACAGTGACCATGTTCTGGATGTTTCAGAGTTGGCAGCCACTTATTGGTGGCATAGGGAAAAGAGACTGAATATCTACGGTCCTGAGGGAACCCAATCGTTGCTGAACGGTTATTACGACATGCTGTCGGAAGATATTCATCTGCGTATTAATAGCATACAGCCTGTTAAAGAGCCTTCCATGTACCAGGCGAATGTCACTGAATACAAGGAGGACAGCTGGACAGTAAAAGTAGACTCTGTACTGATAGAAGCCTTTGCAGTGCAACATGGCGATATAGAGCCAGCCTTCGGCTACAAGGTTATAACCCTGATAAAACCATTGTGATAAGCGGTGATACCCGATACGACGAAAAAATAGCAGAGCGTGCCAAGGGCGCCGACATTCTGATTCATGAAGTGATCAGTGAAGAAGGTCTTTCCAAACTCAGCCCGGATTGGCAAAAATACCACTGTGACAGCCATACCCGCAGCAGTGACCTGGCCAGGCTGGCCTCAAAAGCCAAACCAAGACTTCTGATACTGACCCATGTGTTGCATTACTCAGCACCTGTCACCAGTGCCTTGAAAGAAGTTCAGGCGGGGTATGAGGGCAAGGTAGTATTGGCTAATGATCTGGATGTTTACTAAAGCCTAAGCCCCATAAAGCTACCACCAAGAAAGGCTGCAACCGCCAGAAAAGGAAGGAAGGCAGCCAGCAAGGTTACCCACATTTTCAGTCTTGAGCGTTCCAGACGTTTGTTCCATCGTTCTTCCGAGAACACCTTGTCATCGTCCAGCTCTGTGGACAGGCCACAACTTGAGCAGGTCACCTGCCACATCTCAGTGTCACCGACCATCATATTTACCAACTCGGCTTCACCCAGACAGCAGGGACACTTTTCCAGTTTCATAACGCCTCCTTGCGTTTATGCACAACTCAATGACAGCTTTTTCCACACCTTTTAACAGGTTATCCACAGATAGAACCATTATTCAAGGATAATGGTCTTTCCTTCATCAACGATCACACGATCTTCAAGGTGATAGCGAAGGCCGCGGGCCAGGACTGTTTTTTCAACATCCTTTCCAAGCCTTACCATTTCATCGGGTAAATGGTTGTGACCTACTCTGATCACATCCTGTTCAATGATCGGGCCGGCATCCAGCTCTTCTGTCACATAGTGGCAAGTTGCTCCCACCAGTTTTACCCCTCGGGTATAGGCCTGGTGATAAGGTCTGGCTCCCGCGAAAGAGGGCAGAAAGCTGTGATGAATATTAATCAGACGGTTTCTGAAGGTTTCGCACAGAGTAGGGGGTATGATCTGCATATAACGAGCCAGAACTACCGTATCAACACTATACTCTTCCAGCAGGTCGGTCATTTGCTGATAAGCCGCAGCTTTGTCATTTTTATCCACAGGAACATGGTAATAAGGAATGTCATGCCATTCGACATAACTTCTCAAATCATCATGGTTGGAGATGACACAGGGGATATCCATATTCAGATCACCACTTCTCCAGCGGTACAGAAGATCTGAAAGGCAATGGGCCTGTTTGCTGGCCAAAAGAGCAACCTTGTGGGGGGAGCCTGAGTCCGTAATGGTCCAATCCAGCGACAGTTCATCAGCCAGCGCCTGAAAATGCTCCCTGAAACTGTCCAGCTCAAAGGGCAGACTGTCCGCTTTTATCTCATTACGCATGTAGAAGCGGCCAGAAATAGGGTCTGAATGATGGTTGGCTTCTAGAATCCACCCCCCATGACTGGCGATAAAATGACTGACAGAAGCCACTATACCCGTGGCATCGGGACATGAAATCAAAAGGCGATAGGTTCTTATCATAGTTTTCTTTTCGCTTTGGCACTCTGTGCCTTACTTCCTGAATTCTTGCATTATAAACACTGACAAGCAGAGGCACACAGCTCTTCAGACTATCTTGCAGCCATTGTTGTAGGCTATAAATCAGAGCAAGTCATTTTATCCTGGGATCTAATTGTCATGAGACTGAATCAAAATCCTGACGTATTACTGATGGGCCACCCTCTGTTGTTTCAGGAACAACCTCAAATCGTCGTCGGTGAGATAGCTTCAGACGACTTTCAGCACAATCTTGAGGTCCTCAAGCAAAAGCAGGTGAGTACACAGGGTGTGGGGCTTGCTGCTCCTCAAATTGGCTGGTCTGCTCGAGTTCTCAGCGTCGGTATTTCTGAAGTCAATCGGTCCCGATACCCACAGGCTCCGGATATTCCTTTTGAATTCTGGATCAACCCGCAAATTACCGGCTTCAGTAAAACAACCTGCTGGGCCTGGGAAGCCTGTCTTTCAGTACCCGGCATGAGAGCCTGGATTGAACGCCCTCAAAACATTGTTGTCGCTGGATATAACCATCATGGAGAGCGGCAGGAAAGAAACCTGTCAGGCTTTGCAGCCCGAGTGATGCAGCATGAGCTGGATCATCTTAACGGGAAACTGTTCCCTATGAGAGTGGCTGATAAAAGTCTGATTATTCCTAACCAGTCCATTGAGCATCAGGAAGAATGGGCGGAAGGCTGGCCTACAGAGAATGCCTGCAAAACCCCCCGGGGCCAGATTTCTACTTCCCGGTAACGAACGATCTAGAAAATCTCATCACCCCCACCAATAAGATGCGTGGTGTCGTCCTGACCACGCAACTCCTCACGGTAACGGCGGCGATTCAATAATTTGTTCTGAACTGGATTCGGAAGCTCCGTAAACTGAATGATCTGCTTATCAATGAGCAGATCAATCACATCTTCCAGTACCCGTATAAAGTCGGCATCTGCCGCCTGCATGACCTTGCCACCAATGGCTGGGTTCCGGTTCAAGAAAGCATGCACCGCTTCATCTTCAAGATCTACGAATTCCCAGCCGTCAGTCAGCTGCTTATCCGAAACCGCTTGAATGTCGCCTTTCTCATCCCTGAGTGCGTATAGCATCCTGCTGCTCCTATATCCGCCGGTTTATAGGTAAAGACTGTAGCAGATCAGACATCAGACCCCGACTGATATCAAACAGATCATCACCCTGAAGGCCTTCACTGGAGCCATTAACACTCCAGATTACTTCACCGTTACGAATGTCAATTACAGCCAGTCCCATGGAGACCTGGGGTCTGCCACTGTCATCGTAAAACCACTCAAAAATCTCCCCAGCCACTGCAAAACTGATGTCATTCTGCATAGCCCATTGCTTACCATTTTGATAACGGTGAGCCCCTTCAAGAGATTTTGAAGCCGTCGTCACTTCGGACTCAGGATACAAGCGGGCATCTTCAATACCATGTGAGGGGAGCTTAACCATCAGAATTCTTTCTACCTGGGTAGTAATACTGGTGGCTTCACTGTGATTGACAAAAGGCAGGACAGCCCAGTTTGCAGTACCTGGCAGACCTTCCCGGTAGAGCCCTGAAGAAGCAGCTGTGCCGCCCAGGCCACCAGATTCATTGAAACCTGTGTACTGACACCCCGTTAGAGCCAGAAACACGGTTAAAACAAGAGTTGATAGTCCAAGCCCTGTTTTATTGAGCATAATCTTTAAGTTCTCCATGGTTCAGCCTTAACCACTGCAGAGCAATGATAGCCGGAGCATTGGAAATACGACCATCTTCAACCATCTGCCAGGCGTCTTCTGCTGCCATCACATGCACTCTGATATCTTCACCTTCTTCTGCCAGCCCGTAAACCCCTCCAGCCGAAGAGGCATCAACAATGCCGCAATAGAGCATCAAACGCTCATTCGTTGCACCGGGGCTGACATAAAAATTGGATACTGGTAAAAGATGCTTCACTTCACAATCAGCTTCCTCTTTCACTTCCCGAATGGCAACAGAGTCCAGAGATTCACCCGGCTCAGAAATGCCCGCAACAATTTCCAGCAACCAGGGGTCATCATCACTCATCATAGGACCTGCACGAAACTGTTCTACCAGCACGACTTTATGCAGAGAAGGGTCATAAAGCAGTACGCCTACAGAAGGTACTCGCAGAACGACTTCCCGATCCAGTGTCTTACTCCATCCCCCTTGAAAAAGGGCATGTTTGACTTTATATCGGCATAGCTTGAGGAATCCAGACCAGGCTCGCTCTTCACTTTCAATCCGAACGTCGTCGGCTCCCAAACCGGATAATTTCATAGCACACCTTATTGATATAAATGATGCTGAAGAATGTATTCATAGACCGAAGGCAACAAGAGTGCGGCCAAGTCTTCTTTGATGTTATCGTCAAAGTTTCCGGAAACTAACAGCTCTCTTACCTGTGAGCTTCGAATATTCTGTCGTTCACTGGCAGTAAATATCTGCCAGCGCTTCTCGATGTCTTCAGACCGATAGAAACGTTTCCAGGTCTGGGGGGAAGCATTATCAGGCCCCCTGATAAAACCCAACTGATCTCCGGGGAATTGCCGCTCTAATAATTCCAGCAAATCAAAGGTATAGACCGGCTGCTCAGGGTTGTCTGTCCACATCGCATGTTCAATTTCCGATACTTGCACCTGACAGTGTGGGAACTGAACCGATTTCACCAGTTGCTGGCACATGGCCACTCGATGATGAAACGGTAACATCTGTTTGGAAAAAGCATGGGCAGCACTGGGAACCAGTAATATCAGGTCGAACAGCTCCTGAGTCTGGTCCAGTACATCCAGGTGCCCCAGTGTTGGAGGGTTAAAAGCGGAACCCAATATACCTACTCTTTTGGCGGTCATAATGTTGTCGATTCTAATATGCAGCCGGTTTCTTCATTCAGCTGTCGGGGATCAATATCATCCCAGAGTACCAGAAGAGTGAGGAGTGGGGAAAAATGCAGAGTGACGTATCCAGCGGACATAGAGCATGACGTTAGTTTGAGTACGTATAGTTAACCTGTTAATTACTAATACTATTCATCTTAAGAAACCGTATGATCTGTCCCCGTTGACGACTTACCCGTTTGTTGGAAGCAAAGGCTTCCTCTCAAACAGATTTCTGGTTGGTATTTTCATAAGGTCTGGTATCACCCCTCCTCCTTCCCCCCTCGGTGCCAGGCCTTTTTTCTTTCATACCTCTGTAATGCACAACTACAGGATGTAGAAAGTCGAGCGAAGCAGAAGCACTAGCTGGGAAGCCGTTACAGAGGTATTTTTAAACCCTTCTTTTACCAGACACCTTTCGATCGTTGCTGAAAAGTTATTCTAAATGCACGCTTTGTGGCACTTCGACTTCTACGGCCACTGGCAGATGGTCTGAAATAGGCAGGTTCAAGACTCCTACCTGATGTACCTTCAGTGATGGGCTCACCAGAATATGGTCCAGCGAGCGACTGGGACGCCAGCTTGGAAAGGTATTCAGTTCAGAATGGACGGCATGTAAATCACTGCCTTTCAGTGGTGAGTTGTTTAGCAGTTGATCCGCATGAGTATTCATATCTCCCATCAAAACCACATGATTGTAAGCTCTGACCAGATCACTGATATAGGAAAGTTGAATATTTCTGGCCCTCTGACTTAAAGCCAGATGCATCATCACCACCACTAGAGGGTCCTGAGGATCACCAAACTGGGCTACGATAGCGCCTCTCCCCGGAATCAACCCTGGCAGTTTGTGATCTTCAAGAATGGTGGGCTTGAATCGACTCAAGAGTCCATTACTGTGTTGTGCCAGTTTTCCAAGATTACGATTCAGCTGGTGATACCAGTATGGGAACTGGCATTTCAGTGCGAGGTATTCGGTCTGATTAATAAAGCCGCTTCTGAGACTGCCTCCATCGGCTTCCTGAAGAGCTACCAGATCAAAGTCGGGAAGCGCTGCAGCAATCTGATCCAGTGTTCTGGAGCGTCTGGAATTGGGCAACAGGTGCTGCCAGCTGCGAGTCAGATAATGACGATATTGCTGGGTATTGATGCCTACCTGAATATTAAAGCTCAGCAGACGGATGTGCCCGGGCTTTTGAGGTCGTGGTCTGTAGATCAGCTCGCTGCAATGAACCGATTTGGGAGCTCTTTTCCTGTGCAGGCGAGAAGACAAGGCTCCCTTCAAAGTTCTCATTGGCATCAGTGAAACCTGAATTCTGGATGCCGAACGGGGTTGTCCAGCATCCATTGTTAAGACCGGTCAGGCTGATTATCAGCTCTTAGCCTTGGATTCTTGCTTTACCTCAGGCTTAACCTTGGCAGCACGTTCTTCACGAACTTTTTTGATCAGGAAATCGGCAACTGCAGGCATGTTATCCAGCCCAACCTTGGGTTCAATAACATATCGGCCGTCGACTACCAAAGCTGGAACACCGGTCAGCTGATAACCTCTGACTTTTGCTCCACCTTGATTCATCAGGTTCAGAACCCCGAAAGAATTATAGAAGCTGGCAAACTGCTTGGGATCAATACCGTAGCGTTTCTTCAGAAAATCCCCCATGGCATCTACGTCGCCAAGACGGTTATTACGGTTCTGAACTTCAGAAAAAATACTGTCGTGTATCTCATGCAGCTTCTTCTCGCCGGGAATCATAGTCTCCAGGGTGTAGTAAAGCTGAGCATGAGTTTTCCAGATGTTCGGACCAAAAAAGCCAGGCACACGAACGAAGCGGGTATCTTTTTCCAGAGAAGGCTTCCAACGATCAACAATAGGCTCCAGGGTGTAGCAATGTGGGCAGCCATACCAGAAGACTTCAGCGACTTCGATTTGATCTTTCTTCACTGCAGTCTGAACTTGGTTAGACAGAACTCGATAGTCCTGACCTTCCTTGTATTTATCCTGAACAGCAGCCTGTGCCATTAATGGCACAACCAGAGCCAACCATAAAAATTTAAGTTGTTTTGGCATCTAAATACACTCCAAGGCTTTTATAGTGATCTATTTGAGTGACAAGTTAACAGAAGTCTAGGCAGTGAGTCCAAGCAGGGGCAACCCTACCTGTCATACCCTAGTAATGAACAGGAAAGATAAGGTATTTTCAAAGTGATTTCCCGTTGAATATCGGACAATTGACAAATATTTCGCAAATGTAAGATCTTTGAAAACAAATAAATAGCAATTTATATATTTTTTCCGGGCACAAAAAAACGGTTTGCAACATTCATCGCAAACCGCTTTCTTCGCTCATGACTCACTAGCCACAAACTCATTTTGCTTTCACAGCTGTCTGTTAACGCAGACCGCTGATGTAACTAGCCAGAGCGTCGACTTCTTTATTACTCAGCTTTTCAGCGATGGATCTCATCACTTTGGTATCGCCATCATTCTCACGATCCCCTTCACGGAAATCACGCAACTGCTTGGCTGTATACTGAGCGTGCTGGCCACTGATCTGTGGGAAGCCTGCCAGCGAGTTACCCTTACCTGTTGGAGAGTGACAAGCACCACAGGCAGGAATACCTTTCTTCTGATCACCAAAACGGTACAGCTGTTCACCCAGCTCAACCTGTTTAGGATCAGCTACCCCCTGTGGCGCAGGCTGGCTGGCATAGAAAGCAGAAATATCTTCGATATCCTGTTCTGTCAGCGAGCCTACAAAAGGCACCATCTCCGGAACACTGCGGTTACCGGCTTTAATCTCAGTAATCTGTTTAACGAGATAGCGCTCGCCTTGTCCTGCCAGATTGGGGTAATTGGGCACCAGGCTTACACCTGTTGCTCCATGGCAGGCGGTACAGGTTGCCACTTTGGCTTTTCCGGCATTTGCATCCCCCTTCGCAAATACCACCCCTGATACCCCCAACGACACTACCAGACCGAAAATAACTTTTTTCATTAACCTGACCCAGCTACGGCACTTGCCATGAGTGACTGTTATTATCCCAACCTTCCCAGTCAGCTGTTCAGTATCAGTTTGTAAAGCCGGATACCTCTCTGTCTTTACAAACGTCCTCTTTATTCAGCTAGTTTTTTCGACCTGTGCTCGGTCCTTATTCTGAAAAAGGTGGCTTAAAATGGCTGCATATGCCTCAAAACGACAGCTAGTATATACTGTAATGCTCTTTTCCGGTAGGTCGTCGAGCCCAGTAAATTCGCTACTGTCAGACAAACCGGTTTTTTTCTGAAGCAATTAGCTCAAGATGGACGACTGCCAATTGTCGGTGAATGCAACGGAACTATTCCATTCCGCTCACAAGTCAAGCAAAATTGCGCCAACTTTTCATTTCTATAGCGAAGTTTCCAAATAGGGAAACTTCCTGACAGGTCTGACACATGAGTGAACCCAGAAGCGGTTTGAACTATCGCAAGGCCAAATTTCTGACCAGCGCGCCCAAGCTAAAATTATGCCCACCCGATAATGGCAGGGAAGTCGCTTTTGCCGGTCGCTCCAATGCGGGTAAATCCAGTGCTCTTAACACCTTAACCGGTTCAAAGATTGCTCGCACCAGTAAAACGCCAGGACGCACCCAGCTGATCAACTACTTCAATATTGAAGACAGCATTCACCTGGTTGACCTTCCTGGCTATGGTTACGCGAAAGTGCCGGAAGCCATGAAAATAGAGTGGCAAAAGCACCTTGATTATTATTTGACCAACCGAGAGTCATTAGTGGGACTTGTCCTGATGGTTGATATACGCCACCCACTAAAAGAGTTTGACCGGATGATGGTCCAGTGGAGCATAGAGTCCGAGATGCCACTGCACATTTTGTTAACCAAGAGCGACAAGCTCAAGTCCGGTGTGGCCAAACAGGCTCTGAACACTCTGCAAAAGGAACTTTCAGACTATCCGCAAATTTCCATACAGCTGTTTTCTGCCCTGAAAAAAACCGGTGTCGATCAACTGGCAAAGCGCCTGGACACCTGGCTGCTGGTAGATGATGAAGAACAGGAAGAGCAGGAAGAATAACTGAGGTACACATCTCGTCGAATAATCCCAGAAATTGCTCTTGCTGTTTCTGGGATACATTACGTCCCCTCTAAAAACCCCAGAAACTGCTCCTGCATTTCTGGGATACATTACGTCCCTGTAAAAACCCCAGAAATTGCTCCTGCATTTCTGGGATACATTACGTCCCTGTAAATAAAAAAGCTCCAGCCATCGGGGGGAGACGGCTGGAGCACCAAGCTCCGTCACATGGAGGTACGGAGTTTGTTAACACTAAACACACAAGGAGTGTTGTGTTGTGAGAGAAAACGGGGAGGTATTTCCCTCACATAACATCAGACCGCCAATATTTCGGTAAGTTCCAAAGGCTTTATAGATACCCACCTAAGCACTGCGTCCAATTTAGACTATCGACCCAGCTAGAAAAACTTACAGTAAAGACTTCAAGTAGCTATGAAACGATGCAGCTCATCCCCTAAAAATAAAAATAACTACAGACGCTGGTAGAGCTTCACTCTACATAACAAACAACATAAGACTGTCGTCCAATCAATGACTTTATTTGAGGCAAAAAAAACCGGTTACCAAGGGGGATGGTAACCGGTTGATTGCAGACTGTGTCGGGGAACACAGATCCGCTTTATTGCCAACACTAAACACACAAGGAGTCTGTAGAAAGGTTTTTGCCTCCCTACAAATATTGAGACAACCCAATTCAGAGAAAGTTCCCGACAGAAGAAAAAGTTTTAATTTTTTTTGCCAAACAGATCACAGTGAGTCGTCGTTAGAGAGAAAGCTTTAGGACTTACGCATTGACAGCGTGTTCCGAAATTTGATAATTGACCCAAATGATTGTTTATCAGGGATGAAAGTGAGAAGTACTACTCGCCCGACTACCGCACGATGCACCCTTTCACAATACAT
>NZ_JBPCXO010000389.1:0-31419 GCF_051008435.1 Endozoicomonas sp. | reverse complement strand
CGGTTTGAGACAGTTTTTATGATTATTTGAGGCGAATAGCGAGCTATTCAACGAAAAGAATCATAGAAAATGGCCAAATCCGGCTTTTTCGCAGTAGGTCAGTGGTAAGTCCGACAGGCTCCTAGCTAACGGACCATCTCAATCTCTTCACTTGACACCAGATCAACTGACAACCAAAATAGACTGACTAGTCGGTTTAAAGCAGTTTATATGTCCAAACGTAACCAGATTCTTGATGCAGCCCTGATCCTGTTTATGGCCAACGGCTTTGAAAAAACACCCACTTCCGCCATATCCAAAGCGGCGGGCGTAGCAACCGGGACACTGTTTCATCACTTCAAAACCAAGGAAGAGTTGATCAGCGCGCTCTATTTCGACATCAAAATGGACATCAGGAACCGTATCTTTCCCAGCCTGAGTACAACAGATGATTTGAAAGCGAGATTGTTTGCCCTTTTCGAATCGATCATCGACTGGTCTCTGGAGAACCCTGATCAGTATCACTTCATGATTCAGTTCAGCGAGTCAGCTTTTATCTCTCCCAATACCAGAGAAAGAGTCGAAGAAGCCTTTGAAGAAATTCCAGCCATGATATCAGAAGGTTTTAAGCAGGGAGTATTACACGACCTGCCGGAAGATCTGCTTTGTCGTCAGCTCTACTCACTGCTTATGAGCAGTGCAGGTTATTTGCTGGATAACAAAGCTTTATGGCAGCAGCAGAATTTCCGCCAGAGCTTGCTGCAGTCATTCTGGAAAGCTATGGCACGGGTGTAATTTTTTAACTTGAATTCCGACCGATTAGTCGGTCACAAAGGAAACACAATGAACAAAAACATTGGTTTTCTGTTTTGCCTGATGGGAGGAGTACTTATGACAGGTTGTGCAGATTTTTACGAAAAAGATCCGATAGCAACAGAGCGACTCAGAGAGTCACCGCAGTATTCTGAAGACCATCAGAAATTCAGGAACAACGCCAACACCGACCCAATGAGTTTGAGCAAACTCTGGAAAGTCACAAAAGACTACTTTAACAGTCGGGGAACGGAAGCAGTTCCCAATAGTCACATTGCCCTGAAACCACTCAACCTTGATGATTTTTCTGAAAATGCACCCCAGGCTTTACGATTTGCACGACTAGGCCACTCTACTCTACTGATTCAGTTAGGGGGTAAAAACTGGCTCACTGATCCAGTTTTCAGCTCGCGGGCTTCACCTGTTCAATGGGCAGGACCAAAACGCTTTCATAAACCCCCCATCGAGATAGAACAGTTGCCCGCCATTGAAGGCGTCATCATTTCTCACAATCATTATGATCACCTGGACTATCACAGCATTCAGAAGTTAAGCGCTGCCGTAAACTATTTTATTGTCCCACTGGGAATTGGGCAGACTTTAAAAGACTGGGGCGTCAAACCGAGCAAAATTGTTGAGCTGGACTGGTGGGAAAAGAAAAAGATAGGCGACGTAGAGCTGATAGCTACGCCATCACAGCATTTTTCGGGGAGAGGTTTATTTGACTCTGACAAAACGCTTTGGAGCTCCTGGGTGATCAGAGATTCGAAACAATCCGCCTACTTTAGCGGCGACTCCGGATATTTTCCGGGCTTTAAAGAGATAGGTGACGCCTACGGCCCCTTTGATCTTGCCTTCATGGAGTGTGGCGCTTACAACGAGCTGTGGCGTGACATTCACATGATGCCTGAAGACACCTTGCAGGCTTTTGTGGACGTAAAAGGTAAACACCTTGTCCCTATCCATAACGGCACATTCAACCTGTCAACTCATGCCTGGTTCGACCCCATGGAAAGAATCACCGATCTTACCAGGAAAAATAATATTGAGGTTTTGCTACCCGTGATGGGTGAGACCGTTTCTTATTCTGAAACAATGACCGATAAACAGAAGCCTTGGTGGTAGTGCAAAACATCAATGATAAGCAAAAAGCATGAACCAAGTGATCATACGTCTCTAACCTCTGCTGGTATTTCATATCAGGAGCCTGTCGAACTGAGGCATTCTTGCAGGAATTCAAGCAGAAATTGCCTCCGACTGGCTCCTGGGAGTCAAAATAAATCAGTCCAAACTGATCAATCAGCGAGGCAGGTCACTGACCTTGAAGGACTGCATCTCGACGCCGTTATTTTGGAAGGCAGAACTTTCTTCAACACCCCCTACCCTTGGAGGTTGTCGCAAAAGGTAGCGAGCGCAGGCGAGACAAGGCAAAAAATGACGAAAAAGCGGAGTTTACATGCAGTAAATGAGCATTTTGAGTCATTTTTTAACGACGTATCGGCAAGCGCAGCCCTTTTGCGAAAGCCTCCTTGTGTGAGAGCTCGGGGCGAGGAGCCCTCCTGATTAAACGTTAAAGCGGGTGACCCCTTGAACCCTGAAGCGGGTCTCACTTTGGTGTTGAGGTAGGTGTTTATACTGTAATGCTGACGTGTAATCTGATAGAGTCAGCTTACAAAATAGAAGTGCTTCTGTATGGCTCAAGGGATGGATGCCAGTCTGTTAAGAACAATAATCAGTCGACCCTCGGGCGGTAGCGTGTTTCCTGTAAGTCAGAAACTTCCCTCCATTGGCAGATTTAAAACTTTTATCATTCTGATGGACTCGCAGTGGAACAACAACTTCTTGATTACCTGTTGGTCATTCCCACCATTTGTTCAACCTGTTAAACGGTATTGACACATTCCTGAGTCATATCTCTCACAATATTCAGCCTAAAAAGAAAAAGAAGTAATGAAACGAATAAGCTTCAAGTCTCTAGTTATTGTTTTAGTTGTGGGATTACTGACAGCATGCTCAAACAGTAATCAGATTGTTCTTGATCAGAACAGCACCATCGTTGCCTTCGGTGACAGTCTTACCCAAGGGGTGGGTACGACCCCTGAAAACAGTTACCCCAGTGTTTTGCAGAGAGAGCTTGGGGTTCAGGTGATCAATGAAGGTGTATCCGGTGAAACCAGTGCTGAAGGTCTGGCAAGGTTGGAAGACGTTCTCCAGAAACACAATCCGGACCTGGTCATACTGTTTTTCGGTGGTAATGATGTTTTGCAAAAGCTATCCGTTGATCAGCTGGAACGAAATCTGGAAGCCATGATTCAGATGATCCAGTCCTATCAGTCAGAGGTGTTGCTGGTGGGAGTGCCCAAGGCAGCACTGTTTCTGGCGCCTTTGCCCTTGTACGAGTCACTGTCGGAGCGTCATGGTCTGGTTTCTGATCTGACAGTCCTGAGTGAGCTGCTTGGCCAGCGTTCAATGAAGTCAGATACCGTTCATTTAAACAGAGCGGGTTATGAGGCTCTGGCGTTGTCATTCTCAGAAAAAATAGACATTCAATAACGTCATCCACATCATCTGTAGCTAATGGATTAATGTGTAGAAAAAGGAATTTACCGTGAATAATAATCTTAATAAACCAACACAGGCTTTTATCGGAGCATCCTGGGGAGCACCTGTTTACAGGTGCAGCGGCTTATCTCTTCGGGTTATGGAGTGCAGAGATGGAGCTCAACGAAAAGGGCTACTATCTGACGTTGATTCTGTTTGGTCTTTTCTCGGCCGTTTCGTTGCAAAAATCGGTACGAGATCGACTGGAAGGTATTCCTGTGACAGGTATTTACTATGCTCTCTGCTGGTTCAGCCTGGCCGCAGTCATTGTTCTTCTGTTCATTGGTTTGTGGAATGCCTCTCTGGAAATGAGTGAAAAGGGCTTCTATGCCATGTCATTTCTTTTGAGTCTTTTTGCTGCAGTAGCCGTTCAGAAAAATGTAAGGGACCTTTCCCTGCTCCCCTCTGAAGAGAAAGAAGAAGTGCACGAAGAGGTTGAGACATCAGGCGTTAATTAATATGACAGCCGACCTATTAGCGTTGCTGAAACAGTCACTGGAGATTACTGAGACTTTGGAAGCCTGCAGGATGATAGAAGTTCCAAACTATTACCTCGCCGGTGGAGCAATAACCCAGACAGTCTGGAATCATCTGCTGGGTTTGCCTCTTTTAAACAACATCAAGGATTTTGATGTTGTTTATTTTGATAGCAGTGATGCCAGCAACGAGCAACATTATCAGCTGCAGATTAGTGACCTTGTAAGTCATACCTTTCCTGTGGATGTAAAGAATCAGGCAAAAGTCCATGAGTGGTACCCTCAGAAGTTTGGCAATGTCATAGAGCCCTATCAATCGGCTGAAGAGGGTATTGCTTCCTGGTTGCCTGCATTTGCTATAGGGGTCAGGCTTGAAGGCAGTGGGCTGAAAGTGTTTGCTCCCTATGGTTTGGATGATCTGATGGCTATGCATATCAGACCCAATAAAACGGTTATGAGTGAGCAGAGTTATGTCGCTATGACAAAAAGTTTCAAGGCTCGCTGGACCGGGATTACTGTAGAGCCTTGGTAGTATGAATCCTTTGTCATCAAAGAAGGGTTCTTTCAAAAGGGTTTTGATTGCCATCACAGAGTAGCTATCTATGGAAACTGTCTTTATCACCGGTGCGAACAGAGGGATTGGCCTTGAACTGACCAGGCAGTTTTTGGCTTCAGGTCGAAATGTCATCGCTGCTTGCAGAGACGTGGCGCAGGCCAGTCAATTGCGTGAACTGGCTCCCTCGCCTGAACTGGAGTTGGTTGAACTCGAGGTCACCTCCCAAGAATCACTCAACCAGCTGTCTGAGAAACTGGATGGGCGAACGATCGATATTGTGATTAATAATGCAGGTGTTTTTGGCCCCTATGATACAGCGGCAGAATTCAATGATGTGCAGGGGTGGTTGAACACGTTCTCAGTCAACACCATTGCCCCCATGCAGGTGACTTCTGTATTGCTGCCAAATCTTAAAGCTTCAGAAAAACCCAAAGTGATTACGGTTTCCAGTCAGATGGGTTCTTTGCACAGAGAAGTGCAGGGGGCACTGGCTTATCGAACGTCAAAAGCGGCGGTGAACAAAGCTATGCAGATTCTGTCGCTTGAGTTGAATGAGCATGACATGATCGTTTGTCCAGTGCACCCGGGCTGGGTTCAGACAGATATGGGTGGGGATGAGGCGGATATCACCGTGGCAGAAAGTGCTACGGGTCTGATCCAGGTTATTGATGCTCTTGAGATGGAAGATTCTGGTAAGTTCTGGACCTGGCAGGGTAAAGAGCACCCCTGGTAAGCTTGGTTAAGTAAAAGGGAGGTAAGCTGTTTTTGTCTCCTTTGATGATTTATTTTCCCGATAATAGAAACAAAATGACGTATAATAATTATAAAAATAGTGCAGTATTTATTTTGATGCTTTCCCTGACATCGACGTTATCCGCAAAGATCTCATCTTTAGATACCACCGTAGAAGAAGAGAGAATCAGTAAGGCTCAGGCTCATTTTCCCACCGTTGTGAATCGACTTGATGCCCTTAGTCATCAGTTTGAAAATGACTGGCGCAAGGCAAAATCCTATGGGCAGTTGAAGGATCAGGCGTATGCACTGGGCAATCAGCTCTGGAAAAATGCCAAAAAGTCGATTCAAAGCCGGGGTGATTTTGATGACCGGGCGCTCTATTGGCAACGTCTGAAAATAACCCGCATCATTCGTTCAGATACGTCTTCAGTTGACCTCTCTCATCAACAAAGAGAGGCTCTGGTGAGTCTTTTTGAGGCGTCCAGTCGTGGTGGCAATGATCTGGAGTTCATAAAGGAAACAGACAAAAAAATACTGTTAACAGGCTTTGACCCGTTTTTGCTGGACCGTAACATCGATCAGAGCAACCCGTCGGGTGTGATTGCCTTGATGCTCGATGGAATGGTCATCGAGCACAATGGCATAACGGCTGAGATTAATACGTTTATGGTGCCTGTTCGCTACAGCGATTTTGATCAGGGAATGGTTGAGAAAGTTCTGTCACCCTTTTATATCAGCAATAGTGTGGATCTGATTACCACCGTCAGCATGGGACGCAAACAGTTTGATCTGGAGCGTTTTCCAGGAAAAAGGAGAAGTGCCCGCGCGCCAGACAACAATAATCTGTATTCTGGCGGTGACAAAGCATCACCTGTGATCCCCCATCTTGGTGAGAACCCACTGCCCGGTAATGAGTTTGTCGAATTCAGTCTTCCCGTGAACAGCATGCAAAAAAGTAAGGGACCCTTTGAAGTTAATGATAATCATCAGGTAACAACCCTGAGTAAAACCTTCAAGCCAGTGACTCTTGCAGAGTTGGAAAAGGAGTTGGCCGTTTCAGGGTCGGGAGGGGGTTACCTGTCCAATGAAATTTCTTATCGAAGCATTCGCTTAAGAAACCAGCTGAACTCCAGCATCCCCACCGGTCATATCCATACTCCCAGAATCAGTCAATATGACAAGGAAGTCACAGAGTCCATTGCGAACCAGGTAGTGGACATGTTGAAGACTTCCCTGGCTGAGATTTGAGCAGGAATTGAGTTGAATAATTCCAGAAAGATTATTGAAAAAAAATCAGGTATAAAGAGACAGATGTCATGAGCTTCAAGCGAGTAAAAATCCCACTGGCTTCGCAGTTAAAGATAGTGGCGGTTGCCTGCCTTATCCTGGCCGCCTTGGAAGTGATTAATATCGTTACCGGACGGAGTCTGAACAGCTATGGGCTGATCCCACGAGATACGTCAACAGGCTGGATAGGTATCTTCACCTCACCTTTTCTGCACGGTAGCCTGCTGCACTTTTTCTCCAATATTGTGCCATTTGCCATTTTCTCTGTTCTTGTACTTCAGCATGGGTTGATCCGTTATATTCTGGTGACCATTGTCTGTATTCTGCTGTCGGGGGCTTTGGTCTGGTGTTTCGGTCGTCCGGGTGTTCATGTGGGGGCGAGTGGTCTGATTTATGGTTATTTTGGTTTCTTGCTTTTAGCAGGCATCTTCAGTCGAAAAATTAAGCTGATCCTGATCTCGGTATTCGTGGGTATTGCCTACGGTGGATTGATTTTCGGAGTCTTACCGGGTGTGCCCTACATCTCCTGGGAGAGCCACTTGTTTGGACTGCTGGCTGGTTTTCTTTGTGCCTGGTTATGGGCTCATGAGAAGCAACAGAAAAAGTGAGCATTAAACTCCTGTCTCTGATGACTACGAAGAAAATGCTCTGGGTTTTTATGCTCACTTTGGGCTCAGTGTTATGGATTTTCGTGGGTGTCTATTCCGGGGTCGTCATCGACAGGGCTTTAAATTCAGAATTTCTACACCACTATGATTATGCTGTCTGGCGTGAGCTTGAAAAGAATAATCATGGCTCGATCGACTTCCAGAACCTGGGCAATGACCAATGGACCCGAATCTGTTTTTTGGGGCCCTACCATCCTGATTCAGAAAAGCTACTGGGTTTCGACTGGGACATTGAAGAGTTTACGGATGTTCTTTCGAGCGATGGCCATAACGTGCTTATATTTGCAACTGAGCAAGAGGTGGTCGATTTTTCAATTCACCGGCGTTCGTACGGTGATTTTTCAGAGTTGTCCGGGCAATGTTTGGATAGGCTCCATTCAAAGATCGTGTTTCCCATCAGAAAAACCTGAAACATTCAGAGGCAGTGAAAAACTCTCTATTTCAGGAATAAAGACCCGTTAGCGACATGAGCCCTTCATGGTAAGGATTAAGGACGATTAGGTGGATAAATGGAAATACAGGGTGACATGGAAATGGATAAATCAGCAGTAATAACTCTTTATAATGAGCATGAAAGAATTTCTCTTTCGCCTACAGGGTACGAAAAAATCCATTCGGATTCTGTGATCAAACTGATCTCACCTGAGCAATCCGGTAGTTTTATCTCTTATTATCGTCTTGATTTGGATGATCAGTTGGTTCAGAAGGCTATTGATCTGGAGGTTCGGTATTTTGAATCTCTGGGTAAGTCATTCGAGTGGAAGGTATACAGTAGCGATTTACCCAGCGATATGGGAGTACTGCTGAGCCGTTCTGGTTTTCTGGCAGAGGAAAGAGAGTCTTTCATGGTGCTGGATCTTGAGAGCTTAACTCTTGCAGAAGATACTGGAATTTGTTCACGGATCACGACCGAAGCAGGCATTCAAGATGTCATTACTGTCCAGGAAGACATCTGGGGTAAAGACCTGACGCATTTGCGGGATGCCTTAAGCAGGCAGCTTCAAATTGAGCCTGAAAACGTCTCAATGTATTGTGTCTATGATGAAGGGCGGCCAGTCTCATCCGCCTGGATTACCTTCTCACCCAACAGTCCGTTTGCGGGTTTATGGGGTGGCTCAACTCTGGCTGCTTATAGAGGGCGTGGGTTTTATAAACAATTGCTGAACCGCAGAGCGGCAGAAGCCATTGCCCGAGGTTATCGATATTTAACGATCGATGCTTCTGATATGAGCAGGCCAATTGTTGAGAAACGGGGCTTTCAGTTGATTTCAACCACAACGCCTTATGTTTATAACCCCTGACTCTCACTATAGGCTGAAGCATTCAAAAATACTTTCAGGAGCTCAATCATGCTAAAAACCACCACCTCCTCAGTAGACGGCCGGGAAATTTCCGATTATCTGGACATTGTCGTGGGTGAGGCCATCCTGGGGGCAAATGTCTTCAAGGATTTCTTTGCCGGTATTCGCGATATCGTTGGCGGACGCTCTGGCGCTTATGAGAAAGAAATGGGTAAAGCCCGTAAGATTGCTTTTTCCGAGATGGAAGAGCAGGCCAGAGAGTTGGGGGCCGATGGTATTGTTGGTATTGATATTGACTATGAAGTGGTCGGTAAGGAAGGCGGTATGATGATGGTCAGTGTCAGTGGCACTGCCGTTAAGTTCAAGTAGGCATTGCTTAATCTCTTGAAGCATTTAGCGTCACTGTCGTATTGCGACTAACCTCTGGGTATCGGTTTTCGTACCCTATGCTCAGAGGTCAATATCATGACTGCCATCGATATTGGTATCCAGGAAAACAGTCGTCTTGAGATTGCAGAAGGTCTCAAACACCTCCTGGCAGATTCTTATACACTCTACCTGCAAACCCATTTTTTCCATTGGAATGTCACTGGTCCCCAGTTCCGGGAGCTGCATCTGATGTTTGAAGAGCAATATACAGAACTGGCTGTTGCCGTTGATGATGTTGCCGAAAGAATCAGGGCGTTGGGTGTTTTTGCACCAGGTTCCTACAGTGCTTTCGCCAAGTTGAGTGCGGTGCAGGCAGTGGATGAAGTCCCAGTTGCTGAAGAAATGATCAAAACATTAACCCGTGGTCATGAGCAGTTGATCAAAACTGCTCGAAATGTCCTGAAAGTTGCCCAGAAGGCCGATGATGAGTCTACTGCTTCTCTGGTTTCCGACAGGATGCGGTTGCATGAAAAAACAGCCTGGATGCTAAGGGCTTCTGAAAGCTCTTGATCCCGTTGACTGTTGTGTTGAAGCCGATCTTTTTGTCTGGGTCGGCTTAATCTTTACCCTACTCTAAATCCTGCCTCTTCCCTCACTTTCCGTATTTGTCAGTCTCACTAACCTCTCTGTCAGTCGAACAGGGAACATTCGGTTGAACAAGCTATCTCACTTTAATATTCAGCAGAGAGTTGAGATGTCGCTATGTTCGAAGGAGAGCTCAGCCCTGCCAGCCCTGCCAGTGCTGCAGAGCTGAGGCAGGTACTTGATTCCAGTCAATCTTCTCATACCCGTCCTTCTGGTTCGGGGCGCGCCAGCTCGCCTGATTATTTTCAAGCTATATCGTTGCTGTCGCCAGGGTCTTTTTTTCCCTCAGAGTTCCAACTCCCCACAATAGAGACTGATCTAAGAGATCGTGACCTTTCTATAACCAGTCCCTTAACCTCATATTTGCGTCTGCCTGTTCAGACACATTCTATTGCCGTGCAAACGGAAAAAGAACTCCCTTTAGCGTCATGTTCCATTGGGTTACAGGTGGGGCCAGAGAGCTTTCAGCACGCTATTGCCACTCAGCCTTTTTCGGGCAGAGTCCTTCCCGTTGAGAATGAATCTGATTCCGAACCTGAGGAGGAAGTGGATACTCTTATTCGAATTCCTCTTATCACAACTGTGTCAAGACGGCTTCAACTGACAGAAAGGCAATCCATTGAAGCCGAATTGCAACAGAAAAAGGATATGCTGAAAGCGTTAAAGGAGGATCGAGATAAAAAAAACAGTGCGTTGAGGCGCATCAGGGGAGAAAGAATGCGGTTGTTGGGGCAGGTTGAAAATTTTTCCATCCATCTGAGTTTGATTCAGTCCCAACTTTCTGAGCTGACTGAGTCCAGAGAATCACTCGAAGAGAAGGAGAAGGAGAGTGAGGTTGAAAAGTGGCAACAAGTGGCCAGCACGCGTGAGTCTCTGTTAAACACAGAAAGAAAAGATGCTGAACAGTTAAGAAAAGATCTTCGTATGCACAAGGATACGGTCCAGCACGCCAAGGAACAAATCAGAAAGTTATTGGAGGATCTGAAAGCGGCTGCCTCAGAGAAAAATAAGCTACAGCAACAGGTTGAAAATCTTGAAGAGCAGAAAACAACCTTGGAAAATGCTCTGTCTGATAATGAGTCACTTATCCTGGACCTGACAAAAGGTTTTAAAGAGGCGAGCCAGAAACTGCATCAACAGGAACTTTCTGCTGAGCTCGCCAAAGCGGATCTGAAAGATGAACTTGATCGATTAAAGAAAGAAGTCACTCGTCTAACGACAGAATATACAAAAAGTCAGCCTGCATTGTCCCGTGCTATTGATAAAGCAAAAACATTTAAAGAGTTGGCAGATAGCAAGACGGCTGAAGTAGCCAGGCTTACAGTAGAGTCCGACAAGGCTGACAAGGCTAAAGTCGCACTGGCAAAACTCGAACAAGATCATCAGCAAGTGCAGGCTCAGATTGATAAGCAGAAAAAAGTTATTGATGCACTCAATAGTCATCATGAGCATGCCTGTCATCAAAAAAACCTGTTGGAAGCAGAGTTAAACACACTGAAAGATAATCATAAGGCCCTGACCGTAGAACGAGATCAATCGTTGTCTAATCAGGAGCAACTTCAGGAACAGTTTAGAAAGGCTAAAGAAGATTTTCAGAGTCAGCTGGAAGCATTGGATACTTTTTCAGATGAACAGCAAAGCTTGGCGCAAACCAGTCAAGAAGCGTTACTGAAAGCTCGAGAAGAGGTTGACGAGCTTAAGCAGGAGCTTGAAGTGATGAGTGCCAGCAACAAGTCTCTCACTGATCAGATATCACTGAAGGCATCTGAACTATCGAAATTACTGAAAGAGCAACAGCAGCTGCGAAATCAAGTCGCAGAACTGGTGTCACTTCAGCCAGAACTGGAGCAAGCTCGCAGCCAGCTTAATGCCATAAAAGAGGAGCTGACGTCTTCCAAAGAGTTACTTGAAAAGGAACAAAGCGCTCGCCAAACCCTCATCAGGGTATTGGCTGAACAACAGTCGCAAAACACAGTATTAAAAGAGAATGAGCAACGCAGGCTGGATGAGGTGGCGCGTTTGCAGAAACAGCTTGAACAAAAACAACGTGAACTGGATGACAGCCACAGAAGTCATGAAGAATCGTTACTGGATTCCAGTGTTCAGCTTGAGGCGGCAAAAGCCCGTGAAGGCATGCTCCTCTCAGACCTTGACCGGCAGAAGAAACGACTGGAAGAGGAAATGAAACAGTCCGCACGCTATAAAAGTTTATGTGTGGGGTTAATAGCTTCCCCGAATCCAACAGAGCCAGATTCACCGGGTTATTTTATGGAGTTGGATGAAGGGGGTGAAGGGGATGAAGGGGATGAAGGGGATGAAGGGGATGATGATCCGGAAATGGAGCATGACCCATCAGGCTCTCTGCCCTCATCAAAGTCTCCTTCTATACCGGATCCCGGTGCCAAGACGCCAGAAGACTTATCAAGCACGCCTGTACCTTCACCGACAGGCAACCATGAAATGGAGCATGAAATGGAGCATGAAATGGAGGTCTGGGCTAGCAGTAGACAGGGGACACCCGAGCCTCCTGTCGTTTCAAAAAAGAAAGATCAGGAGGCGTCAGGCTTTACACCCTTTATGTTTCCGGTTGAAGAAGAATACGACAGTGATCAGGATCCCGACTTTGACCCGGATGCAGAGGATGATGTGGAGGTCGTATGGCAAAAAGAAATGGGCGTTCAAACCGATCCGGTCACTTCTCTGCAGCCTCTGGAGGAACTTCTTGCAGCTGGCATGGAGTCTGACTGGCCTGAAGAGGCCTGTATTCTTAAACGCAGAGCGATCAGTTGTCATGGGGATCTGTTTGGGGAGTTATTAGCAGAAGAGCAGGCTCTCTCTGACAAGATCAGTGAATACCTGGAAAGGCGCAGAGGAAAAGAAACGCTGTGGGGGCATCTCAGGGATACGCTCAACAACAACTTTCGCGTACCCAAATGGCCGGAGTTTAAACAGACCGGTAAATGGACTATTCCCATGGTGCGTTACGCTGCTTTTCGATTCCAGATTAAAGACGCAGATGTTTTTGAGCAGAAGGACTTCCTGGAACTTAAACACGATACGGCCGCCTATTTCTTTGCTTTGGGCCAACACGTGCTTGGCAAACCCGAACCCAGGCAGTCCGGGGTGACCTTCAACTTCAAAGCGGTTGGTTTGAAAATCCCTGAGTGCGCAATGTTCAAAGAAGGGGTTGATGAGTGGACACCAGCGGTTGTTTATTTTCTGGCCTGGTATTTCAGGGAAGCGGAAACTACGCCGAAAGAACACCTCAAGAAAATATTGGCGGTATTGAGTCTTTCCTCGATGGTTTACAGGCAGGTTGTTATTGAGTACGTAGCCAAGTTTCTTGATTGGCATCCCATTGAGGGTCGGGAAGTGGTTTACGATGCTGATACCGAGAAAGCTATTTCTCATCGTTCCAATGAAATGAATATCTCAGGAGAAGGCATCGGCAGTAAGGTAGAGGTGCCTGCTGATATCTTACTGAAGTCGGGTGTTCTGTTTAAAGAGGGGGTTAAAACCCGGTCTGGAAACTGGACAGCAACCGCTCTTAAAAATCAGTTGGAAGAAGCTGGGCTGGTGGTAGAGCTGACAGAGGCAAGAGGTAAACAGGATGTCTTTGAGTCTATCAGGACTGCAGCCCACAAAAGGCAGTTGGAAGTTTACAAACGATGCCTGATGCAAGCAGTGGAATTTCATCCCGAAAACCTGCGCCACACGATTGATGGTCAGAAAAAGCGCAATAGCAAGCGAGCCTACAATGAGCTGTACCCTATTGATGGTACCACTGTTGATGCAGAACCTATGGACACTGCCAGGTTTCTTCTTTCCTGTCTCTTCTATCTGGATGATGGCTTTAAGCTATTTAAAAAGGATACGGTTTTTGGCTTTACCAATAAAATACTCAAGCTGATTGAGCCACAAGTGAGAGGTAGAAAACGGGATAAGAAGTTGCAGGAAATCGTGAATAAGCTGCTGGTTTTAAAGCTTTCCGCTTCCGTCAATAACAGCAGTGTGCTCAGGGAAATTAGAAAACTCGAGGCTTTTAAGTGCGTTGCTGATGAATGGACGGAGGAGGATCTGGTCAGGAAAAGGAGCAAGTTGCCCCCGGTGCAATGGAGTGATGACGAAAAAACGACAGGACACTATCAGCAAACGACCAGGGGCGCTTCGCGAGTAGCCTATGCAGAGAAGGTAAAAGCTGGTGAGGCGCCAGGCAGAAAGCGAAAGACAGACGATATCCCTTCTGGTAGCAAAAGGCCAAAAGAATAGCTCATAAAAAAGCAGGCACTCAGTAAAAGAAAAGTCACCACAAAAAAGGGCAGTAAGAGGTAGTAAGAGGTAGTAAGTTATGGCCAGTCCACAAACCGTCAGACCCGCTTCGTCAGTTTCGGAAACTGATTTTCAGTCCGAAAACTCCCGCACGCAGGAAAAAAACAGTGGGCGGTGGCTGTGCCATGATACCCAAGAGGTAACAGGGGAAACGATTGTCTCAGGTCATGGTGTGAGACTTGATGGCCCCAGGATATCGCCTGAGACGATATCGATCTCTTCTTCAGGTAGCTATTTTTCAGCACCTTCTTCACCGGTTCATACGAAACCTGTTTCCAGAAAGCTGATTGAGAAAGATCCCGACGATGCGCTCTTTCAATTGCTGGCATGCATTCGGGATAAGCCGGATTGTCAGGACGGTTCAAAGTTGAAATCAGCCCTGGAGCTGGGTGAGGGGATGGGCAGGAAGAGAAAGGGCAAGAATAAAAAAGGCGCCTCAGGGTTTGATGGGCAGTTTCGACAGTCAAAAGGCATCATACCTCGAGACCGTAAAGTTCTGGAGCAGTGGATTGCGGAGCATCCTCAGGAAGTTTTTTCAGTACTGTGCTTTGTATTGGTATGCAGTCAGAGTGAGGATCGCGAGCAGGCTAGCTGGGGTGCCCATTGCTTGAAGTTTCTTCTGATCTATCATCCAACGGAGACCACGGCCCAGATTCATTGTTGGCTGGCACTCTATCATCTGGAATATACCCCGCTGACGAACAGCAATAAGGTTGAGTTAATCCAGTATCTTGAAGCCGCAGCCAAAGAACGTATTCCCATGGCGCAATGGATTCTTGGAATGGGCAGTCTGGGTCTGATCAGTCAATTACCGGCAATGGAGCCCCGGCTCAGCTTTCGGAATTTGCTGGAGTCCACCAAGTTGATGAATCCGGTTGCCATATTACAGACTGGTGTCGTTAGTCCTTCCCTGCTGTATATGATGGACCCGCTGACATTTGGTCCCATGGAGGCATTGGCCAAAGAACATGAAGGGAGTATCCGCCAGGATCGCATCCAGCTGGTGGAATCAATATTGACCCCCTATGATCCGTTGTTCAAATCAGAGCTTCTTCCCTGGTTTTTCAAGCAATTGTTTGCAGTCAATGGGAAACTGGGGGCAATAGCTGACGCTCTCTCTGATATCGAACATTACCCCATCATCAGAGCTCTTCGCCCTGTCGTCAGAATGCTCGAATCCCTCAGGGATTTTGAACTTCACTATCAATTGAGTACTCAGGCTGATAGCAGTCAAATAATGTCTCTCGTGCATATGAAAAACTGTATTGCGAAGGATAATCAGCAGTACAGGAAGCTGGAGAAGATGATAGAAGAGAGCCAGGCAGAAGCTTTTGAAAAAATGCATTATTTCAAGGTACATTTCACTGACAGAGAGACTACCAGGGCAGAAAAATCCGTCAGAATGGTGCGAAAGGCTCTGGAACAGGATTATCCGGATTATTACAAAGGGCTTTTAAACTGTTTGCTTGGCATCGCTTTAGAGCTGGAGCTGGTGAAAGAGCCTGACCATCGACTTAAAGCGGCTGAGGCCTACCGTCAGGCTGCTACTCTGGCTGGCTTTACCAACCTGCTGCATTTTTCCTCTGCGGTTTATGTTAACGAGGGGTTGTACGAAAAGGCTGCTCAGGTGGTTTTTCAACTGGCTGATGCCGCTCTGGATGATGAAAGTCGGTCTGAGTATCGGAAGCTGGCAGAGTCCTATCTGGAGAAGCATGAAGAAAGCAAGCAGTGGCCAACGCTGGATGAAGCGGTGGAGTTAGCCCGACAGGTAGGACTGGACTTGTCACCAGAGAGTCAGAAGAAAAAGCAACAAAGTAAGTCTCAGAGCGTCGATTTCAGCTGGATACCACCTGAGAGTATCCGTCAGATGAAAGAAATGGAGAAAGCCAGTCCTCAAAAGAAAAGACATAAGAAGAAGGGATCGGAGCACTTTCAGGAAATTGATTCATCGAACGGGCAGAAAGGGGTGGCGCGACATGTTAGAGCGGAAGAGCGATCAGAGCCTGTTCAACCTTCTGCAACACCTCCCGCTGTTGAAAAGATAGATTCTCCTGGACTGGTTGCCATGTGCAGAAAGAGAGAGCTGGCTGATCTCCTTTTCCGAAACTGGCCTGTTGAGTTGAAGAAAGTCCCTCATGCCGCTCATAAGCTTCGAGCAGAAGGTTTGCCTGAGAAAGAGCGAAGTTTGTTGTTAGGAGCCATGAAAAAATACTATGGCCAGCCCGGTGTTGAGAGAATCCATGAAGAGTATGCCTGGCACCTGATGAGGTTACAGGATGAGCCTGTAATGTTATTTGCCATGAGCGACGAGTCATTATTGAATCGTGGTCACCGGCTTAAGCCTCTGTCCCGTGAGACGCTCAAAAAAGCGGAACTGCACTTGAGAAAAGCTCTGGCCATCAAGTTGCAATTGCCTTTGTCTGATTTACCTGAAGATCCACTCAATGAGGCTGAAGCCATTGCTGAAAGTATTGCTGCACAGTTTGAAAATGAACACGATAGACGCTGCTATTGGAAAGGATTTACCTGCATCATGAGCTCATTCGGTCATCTTTACGATCGCATGGGAGGTCTGTCGTACCAGGCGGGCCATACGGGCATGGATCAGAAGAGTTATCAGGCCTATGGACATAAACGTCACTGATGCAGATGATAACTATTTCATTGAGATTGAGTAATACAAAGGATGAAAGAGCAATATCTTTTTGTGTATGGAACCCTCCGGGAAAGGGCAAATCATCCCATGCACAAGGTGATTCAGCAGTCTTGCCGGTTGATGGGAAGTGCTTTTTTCAGGGGTAGGCTTTATCAGCTTGAGCGTTATCCTGCAGCCATTGAGTCCGATGATAAGAAGGACTATGTTTGGGGAGAAGTCTATCAGCTGGTTAACCCTGAAACGGCTCTTCCGTTTCTGGATTCTTATGAAGGTTGTACTGATCAGGATCCCTTGCCTCATGAATATCAACGACAATTAGTTGATGTAACGCTTTACGATCATCGCCGGGTTAAAGCCTGGGTTTATATCTATGTTCTGAAGACTGACGGACTTCACTGTATTGAATCCGGGGATTACCTGAAGTTCGTCAAAGCAAAACGAGTTGCCAGCTCATAACACTCTTGAATCTCAGCAGTTCACCTGATAAGACTGATTACTGTCTATAGATGTTATATGTCGTATTTAAAACGGGTAGCTCCCTGAACCAAGAACAAAAAAGGAAATGACATGTTTTTTATTACAGTCGATGAAGAGATACGACTGCAGCTGGTCAATGATTCTATAATCCCCCGGTATCTTGAGTTACTGGAAGAGAGCAGGGACTATCTTTCCCAATGGCTGCCTTGGCCCAAGTTCTGTAATACCGAAGAAGGCTTCAAAGCTTTCGTTAAACGATCACTGCACGATTATGCCGACGGCAAAAGCCTGACCTGTGCTATTGAGTTTCAGGGGAAAGTGGTCGGAAACATCAGCTTTAATGCTATCCGTCATGATCTCAAGATGGTTGAGATAGGTTACTGGCTGGGTGAGCCTTATCAAGGCCATGGCATTATTACCCGAGCTTGCCGGTATCTTTGTGATTATGCCTTTAATGAACTGGGTATGGAGAAAGTGCAGATAGCAGCGGCAGAAGAAAATCTGTCCAGTCGTGCGGTTTGTGAAAGGTTGGGTATGAATCTGGAAGGCATTATTACGCATCGGGAAAAGGTGGGTGACAGAGTGCTCAGTCATGCCATATACGGCTTGAGAAAGTCAGCTTGATCTATTGATTGTTGAAGGCGCTGGCGTTCAGGTGGTCTGATCGCCAGCGATTCTCAACTACTACAGCGCTTCAATCAGCTTTTTGCCAATATCCGTGTGGTGCTGCATTCCGTCAAATCCATCGGTAATGGCTTCAGGGCCAAAGGCCATAACAGAAACCGGTGTGCTGGTGTGAGTACCAGTCCCCCAGACGATGTTTTGTTGTTCAGCCAGTTCACGGGCCAACAGGTTGCCCTGGATTTCATCACCGTAAACGTAAAAAGCGCGGAAGTCCTTCACCGCTGGCAGGGTTTCAGCGGCCAGGTATTTGTGACCTTTTGCCTTGAATGGGTTAGGAGAGCGCTCCAGAACGCGGGCAGCCTGTTCTTCGGTAATGCTGAACGGACCGGATTCAGAGACCACTTTCGCCAGGGCAGCAGGGGTCTGTTCTTTAACGGGCAGGTTTTGGAATTCGCCAATAATGCCGTAGAAGCTGGCTTTCTGTTGGTACAGGTTATCCAGGATCTGTGGAGCACCAAAGTTAAAGTTTGGTTTGTAATCCCGTTGGGTGAACGCTGAACCTGGCAGCTTGCTGGCCTGTGGAAGGCTGGCAGCAGAATAGCTGAACCCGAAAGAGCCGGTTTCATGATCAGCAGTGACGACAACCAGAGTGTCATCACGGTCTGAGGCCCATTCGTAAACCGCAGAAACGGCTTCATCAAACTTCAGCAGTTCGTGCAGCATGGTAGCGGCATCATTATTGTGTGCCGCCCAGTCAATCTGACCACCTTCGACCATCAGGAAAAAACCGTCCTTGTCTCTGGAAAGAACGTCCAGAGCTTTCAGAGTCATTTCTTTCAGGGTAGGTTCTGTTCGTTTAGAACTGTTTTTGGTCTGGGTGTAAGCAATGCCATCCAGCATGCCGGAATAGGCAAAGAGACCCAGTACTTTGTCACCCTTGGCGGCTTCCAGCTGTTTGCGGTTGAACGCAAGATGGTATCCGGCGTCCTTGGCTTCAAGCACCAGGTTGCGCTCATCTTTTCGCTTGGATTTTATTTTTACATCACCTTCGCTCAGAGCCACCAGATCCTGGTATACCTGTCCTTTGTCGTTCACAGCTTTTGGAATCCAGTAACGAATTCCGCCGGAAAGCATGACGTCGACTCCGGTTGCCAGCATGTCTTCAGCTATCTGGTTCTCCATGGAACGGTGAGCACGGTGCGAAGCAAAAGAGGCAGGCGTTGCATGAGTGAGGCGAGTGTCGGAAACCAGGCCTGTTGCTTTACCCATTTTCTTGGCTTTTTCAAGAACGGTCTCTGCCGGGTTGCCCTCGTGGTCCAGGCCAATAGCTTCAGAAGGAGACGCTTTACCGGTCGCCAGCTGGCTGGCAGAACTGGCAGAATCTACGACAACGGAGCCATGAGGGTATGTCATAGACAAACCAACGGTACCGGCATTGGACAAGGTGGCCATGGCCGTCTTACCATCTTTGTAGATTGAGCTGGGGGCCAGGCGGGCGTAGCTCTCAAGCATGCTGAGCTGCTGTGGGCCCATGCCGTCACCAATCATCAGGATGATGTTTTTGGCTTTGTCAGCATCGGCCATGGCGTTGAAGGAAACTGCTGCAATGGATAAAGCCAGAGTGCAGGCGCGTTTTCTGAGCTTCATTGTGTACTCCATTTTCAAATTATTGTTCTTCTTGGATGTTTTTTTGCTAATTCTTGATAGCGCAACGATCAAACGGACGATATTAGAGTCTTTTCCTTTTACATATGCAATAAAAATCCGTACCTTTTACCACCTTCAAATTCAGGCACAGAAAAAATACGACGTTATAAGTGCTTTACGTCATAAATCAGCCTTGATCGACTGAAACTATTTTTCGTTCTCTAGGAGTCTGTCGGACTTAGCACTGACCTACTGCGAAAAAGCCGGATTTGGCCATTTTTTATGATTCTTTTCGTTGAATAGCTCGCTATTCGCCTCAAATAATCATAAAAACTGTCTCAAACCGGACTTTTCCTCGCTACGGTCGGCTAAGTCCGACAGGCTCCTAGGGAGTGAAAATTAGTTTCACGGAAATAAAGGGTGTCTGAGCTTCCTGAGAATAAAGAAAAAAATGGAGAATCGACATGAAGTCGTATCGGCAGCATCTGCTGTTCCTCGCTGTACTACTTCCCATGTTAAGTAGTTCGGTTCAGGCTGCTCCCCGGGAGACGGTGACACTCTGCAGTGATAAAGCCTATTGGTTTCCTTTTACCTTTCTGAAGGACTACCGGGCAGAGGGTCTGTTTGTTGACATGATCAAAGAAGTTGGGCTGAGAACCAATACTCGGTTTGTGATCAGGCCGGCTAATTGGACCCGCTGTCTGAGACTGGCAAAAAAAGGTCAGGTGGATGGTATTCTAGGAGCGTCGTATAAAGAGGAGCGTGCCCAGTGGATGCATTATCCTTCCGATGCCACCTCTGGCAAGCCATCTCCTTTCAGTATGAGTCTGGTGGATTATGTGATTGCCACTCCGCTGGGCAGCCGGTATGTATTCAAGGGTGATAGTTCCAGTCTGCCAGAGCCGGTACGTGTGCCCAGATCCTACTCCATTGCCAGTGATCTGGGCAAAACAGGGGTAGAGGTTAAGGCCAGTTTTGCGAGTGATCGGGCCGCGCTGTTGAGTCTGGTGAAACAGAAAAACGGGTCTGCGGCTTTGCTGGGGAGTATTGCCAACGAGCTGGCTGTTAATGATGGCTTTTTGAAAGGGCAATACCAGATTCAGACGGTCAAACTCAAAGCTAAAGATTATTTTCTGACTTTTTCCCACAAAAGCGAGATGACAGAAGAGAAGCAGGGGGAACTCTGGAGTGCTCTGAAGTCAGTGAGAAGCGATGAAGAGTTGATGTCACATTTCTATGAAAGTTATGCAGGCAAAGACGGCTGAAACTCGATTATGGCCAGCTTCAGGTAAGCTGGCCATACATCAAGGGGCTTGTTTTAGAAGGGAAACTTCTTGCCGCCGCCGGGAGGTAGCATTCCCCCCATGCCACCAGCACCGCCGGGCATCTGACCTTTCATGCCACCGAGACCGCGCATCAGTTTGTTCATGCCGCCTTTCTTGGTGACTTTCTTCATCATCTTACTCATCTGCTTGTGCTGCTTGATCAGACGATTGATGTCCTGAATCTGGGTGCCAGAGCCTGAAGCGATACGCTTTTTGCGGGAACCGTTCATGATATCCGGATTTGAGCGCTCCGCCGGAGTCATGGAGTTAATGATGGCTTCCATCTGGACAAAAACCTTGTTGTCCACCTGGCCAGCCATATTGGAAGGCATCCCTGGCATACCCGGTAATTTGTCCATCACACCCGCAAGACCGCCCATTTTCTTCATTTGCTGAAGCTGGTCACGGAAGTCTTCCAGGTCAAAACCCTTGCCCTTTTTCAGTTTGTTGGCAAGTTTGTCGGCCTTCTTCTTGTCGAGCTTTTGTTCTGCTTCCTCGATCAGGGAGAGAACGTCACCCATGCCCAGAATTCGGGAGGCGATACGATCAGGGTGGAAAGGATCCAGAGCATCGGTTTTCTCACCGACACCGATGAATTTAATGGGCTTGCCGGTAATATGACGAACCGACAGTGCCGCACCACCTCGGGCGTCACCATCCGCTTTGGTCAGAATAACACCTGTCAGAGGCAGGGCGTCACCAAAGGCTTTAGCGGTATTGGCAGCATCCTGACCAGTCATGGCGTCAACCACAAACAGGGTTTCGACAGGATTAATCGCGCCATGCAGTTCCTGGATTTCTTCCATCATGTCGCTGTCGATGTGCAGACGACCAGCGGTATCGACAATAACTACGTCGATGTGCTTGAGACGGGCTTCCTGAATAGCAGCGGTGGCAATATCAACCGGCTTTTGCTGGTTGTTGGATGGGAAAAACTCCACATCCACTTCAGCTGCCAGAGTTTCCAGCTGTTTGATAGCCGCAGGGCGGTAGACGTCGGCACTGACCACCAGAACCGATTTTTTGTGGCGTTCCTTGAGGAATTTACCCAGTTTGGCAACAGAGGTGGTTTTACCCGCACCCTGCAGACCGGCCATCAGCAGGACAGCAGGTGGCTGGGTCGCCAGGTTCAGCTCATCATTAGCTGCACCCATCACCTCGATCAGTTCAGCCTGAACGATCTTGACGAAAGCCTGGCCCGGGCTCAGGCTGGCTTGAACTTCCTGGCCAACAGCCCGTTCTTTGATTCGGCTGATGAACTCCTTGACCACTGGCAAGGCAACGTCCGCCTCCAGCAGAGCCATACGGACTTCGCGGAGGGTTTCTTTAATATTGTCTTCAGACAGTTTCGCCTTGCCGGTGACGTTGCGAAGCGTCTGCGACAGGCGTTCGGTTAAATTCTCGAACATCCAGGTTACCTTGGAAAAACCTTAAAGTAAGGTGTATACCCGTTTCCCCGTGGATATGAGGTTGTTACTGCACATATCTTCAATTGAAACGGGTCATAAATTCATAGATGGAACCATTATATCCAATCTCGGGCAAAAGGGGCAGCGTCAGCGTTACTGCTTATTCAACGGTCAGGGTGAGGCGCGCTATAAAGATTCAATTCATCCAGGTCGATCACCACCTGGCTGTGGTGCTTGAATAAGCGAGATTCCAGGAAATCATACTGACCTTCAGTGATCTTAAAGGTATTTCTGTAGTAAAAATGACCAGCTTTTACCTCTGAATCGTTTTGCGTGATGGTCCACAGAGAAGAGCAAACATGACTTCCAATAAATTTGCTCAAACCGTTCTTAGTTCAGTGATCAGATCAGTCATTGAAGTTGCTGCCAATGAGTAGTAAATATCGCTCATTCTCCCCATCTCGCTGAAGAAGTCATCCCATTGTTCTTCTGAAGAGTCGGCCTCGAGTGCCTGTGCGAGGGTGTGGCAGAAGTGCACTTGCTCGGGTATATTCAGCTTTATGGGTGTGTTGGGTTGTTCAAAAACCGTTTTTTGTTTTTTGGTCAGTTTTAACTTCAGCTCTTCCAGTGTGTTGCGTTTGCATGAATTTTGGCTGTGTCTGACCAGAATGTCTTGCAGTTGCTCAAGACGTTTCAATTTTAGTTTGCGATGGGCTTCTAATTTTAGTTTGCGATGGGCTTCTTCTGGCAGCCTCAGTTGAATGGGGAGTGTTTCTGAATGTTCTGCTGAAATTGTTGTGTCGAACACTGACTTTGTCTCAGATGATTCAGGTGTTTCTGGTTTGCTGCTGGTTGATACAACAGGGGAAAGAATAGGTATTTCAATACTGGCCGTAAGAGAATCAGTGTCTTTCTTTGAAATGTCGGGTGAGGTTTGTTCTTCGGATACTGGTGATGCAGGAGAGGTTGCACTTAAGGTGTTCTCACTGTCATATTCGCTCTCACTGTCAGAGAAAAGCTGCTCGGTTGCAAGTTGCTGTTGTCCGTGCACGGGTTGGGCCGATCTTGGTATCGCCTGTTGCTGAGCCGCAAGCTGCACGTTCTGGTCGTGAATGATATTAATGTAATCGATATAGTCTCTCAACAGGACTTCAGGTGATTTACTTAGAAGATTTAGAAAGGCTTTGGCGCAGTGGTATGAGAGCTCGATATGCACCATCAGCTGGTTCTGTTTTTCTATGATTTGCTCCATAAGTTTTTTAGCCAGATAGATCATAGGGATTAAGTGGTGTTTTTCTCCGGCGCTTACTGATGCAGCTTTCTCTGTGTTATCCAGAATGCTAGCCAGAAGATCAAATTCCTCTGGTGTCAGGCTTTGCTGTAACTGTTCTACGGCGGCGTCTTGGTTCATCCTGATCAGCAGGTTGGCTTGAGTGACGAGCACTTCATACAAGGCAGGGCATTCATTGTATCTAATGCCATCAGGGCATAACTCAGATATGTAGCCGTAGAGGTTCAGGTGCTGAATGATAGGTACTACTTTATCGATATGACACTCAAAAGGGCAGGGTTCGGGAGCCGTTAGCTGGCGCGCTAAGGGCAATGATGCGGGTATAAGTTTCTGCAGAGAGCTCTGTGGGATGGTCTGCACCGATTTGTCTGATCCGCAGGGAGAGCTTAAAGGCTGATCTGAAGAAGTAAGTGGTAAATCTTCATTACAGTAGAGGCGATTGCTGCCTGTATCTGATTCAGACAGATTTAGAGTACCTTGAGTGGTTCCTTCTCTTGATCCTACTCCAAACATAAGTGACTCCTTCCAAAAATGATTTTCCTGATAACTGTTGGTGTCCTGGGAGGACGTTTGGTTCCGGGTGGTTAGTAATTCTGGCAGTTTGGTTATGAGTATTAACAGATGTGTGTGGTGGGAAAGAAAGAGTCAGCTTTCTCAGTCTCTCAATGTCATTGTCTTTAACGCATTGTCTTTAACGCATTGTCAAACTGCACTGTCAGTAGATTCGCTGTATTCACCAATAATGTAATTTGCATATGTTATAGCTTCAACCTTATTAGATTTTGTGCCCTGCAGGTTCTGGGTTAGCGTCTGATTAATAGATGAAGCGGTCGAACCTGATTCAAATATTCCATGGGGGAGGGGAGTACCTGATCTTGTGCCAGACTGAGCATCAAGCCTTGGAACTGCCGTGAAGCTTGAGACAGTTTCTGGGAACAATATTCCACAAATTTGCTAAGCGAACAGAGTGTAAAATTGTAGAAGGGCACTTGATGCGAGATCACGTACATATTTGCATCAGTATTCCACCAAAATATTCTGTTTCCTACGTCGGTGGTTATCTGAAAGAAAAGTGTGCAATAGCTATTGCGAGGCACTTCAAAGGTAGGCAGCAAAATGTTTCTGGTGAGCACTTTTGGGCAAGAGGGTGTTTCGTCAGCACAGTCGGTCCTGATAAGCGTGGATTCGACTTTTCCTATGGGTCATCGATGAAATTTGTGCCCGGCCATGGTGTCCATACGCTGGATATGACAAACTCACTCTCTATAGAATAGAAAAGTTCCTGGTATCCCTCTGGCTCACCCTGTTTCTGCTCTTAAATATGGCTTTTAACAGGTCTGTAATCAGGAAAATTTCAGATGGAGGTTATAACAGATTCAATGAATGTCATGCTCGTCAGTATCGGGGCCATTGTTTTTTATGCAGTGGGAATGGTCTGTCAATGGGGAAGAATTACGGGTCGTGGTGGGGCTAGAAATGTGGTGTTGCTGGCTACTACTGCCGGAGCTCTTCTACATACTTTTTCGCTCTATTTTTCCATTCATACCGACAAGGGAACCAACCTTGGCATTCTGACCATCAGTTCCCTGACGACGCTCATGGTAACTCTAGTGGTGCTGCTTAGCAGTTTGCGAAAGCCCTCTGAGAGCCTGCTGGTCACTATTCTGCCTTTCACCATTCTTTCTGTGCTGGTGGCCTGGCTGGCGCCGGTGGAACATATATTCCAGTCACCCACACTGATGGTTGTTCATGTGCTCTTGTCGGTGTTGGCCTATGGCTTGCTCATGATGGCTGTCTGTCAGTCTCTGTTGTTGGCCTATCAGGAAAAGCAACTCAGAAGTCATAACCAGAAGCGTTTGCTGAAGGCGCTGCCACCCTTGCAAACCATGGAAAAGCTGTTTTTTGAATTTCTTTCTGTGGGTGTGATTCTGCTGACTTTGTCGCTGATCTCGGGCTTCTTGTATATCGACAATATGTTTGCCAAAGAGATGCTCCACAAAACGGTACTCTCTCTGGTGGCCTGGGTGTTGTTTAGCACTTTGTTAATAGGGCACTGGGTTAATGGTTGGCGCGGCCAAAAAGCCATGCGCTGGACAGTGGCCGGCTTTATTCTTTTGCTGGTGGCCTATTTTGGCTGGCGAACCGTAGTGGACTTTATTCTGGTTCGATAATGTCTTCCGGAGCAAGGCGTGATTCCTGCTCCTCATTCCTCCGCGATTTCCATCTTTTTATTAACCCTGTGATCCTTGCCGCTTGAGATCTGCATAAGCCTGTCTATTGTTTGTGGCTATGAAAATGATAATGACCATTAAACTCAGTAAAACGCTTCTGGTGATTGCAGCTGCTTTTTTTAGCTCTCTAGTTGTGTTTAATAATCTGGTGGATTACCCGAGCAATTACCTTTACGTCCAGCATGTGCTGTCTATGGATACGACAGGCAATGGTGTTCAGGCTGGTTGGCGTGCAGTTCATAATCCCGGCGTATGGAAGCTTATATACAATCTGATTATCGCAGCTGAAACAGTGATCGCACTGTTATGTTGGATAGGGGGCTTTCGTATGGTTCTGAATCTAAAAAACTCGGAATTTCATGAAAGTAAAAGTCTGGCGCTGGTTGGATTAACCTTGGGTGTTTTACTCTGGTTTCTGGCTTTTATGGGCGTTTCAGGGGAATGGTTCCTGGCTTGGCAGTCCCGGAGCTGGAATGGTATTCAGCCAGGGTTTCGGGTGGCTACCCTGTTTTTACTGACTCTGCTCTATATAAGTCAGGAAGAAAAATAAAAGTGTTTGGGGTTCACAGGACTAAACGTTATGATCACTGGTTTGATAATCAGAATCTGAACAGGCGATTTCAGTCTTGAGTGAAGCATCCACCAGTCTTCTTTTGGCCGTTCTGGCTTTTTTAATGTTGCTGTCGGCTTTTTTTTCCAGTTCGGAAACCGGCATGATGGCCCTCAATCGCTATCGCCTTCGTCATCTGGTTCGCAAGAATCACACAGCGGCCAAAAGAACGCATCGGTTGCTTGAACGGCCTGACCGCTTGATTGGTGTGATTCTGATAGGTAACAACTTCGTCAACATTCTCGCTTCTGCGCTGGCTACTCTGGTGGCGGTTCGACTCTGGGGTGATAGCGGTATTGCTATTGCAACGCTGGGGTTGACGGTAGTGGTTCTGATTTTTGGTGAAGTGACACCCAAGACGGTGGCCGCGCTCTATCCGGAAAAAATTGCCTTTCCCGCTTCCTTTATTCTCACGCCATTGCTGAAACTCTTCTACCCACTGGTGGTGGTATTAAACTGGGTTTGCAGTTTCCTGTTAAGGCCTTTTGGAATCAAGCCGGGTCAGGCTGCAGAAGATCAGTTGAACGTAGAAGAATTACGCACCATTGTGACTGATCCTGGCATGTTACTGCCGCAAAAAAGACGGGGGATGTTGCTGGGAATTCTGGATCTGGAGAACGTCCGGGTCGATGATATTATGGTACCCCGCAATGAAGTTATCGGAATTGATATTGATGATGACATCAAAGATATTCTGGACCAGTTGAGAGCGTGTCAGCACACGCGGCTTCCGGTTTTTCGTGGAGATGTAAACAACCTTGTGGGCATGCTGCACATGAGGAAAGTCGCCCGATTGCTCAGCCAGGAAGAAGTGAACAAAGCGATTTTGATGCAGGAAACAACAGAGCCTTATTATGTTCCGGAAAGTACGCCGTTACATACCCAGCTGTTCAATTTCCAAAAATCCAAAGAACGGGTAGCACTGGTTGTTGATGAATATGGCGATATTCTTGGTCTGGTGACTCTGGAAGATATTCTGGAAGAAATAGTCGGCGACTTTACCACCGATGTGTCCGACTCCAGTCCGGATATTACCCCTCAACAAGACGGCAGCTACATTATTGATGGCTCCGCTTCTATTCGAGACATTAATCGTTCTCTGGGTTGGAAATTACCCACTGAAGATGCACGAACCATTAATGGCCTGATCACTGAAATCATGGAATTCATTCCTGAGTCCAGCGTTTGTCTCAAGGTAGGCGAATACCGCTTTGAGATTCTCCAGGTCAAAGATAACAGGGTGAAAGCAGTGAAAATATTCACTGCCTGATCAGCTTTCAGCTTTCAGCTTTCAGCTTTCAGCTTTCAGCTTTTGTCCGCTTCATAGAGTTCCAGAGGTAAGCCGTCAGGGTCCTGAAAAAAAGCAAAGCGCCTGCCGGTGTATTCATCGATTCTTATGGGCTCAACAGAAACTGCTTTTTCTTCCAGTTGGGTCACTGCTTCCGCCAGATTATCGACTTCAAAAGCGATGTGACGAGCACCTGCCGCTTCCGGTTGTGTCATGCGATCAGGTGGGGCAGGGAAAGAGAACAGTTCGATCAGATAATCAGAGCCTAAAGCCAGGTCCAGCTTCCAGGACTGCCTTTCTTCCCGCCAGTGTTCCTTTAAAAGCCTGAATCCGAGAGTGTTGATATAGAATGTTTTGGATTTCTGGTAATCAGAACAAATGATGGCTATGTGGTGCAGCCTGTTTAACTTCAGCATGTCTACTCATCAACGGTGATTACTGGAAGCGTTTATCCACTTCCAGATGCTCGTTAAAATACGACAAATTATGAACGTATTGAAGAGCGGCCAGTTCCAGCTGTTTTCTTTTTTCTGCATCCAGTGTTTTAACGACTTTACCTGGTGACCCCATCACTACGGCACCATCAGGAATCACCGTGTTTTCTGTGATCAGTGCATTGGCACCAATAATACAGTGACGTCCAATCTTTGCCCCATTAAGCACCACTGCGTTGATACCAATCAGGGAATGATCACCAATGGTGCAGCCGTGAATCATGGCTTTATGACCTACTGTGACGCCTCTTCCCATGACAATAGGAAAACCGGGGTCAGCATGGAGGACGGCTCCATCCTGAATGTTGCTTTCTTCACCAATGGTAATGGATTCATGGTCTGCGCGAATCACCGCATTGAACCAGACACTGGTCTTGTTTTGGAGGTGAACCGAGCCTATCAGGGTTGCGTTGTCGGCTATAAAGTGTTCATCACCTTCCAGGGTGATCTGTCGTTCCTTCAGTGTGTAAATCATGTGTTGGCTGCTTTATTTCTCTGATTGGGTTTTGGCTGCCGACTATCGGATTGATAGCGGGTTTGCGGATAACTGTGGCTGACATGAAACTGTGGGGCATCCAGAGGAATGGTGGTGTTCAATCCCACGTTCAGAAACTCAACCAGCATGATGGCTGTCAGTCCCCAAATCAGATATTCACCAAACTGGTAGGAGGGCATGGAGTAGCTTTTCTCGTTCATACTCCAATGGTCAAACTGGAGGTTGTTCTGATCGATGAAAAAGTCGAGTGGTACTGTGAAAATACGATCCAGCTCTTCCACGTTGGCGTTCAGTGACAAGCCTTCTGGGACGGAGCCAATGATGGGGATCACCTTGATCCCAAACCGCGAAATGACCGGGCCCATGGTGCCCAGTATCTGGACAGAAGCAGGGTTCAGGTCAATTTCTTCTTCTGACTCCCTCAGGGCGGTGTGAATCAGGTTTTGATCCTGATCTTCTCGTTTGCCACCGGGAAAAGCCACTTCACCACTGTGTTTATGAAGGTGTGTGGCCCTTCGGGTCAGGATGACGTCAGTAGCCTGGCCCTGATTGTTGGTCACAAGGGGAACCAGTACAGCGGCTTCCGGGAGAGAGGTGTCTATACTTCTTGGCTTATGTTTGCGTAGCCTTTGTTCAATTTCTGTAATCAACATATAACACGGGAATCTCAGGCTTCCACGGCGTCATTCAGATACTGAGAAAAAGATGACATTGAAAAAGGGCGCCGTTGGAAAATTATTATTATCGCCCTGGTGACCAGTCATACCCTGCCTGTCGGGATACTTAGGGCCGGGCTGTGCATCTGCTGGTGCAAGGCTGTTTTTTCGGGCTTTAAATGATCATAACACAGATATTTTTTGCTGCATGATCAGTCTGGTAAAGAAATGGTGTGCATTTTGTATGCCATGTAAGCACCGTTAACCAGGTTGTTAAAAATTAAAATAGGGGGTCAGCATCATGTTCCGATTTCAAAGCGATTCAGGTTAAAAAGATCGAGTTTCTTCAAGCTGTTATTGGAGTGACTTCAGGTAATAATCGAGTTAAGGTGAAAGAAAGAATTTCATGGTTAGAAGGAATGACAGTGAATTTCTGCAGTGATTGTGGAGCGAAGGTCAGTAAGAAAATTCCCCAGGGCGATAACCGGCTGCGTGATGTTTGTGACAACTGTGGCAAAATTCACTATCAAAATCCGTTAATCGTTGCGGGTTGTCTACCGGTGTTTGAAGGTAAAGTGCTCCTTTGTAAGCGGGCTATTGAACCTCGAAAGGGTTACTGGACCTTACCCGGTGGTTTTATGGAGTTAGGAGAAACTCTGGAACAGGCGGCTCTTCGGGAAACCGTGGAAGAAGCTGGGGCTGAGGTGACGATTGAATCACTCTACACCCTGTTCAATATCCTCCATGTTGGTCAACTCTCTGTGTTTTTTCTGGCTCACCTGGATAAACCGGAATTCAGCGCGGGTGAAGAGAGTGAAGAAGTGGCTCTGTTCAGTGAAGATGAAATTCCATGGGATCAAATGGCTTTTAATACCATCAGCCGAACGCTTCGCCATTATTTTAGTGACCGCCAGGTCGGTGACTTCCCCCAGCGAATGGAAGACATCATTTTACCGGGTCGTAAAGTGGCTTCCTGAACAATGCCTGATTGAATAGGGGAGTCTGGATGATCATTTTGTGATTATCGAATGGCAACTCCCACCGTTATGGAAGTTGCCGGATTGAACTTAACGTTTGTCAGAAGACAGGTGTTGTCTGGCCCATTTTGCCGCACCCGTTAAGTTGCCCATGGGATAAATGTGCAGGTGTATACCGGTTAAACCTTTTTGTTCAATCCCTTGCTTTAATGCCAATACAAAGGCTTCCGGACCGACCGGTGCTATCAATGAAGTGACTTTCCAGCCATATTGTTTCATCAAGCCTAACGACGTACTAACCCGACACTGTTTGGCGAATTTTAACAGGCCTGTCAGCGTTGTGGGTCCAGGAATACCCACCCGAATTGGCGCCTCAATACCATCGCGGCGAATCTGCTCAATCCAGCGAATAACAGCTTGCGCATCGAATGACAGCTGAGTCGTGATCTCGACGTTAAAGCCACGCTCAGTTAATGCCTCATATTTACGTTTCAGATAGTCTTCCAGTACGTCATTGGGGATATGCGGATTGCCCTCAGGATAACCGGCGATACCGACTGTGGTGATATCAAACGACTGTAGGCGATCAGCAATAATTACTTCCAGTGAATCAGAGAAAGGTCCTTGTGGTCTGGCGGGATCGCCACCCACCACAAAGACACGGTCGATGTTCGCCACCTTTTTCGCTTCTGCCAGATAAGTCTCCAGAGCGGTGGCTGAATCCAGTCGTCGGGAAGAAATGATCGGCATCGGATTCAATTGGTTGGCCGCTAAGGCCTCAATGGCAAGCAGGCGTTGCTCCAGAGTCTCACTGCCGAGATAGGCGATTTTAACTTCTGTACTGGTGGCCAGCTGAACTTTTGCCTGAGCAACAGTGGCAGCCTCTCTGGCGATAATTTCCAGAGAGTAATCGGCTAATAAATGACAATCGGACATATTCATTCGATGCTGTTACTACTGTAAGTGGTTTAAGCAGCCTGCTTCATAGTGCTCGTCTGAGATTCCAGCTGTTTTGTAATGAACTCTGGCGCCTGGGTTTTCCTGCAGAGTAAAGCGTACACGACAGGTAGAACAATCAAGGTCAGCAAGCTTGAAAGCAAAGGAGCAAAAAATACCATAACGGCATTACTGAAACGAGAACACTTCAGAAAATTAACTAAGCCGTAACCATTCAGTTACCCCTACTCCATAGTTATTCACTGGGATAGGGGTTTATTTACCATATTTGAATTTTCAAGTGATCGGGTCTGACCATTGGGTCTGTTGGAGAAAGCCCAAAGGCCTGTTCAAATTCTTTCAGGTTTGACAGAGGGGCTATGGCTCGAATGGCCCCGGGAGAGTGGGGGTCATTCGCTAGGAGCCTGTCGGACTTACCACTGACCTACTGCGAAAAAGCCGGATTTGGCCATTTTTTATGATTCTTTTCGTTGAATAGCTCGCTATTCGCCTCAAATAATCATAAAAACTGTCTCAAACCGG
>NZ_JBPCXO010000388.1:0-1759 GCF_051008435.1 Endozoicomonas sp. | reverse complement strand
AGAAATAAATATCCTCATGGTTCAAAATAAAGGTAACGAGTAAGTAAGCGCACCTAACAAATGCTTCCAGTTCGTGGCTTCGCCACCCGACGCCGCCTTCGGCGGCGCGGCTGAAGTTGGCGTTATGAGCTCAGAATCAAACTAAAACTAGGCATATGAATAAAGAAACAGTTGAGATAATAAAGCCTGGTATTTATAGCGATATGAATGCTTACTGGGCCATGCATTATTGCTCTATTTTAGAAGCTCTCTATGAACAAAAAACCATTTCTCATGGCTTTCAGCAAAATTATATGCAAGAGGTAGAGCCGACATTACATAATCTAGCTGCAAAAGCTGGTTTTACATTCTTTAGAGATATCAAGCAATCTTTAAAGAATTTTGGTTTGCAATCCTTGTTGTGTCATTACCTGACTAGCCCTGAAGGCTCACCAGTTTTTTTCAACATAATGGAAAAACTATCTGACCATCATAACTATGATCTATCAACTGATCCGTATGACTATGGAGTTTTCATAAGTTGCCGTGACTTTGCTAGCGGTATAAAGTTCGTAGAAGACAATAATCCGATATTGCTCGGCTACGAACCAATGCTTCACAATCAAGCAGCCGAAAAAGTCGCTTTTGCAGACCTTTGTTTTCTTCTGAAAAGTGAAGAAAAGCCCGGAATCCATAAAGAGCCTAAAACTATTTGTAGGGAGTACGTTGAAGCATGAAGATATATGGCGATATCCAGTCCGGTAATTGTTACAAGATCAAACTGCTGACAGCCCTGCTCGACCTGAATCATGAATGGGTCGTCATCGATATTCTGAATCATGAAACCCGGACTCCGGACTTTCTCACTAAAAACCCTAATGGCAAGATCCCTCTGCTTGAGCTGGATGACGGCCGTTGCCTCTGGGAATCCAATGCCATCCTGAACTTCCTGGCCAGAGATTCTGAACTACTGCCTGCTGATCCTTTTCTGCAAGCCAAAATCCAGCAATGGCAATTTTTTGAACAATACAGCCATGAGCCCTATGTGGCTGTAGCCCGGTTTATCAATAAGTATCTGGGCCTGCCTGAACATCGACGTGACGAATACGAAAACAAACAGGAAGGTGGCCATAAAGCGCTGACGGTCATGGAACAGCAGCTTTCGCAAAGTCCTTTTCTGACTGGAGAGCAACTGACAACAGCTGACCTATCTCTGTTCGGGTACACTCATGTCGCTCATGAAGGCGGTTTTGATCTGTCACAGTATCCTGGTATTCAAAACTGGATAGAGCGCATTCGTTCTTTACCCGGCTTTGTTTCCATGCCATCCGACCATTGATCACCGGTCATCTGCAACCAGGGATTAACCATGTACGCTGTAATTTTTAGAGCCACCCTCAAAAAGCTGGACCAGGAATACAGCCAACTGGCCCAGCGTATGCGTGAGCTGGCTCTGAACGAGTATGGCTGTATTGAATTCATAGCCAATAGCGAGGGTGATCAGGAGCTGGCCATCTCCTATTGGCCCGACAAAGAGAGTATTCGAGCCTGGAAGAATAATCCTGAGCACCTGGCGGCCCAGCAAAAAGGAAAAACACTCTGGTATCAGGATTATCAGGTGGAAATTGTTGAAGTCCTTCACAAATACCAGGGCTAGGAGCCTGTCGGACTTATGCTTTCGAGCATAAATTTCAGTAGAACGAGTCGAATTATTCGATGGATTCGTGAGAATAGTTGACCTATTTAATCGAATTCATCGAATAATTGGGCCGTTCTTTCT
>NZ_JBPCXO010000387.1:0-1622 GCF_051008435.1 Endozoicomonas sp. | reverse complement strand
TTACTGTCGGATACGAAGTTATGTGTCATCGGCGAGAAAGCAGGGTCAGAATATTTTCGAAGCTCTGCTTATAGCTCTGAAGAATTATGGTAATCATCCTTTGCTGGGTGCTGAATAGTTACCATTTATTAATCAACATTCAACTCTTCAGGTAGTCTTTTTCTGTAAAATATTTGATTAAGTGACGTTGCACTTTTAGATACCCTGTTACTGTACATATCAGTAAAGAAAATCTTGTTTTCACCTTTAGAATAAGAAAATTCATAGCCTTCAAGCAGTTCGAACTTTTTATCCACTATCCCCAACTCTCGGTTTCTTTGAAGGCGCTGGATGAACTGAACAAATTCGGCTGGAGATCCTTTTTTCCCTCTGTTTTGTAGTACCTCACGTACTCTTAGCATGATGTACGAAAACTCCTGTTTTTTATGTATTTCGCCCTGCCCTGCCCTGCATGCGGCCTCGGACCAGCCAGCCGAAGCAACTTCTGAACATCAGTCTGAGAAGCATAATCATGCTTGATGGCTGCTATTGAATTTTTAAGTGCTAGTTTTCTTTCTTTGGTTCTCTTCGGTTTATAGTCAACCTTTTGGGCATCCAGAAAAACCAGCTCACGATTGAGCCAGGGAAGCAAGTGAATCCAGGCATGAATATTTTCGGAAAGTTTTTTGCTGGCAGGCTCTGATCGGAGGTTATTCAAATCCATAAACCTTTCCACTGACCGCAGCTCATACCCTATTTGTTGAACAATATCAGGTGTATCAATGTATTTAGTACGCAGCCTCGTTAGAAACCGTTTCTTATCAATACAACGCTCCATATGTCTTCGATACAAAGAATCAAAAGGCTCAGAGCCAGGCTCATCAGGTTTAAGCACAGTTAAAAGCCTTCCTGACGACTGACTTGTATATTCCACATACTCCATATCTGTACAGTGCTCTTCAATTAAAGCATCAAGACTGTTCATAATCCTTTACTCTTGTCCTTACACGACCAAGTTCAACCATGAAACAAATTCTGTCAGCAAACAAGACACAAATAAGACAACCATCTTACTTCGTATACCGAACGCCTTATGTTCCAGTGATGACAATAGCCCCTACACCATTCAAACCCCTCTCCCTTTCCTGTAATCTACATCCAATTAATCAATCCAAGCAGTCTGATCCGGCAATCCCGTCTTTGACAATCGACAGCTACTCCGGATGTCTGCCTTACCGGTTACCCTCATGCCCAACACCCATACCGCCAACAACCTTGCCGCCTTCATCTGGTCCGTAGCCGACCTTCTGAGAGGCGATTTCAAGCAGTCCCAGTATGGGCGCATCATTTTGCCGTTCACCCTGCTGCGCCGTCTGGAATGCGTGCTGGAACCCACCAAAGATGCAGTGGTCGTCCAGCACGAAAAAGTGAAGGCTATGAACCTGCCGGAAGACGGTGTGGAGAAGATGCTGCTACGGGCTTCAAAGCTGTCGTTCTTTAACACCTCCCCCATGAACCTATCTCTTTATCACATCTCTACACCCAAGAACTGGCGCGCTATGCGCCAGCCTTCAACGCAGGTCTGTAATTTTGCCCACCCCTTCCAAACTGCCAGCCAACCGGGGCGACCTGTGTGCTTGGAA
>NZ_JBPCXO010000386.1:0-32185 GCF_051008435.1 Endozoicomonas sp. | reverse complement strand
AATGACTGGTTTCGCTATTCGGCTTTGTTCCCGGAGCTTTAAAAGAGCTTCTTCTTTTGTAATAGTTGTTTCCAATATCATTTTTATTCTTCCTTGGGATGATGTTGAGGTTGGGAGCGCTTAACGCCTTGATCTGCGGCAGGCCGGCGTAGCCGGACTGTCCGGTGGAGGCAACGCAGTTGCCGGAACGAACAGCATCAACTTGTTACATTTTTGACGCTCAATTTTGCTCCATACTGATAAAAGTATGACACGTAAGTACCAATAGATATGAACACAATCGACTGCTCTATCTTTATACCATTAAAAAACAATCCAAATATTAGCCCGCCAAATGCGCCAAACGACGCAAATATCAAAGGGGACATAAGTTCTTTGTGCTTTAGAAATAGATATACAGGTGTACCGTAGAACAAAGATACCAAAAGCGTATAGCCGACAGAAACAAAACAAACTACCGAAACGAATATAAGTTCACCAAAATCCAACCCAAAGTAGAAAGCTGATATTACTGTAACGATAATAAAGAGAGACACCATCGAAATGACCGAAGCTAGAATCCCGTATGTTATTTCATATCTGGTCTGGTCTTTCATTACGACATCTTTAAATGTAACAGCCTACTTATGCGACTAAGTGTCGCATAACATACTATCTCTGGGAAACACGACTTTCAGCAGACCCCATGAATACCAGCGTCTGCGGGCCTGATCCGACTTTTATAGTCATTATTTAACCTGTCGCATTTCATGATTTGTATATTATTCGCTTAATATTCCCATACTTACTTTTTTAGAATATTAATGTTTAAAATCAATCAGATAGGGAGCTATGAGAAAATCTACATATACGAACTAAATTCACGTAACTTTCATGCAAACTGATCGAAGCATTCACGGTGAGTTGAAGCCAGGCACGCTACCGCCCATAGACTTTGGCTGTGGTGATCATTCCGAGCGTTTGTCCCTGAGCTCAAGTTGCATCCTGCTGTTCTGAAACGGGTTCAGTTTTTTATAATTGAGCGACATTGTGCCAGTATCTGACAGGAAAGGGTAGGCATAAGTACGTAACCAGATCTACCCTGCTTCCTTAATGGAAACAGGGTAGAAAGAGGTGGGGAATTAAAGGCTCTTGGTGACTACTTCATAAATATCGGTAGACAGATCCGGTACAGCCTTGATCCGCTCCAGCGCTTTTCTCATACACTCGCGACGCACTGGCTCGTATTTCTTCCAACGAGTCAGCGGTGTCATCAAACGAGATGCGGTTTGCGGGTTCTGTTTATCCAGAGTAATGATCCAGTCCGCCAGGAATTCATAACCTTCGCCCGTGCCTGAGTGGAACTGCTTCATATTGCCACTGGCAAAACCACCAATCAGCGCTCTCAGCTTGTTCGGGCTGGTGCGGTCAAAGGATTCGTGCTCCAGCAATGCCTTCACATGCTCCAGGGTGCCCAAGGAGGGACTGCCGCTCTGCATCATGAACCAGCTGTCCATAACCACTGAGTCATCTTTATAACGACCCAGGAAATCATTGAGCAGGGAATTAATGGTTTCCTGACTCTGATAGCTGGAGTTGATGGCTGCACTCATTGCAGAACGCAGATCGGTCATGTTGCTGGCATTTCTGTACTGATCTTCAGCCAGTTGCTGAAGGCTGTCGTCTTCCAGTTCAACCAGGTAGCCGAGGCAAGTATTTCTCAGGGTACGCTTGGCAATATCATCAGCATCCGGACGATATTCACCTTTCAGCTCCAGAGCATGATAAAGCTCCAGCAGTTTGTCCTTATGTGCAGCAGCAATGGCCTTGCGAACACGACTTCTGGATTCACAGATCTCTAGAGGATGAATTTCTTCAGCCTGCTCTGCGAGACTGGCTTGAGAAGGCAGCGTCAACATTTCTTCTTTAACCGCTTTGTCCAGCTTATCATCTGCCAGAACAACCCCAAAAGCTTCAATCAGTCTTGAATCTATCTCAGCTTCTTCACCTTTCAGCAGCCCGCTAACCAGATCTTCAATAACGGCTGTTGCCAGACGCTGACCGGCATCCCAGCGATTGTAGCCATCGCTGTCGTATTTCATCAGAAATACCAAGTCTTCACGGCTGTAGTCGTAGTTAACACGAACCGGTGCAGAGAAGTTCCTGAGAATAGAAGGCAGTGGTTTTTCAGCCAGCCCCTCGAAAGTCCAGGTTTCTTCTGCTGCAGTGACATGCAGTAGCTGCTCAGTCGCGCCCGCTTCGTTGAGAGGCAGAGCCTTGCCTTCCCTGTCCAGCAGAGCAATCGCCACAGGAATGTGGAAAGGCAGCTTGGTGTCCTGACCCGGTGTAGCCGGGCAACTCTGACCAATAGTCAGAGAGTACTGACCTGAGTCCTGATCAAAACGATCGGTAACAGCAATAACGGGTGTTCCAGCCTGGTTGTACCAGTTACGGAACTGACTGAGATCGACACCGGAAGCGTCTTCCATGGCTTTGACAAAGTCTTCACAGGTAGCTGCTTCACCGTCATGGCGGTCAAAGTACAGATCTGAACCCTTACGGAAATTATCTTTACCGACAATGGTCTGAATCATCCGGACCACTTCACAGCCTTTTTCGTAAATGGTCAGGGTGTAGAAGTTGGAAATTTCAATAAAGGATTGTGGACGAATAGGGTGAGCCATGGGGCCGGCATCTTCAGCAAACTGTGCGGTCTTCATCACAGTGGCGTCTTCAATGCGCTTAACACCCCGAGAGTTCATGTCGGCTGAAAATTCAGCATCACGGAATACCGTAAAACCTTCTTTCAGACTCAGCTGGAACCAGTCACGACAGGTCACCCTGTTGCCAGACCAGTTATGGAAGTATTCGTGAGCGACAATGGCTTCGACACGCTGATAACTGGCGTCAGTTGCGGTATCGGGGCTGGCCAGCACGCAGGAAGAGTTGAAAATGTTCAGACCCTTGTTTTCCATCGCGCCCATGTTGAAGTGATCCACCGCTACGATCATGAAGATATCCAGATCGTACTCACGGCCATACACGTCTTCGTCCCACTTCATGGACTTTTTCAGTGACAGCATAGCGTGGTCGCATTTATCAATATTATGGGACTCAGTGAAAATGCGCAGCGCCACTTCTTTGCCACTCATAGTGGTAAAGGTATCTTCTACCACTTCCAGATCGCCCCCTACCAGGGCAAACAGATAGCTGGGCTTTTTGAACGGGTCTTCCCAGGTTATCCAGTGTCGTCCACTGTCGAATTCGCCACGGGCAATGTCGTTACCATTGGACAAAAGAATGGGGTAACGGCCCTTGTCAGCAATCACTTTGGTGGTGAATTTGGACATAACGTCCGGGCGATCCAGATAGTAAGTGATCTTACGGAAGCCTTCTGCTTCACACTGGGTGCAGAACATGCCGTTGGATTTGTACAATCCTTCCAGAGAGGTGTTTTCCTGAGGACGAATGCGCGTCACAACGGTCAGGGAGAACGCCCTGCTGGCCACTGGCACCGTCAGGCTTTCTGAACCAAGAATGTACTGCTCAGCCGTTAACTCTGAACCATCAACATAGACACTGACCAGTTCCAGATCGATGCCTACCAGGGTCAGATCCGGGGTTTCGTCCCCATGATCTTCATTACGACGCACTCCAAGTACCGAGGTCACCAGTGCATGATCTTCGAACAGATCAAAGGTCAGATCGGTGGTATCAATCCAATAGTCCGGAGCCTGATAATCTTTCAGGTAAATGGCTCTGGGTTGCGCGTCTTTCATTTTCAACCTTCCTTTACCATGGCCGTGCCTTTGTTGTTTGAGTTTTAATGGCACGACACGGTCATGGCTGTATGAGTGTTAGAGCTTTTGGCTCAATGATTTGAAGAGGAGCCTCAGAAGCCTGACTTCCCCTTCATACTGATCAGGCAGCAACGGATACGTTGACCTGATAAGAAGTATGCTTGCGAATATTGATCACACCGGTATCAAGAATCAGGTATTGCCCCTTGATTCCCTGCAGCACACCTTCAATCACCGGTTTTTTATCAAAGGACATCGAAGTCACTTTGACAGGATATTGCTCCACCGGATAGCGAATATCAACGATTTCCGGATCAACCACCGGAGTGATAGCCTGCAGACCAAATTGTTCCTGCAGGGCTTCCAGCCTTGAGCGGTTCATATCCAGCAGATCAGCGGCTTGGGTTTTGAGATCCAGAGGATCAGCCGTCCCTTTCAACATGGCTCGCCAGTTGGTCCGATCACTGACAAATTCCTTGAACAGGGTTTCAATCAAACCAGACTGCAGTCGTGTAGACACCCTGACAAAAGGCAATGCCTGAGTCGCGCCCTGATCCACCCAGCGAGTAGGCACCTGGGTCGCACGGGTAATGCCTACTTTTAAACCCGAGGAGTTTGCCAGGTAGACTACGTGATCGGTCATGCAGAACTGTTCGCCCCAGGCCGAATCACGGCAGGTGCCTTCATGATAATGACACTTTTCGGGGCTCATAATACAGCTGTCACACTGGGGCAGCTTTTTAAAACAGGGGTAACAGAAACCCTGGCTGAAGCTTTTCTTGGTCTTACGACCACAGTGGCTGCAATTGATCGCCCCCTGATATTCCAGGGTCAGCTTTTTCCCCATCAGCTCATTCATGGGAAGCAGATCATCGCCTACAGGCAGCTGATATTCGACCGGCTGACCGTTCTTCAGCACGGATTCCATCTTGCGCAGTGCGCCACTCAGGCTTTGAGTCAAGTTCTGTACCTCCTCTCTTACTGGCTCATGGCTGCTTAAAGCGCAAAATCGTGGATTCAGTCTCATCCTGACTGGGTGCACTTTTGCAGCCCACAGGCATGTAACCAATGCGCTCTTCTTCCGGCAGGTTGTCATGCTCCCAGGCAATCAGTGCCTCCAGAATGGCTTCCCGATGCTCCGGGTCCAGCTTGTCTCCATTAGGCCAGCGGCTGAGTTCCAGAGACTGCTTCATGTTCTGATAGATTTCCGGAGTCATGTGCTCCAAAAAGTCCTTAAGCTGCATTCGATCAACCTTACAGTTTGCCATGTTCAGGAGTATTGGCTTTTCGTCCATTACATGGTCTGATAAATAGGAAAGGATAATACTACCAAATCGCCACAAGCGAAGAATGCCCATAGCGCAAAAAAAACGCAGTCTTCATCACCTTACCGGGATGTTTGCTGTAATTCCCAATAAAAACAAGCCTTAAGCGGAAAATGTAACCCGCTCTGTATCACGAAGCCGGAGCATTTTCTTGATAGAAAGGATCTATGTATGGATAACCAGATTCCTGTTATGCAGCGTCTGTCTCCCGTTCGCAACTCTACCCGGGCTCAGGATTCCGATGCTCTGGCTACGGAGCAGCTTCAGCATTTTGGTATTCAACCTGACACCCCCTTTGGTCAATCTTTACTTAGCGCCGCCAGTAATCTTTATCAGGCGGGCTCCGACATCAGCCAGTTCGAAAATCTTTGCCAGGCCATTGCTTCATTGCCTGAATCGGACAAAATCAGCCATTTCAATGCCAAAAAGTTCCTCTGCTTCCAGCTGGCCAAACTGATCGATATGCTGCAACCCAGCATGAAGCAGGATTACCATGCTCTGGGAATGGATGTCAGCAGCCGCGCGGTCAAAGGGGATTACCCACTGTTTGCCAATGTTGGTGCCCTTTTCTCTGCGACTCCCGCTGTTGTTAAAACCGCCACTTATCTTTATGCCTGCACAGAGTGGGTTGAAGACGCGTTTCACGGCAAAGAGAGCACTCACCCGATCTACAGTCGCCTGCTCAACCCCACTTCCATTTCTCTGGCCAACACCCTGACCGCACTGGAAGCCGGAGAAAATGCCGGTGAATACATGACCTGGAATTTCAACAGCGGCATGGCAGCCATTGATGCCCTGCTGGCTAACCAGCTCAGGCATGGTGACATTCTGCTCAGCTCCCGTAATGTTTATGGCGGTACTTTCCAGCTGATGCAGGACTTCTATGCCCGCCCCGACCGTCTGGCAGTGCAGCTGGAATGGTTTGACGGATTCTCCAGCGAGTCGTTCAAAGAGAAACTCAAGCACGTTGAAAAGAAGTATCAGCAGGCCCTGCAGAATGGCAAGAAAATCCTGGTTTACCTGGAATCCCCCCTGCAACCCCCACGGCAATGTGATTGATGTCGCCAGCATCTGTCAGCAGAGTCATGAGAAAGGTTACCTTGTCGCTCTGGACTCAACCCTGGCCACTCCTTTCCTTCATCGCCCTTTGCGTAACAAAGATAAGAGCAAACGACCTGACTGGGTCATCCACAGTTACACCAAGGATATTTCCGGCTCTGGCAGTGCCACTGCGGGCGGCATTATTGGAGAAAGCCGTCGTATGTTCCTGCCTAAAAACACTGAAAGCGATGACGTACGCTGGGATGAAACCCTGTTCTGGGACGTCTACTACATCAAGGGAGCGTTTCTGGATGCGGACAAATCACTGGACATCATCAATGGTCTGAAAACCCTGGAAAACCGAATGCTGTCCAAGTGCATCAACACTCTGGTATTCAGCCATTATCTGGACGCCCATGAGCAGATCCAGGTCAACAGTCACGCCCTGAGCAGTCATCCCAATTCAGACCTGAGAGAAGAGCAGCTCTATCTTGGGCTGCCCAGCCCACTGTTCAGTATTGATATGGAAAAGGCCCATATTCCCAGAGAAGCCTTTATTCGTTTCTTTGATGCTCTGGAACCGGCGTTTGGCCATATGGTCAGTCTCGGCCAGAGCAATACTTTGATACTCTGTCCGGCATTAACGTCTCATTCGGAAATGGACGAGTCAGCCCAGAAAGAGGCCGGTATTTTCCTGACCACCATTCGTGTGGCCATGGGCGATGAAAACCCAAGGGATCTTATAAGGCAGTTCAAGGCTTGTGCGAAGCTTCATCTGGATCCGGTGATGCCGGGATTCTCTGAGCAGTTTATGTCGGACGAAGAGCTGGATACAATGATCCGGGAAACTCATCTGGACGTTCATTCCAGACATCTGGAGTTCATGAGCAACGCATCAAGACAGACCTGATACCTGCAAGGAAAGAGAGCCGTGTTGGATCAACATGAAAAGACGGCCATCGCTGCCCACCGTTTTGGCCTGGGAGCCAGACCCGGAGATCTTGAGCGCATCCGGCAAGATCCCGAGCAATGGCTGGTCAAGCAACTGTTGATCCCTCACTACCGCTCTCGCCCGCCTTCTTCCGCTGAGCTGATGAGAGCCTTGTATGATTTCAGCAAGGCTCAAAAAGCGTTCAAGAACACCATGGCCGACAAGCCGGAAAATCCGGCCAGACAGCTGTATATAGAACAATCGGCAGCCACGGTCATGGAAGCCGTCAACAGCCAGAATCCACTGAGCTGGCGTCTGCTGGACTTCTTTTCCAACCATTTCAGTGTCAGTGCCCAGGGTAATCGGATGCGGGTTCTGGCACCATCTCTGGAACGGGAGGCCATAGTTCCTCACCAGATTGGCCACTTTGAAGATATGCTGCTGGCAGTGAGCCAACACCCGGCCATGCTTGTCTATCTCGACAACGAACGCTCTATTGGGCCCAACTCACGGACAGGCAAGCAGCGCAAACGAGGCCTTAATGAGAACCTGGCCAGAGAGATTCTGGAACTTCACACTCTGGGTGTGAGTGGCGGTTATACCCTGAACGACATCCAGGAACTGGCTAAAGCCATCACCGGCTGGAGTATTACCCGCGCCGCTGATAAACGACAAGGTTTCAAGTATCGGGCTAACGGTCATGAACCCGGAGCCCGGACTGTTTTGGGGAAAAGCTACCACCAAAAAGGCGTAGCTCAGGGCGAAGCCATTCTGAAAGATCTGGCCAGACATCCGGCCACTGCACGACATATTTCTTTTAAACTGGCCCGACACTTCATCAGCGATATACCTCCTGAAGCTCTGGTGTCCGCTTTGTCTGATACCTGGAACAAGACAAGAGGCAATCTGCATGCGGTGATGACCACCTTGATTCATCATCCAGAGGCCTGGCAACCGGAGTTTAAAAAGTACAAGACTCCCCGGGAATTCTTTATTTCCAGCCTGCGTGTTGCCAACGTCAAAGAACTACCAGCCGAGCGAGTCATGAACCTGCTCAATCATCTGGGTCAAAAACCTTTTGCTGCCGGTTCACCTGCGGGATATGACGACACCGCCGATGCCTGGAATGGCAGTGGTGCACTGCTGAAACGCATCGACTGGATTAATCAGATGAGCCTACGGTTCAAGTCTGCCAACTTTTCACCCAGGGAGTTGCTGGATCACTATTTTGGCCCCCTGACCTCAGCTAAAACCCGTCGATGGGTGATGGGTGCAGAAAGCCGTGAACAGTCTGCAGCTCTGTTTCTGTTAAGTCCGGAATTCCTCAGGAGATGAACATGAAACGCAGAGAGTTAATCAAGATTCTGGGAACCGGACTGGCTCTGTCGCCTATATCACTGTATGGCGCCCTCCCCTCGACCTCTTCTGACAGAAAGCTTGTCTGGATAGTACTGAGAGGAGCGATGGATTCATTGCACGCAGTGATTCCGGCTTCTGACCCACACCTTTTGAAACAGCGGGGGGCATTAACAGAACCACTCCTTGATAAAGCCTTACCCATAGACCGTGGGTTTGCCTTGCACCCGGAACTCACCGCACTGCACCAATGGTATCAACAAAAACAGATGACTCCGGTTGTGGCTGTTGCCTCACCTTACCGCTCACGCTCTCATTTTGATGGCCAGGACATTCTGGAAAGCGGGCTTTCAACGTTTCAACACGACAGTGGGTGGTTAGGAAGAGCTCTGGATATCAGAGACACGAGCGGTCTGGCGGTGGCCAACTCTTTACCTCTGAGCCTGCGTGGAAGTGAGCACTCAACCACCTGGTACCCTTCCCGATTCAAGGAAGCCAATGAAGACTTTTATGAACAACTGCTGTCACTCTACGAAGAAGACCCTGCTTTACTGGCAACCCTTCAGCAAGGGCTGAAAACCCGCGCCATGGCTGAAGACAGCATGAGCAAAAAGCGGGCTGGTAACTTTGTCGCTCAAGCCAGAGCTGCTGGAAAACTGCTCAGTGGCGAGCAAGCACCGGATGCCGTCATGCTGGAAATGGGTGGCAGGGATACTCATGATAATCAGGCAGCCCGACTGAACCGACAATTCAAGCAACTGAATTCGGGGCTGGCTGAACTTCAGAAAAACCTGGGGGACCAGTGGCATAACACCGCAATTATAATAGCCACTGAATTTGGCAGAACGGTCAAGGTTAACGGTACCGGTGGTACCGATCATGGAACAGCATCAACACCGATCATGGCCGGTGGCGCTATCAATGGCGGCAAGGTTCAGGGAGAGTGGCCCGGGCTTTCTGACGATGACTTATACCAGGGTCGTGACCTTCAACCTACTTCGGATATACGAAGCTGGATTGCCAGTGTCCTTGAGCAGCATTGGTTGATGAGCGACTCCGCTTTGAGCAGGGTATTTCCTGACACCCCCACGCTACCTACCGACCTGATCAGCCTCTCAACGCGTCGAAAGCCAATTTAGATCATTGTGTTTACAGGTCATCGTCGCCCAGAGAAATACCATAACAATCCAGACTGAGTGGTATCACACTGAATATAGAATCCTCAGGAAGCTCATTATCTTTGGACAAAGGCGAGACAAATTCAGCAGGTTTGGATTCATAAAAAACCAGAACCGGTACCCCTGCCTGCTCCCACTCCTCCATCACCCGGCTTCGTTCTGAGAAATATTCCTGAGGTGAGCAAGTAACGCCCAACCAGCGATCGACGATCAGAACATGGTCTGGAAGATCGGAAAACCTCAGTTTCTTATCCAGCTCAACATCCCCAGGCTTTGCCCCCACCAGAACTAAAGCATGATCGGCAACGACTTCATCGGAGCCATTGTCCACAACATCCACAACATCCACAAGACAAACACCTTGCACTTATTGCTTGAATCCAGCTTCACTCATTAAATGAATAGCCGTCGCTAAGGCCAGCTCTTCAGCGTTTGCCACTTTATTTTTATGGATGGTTTCCCCAATGATGTCCAGATTCTCAAAGTACGCATCCACTTGCGCTTGATCAGGAACTTCTTCATTCCACTGGCAAGACACGTAATAAGAACATTTATCCAGGAAATCAAGCTTCAGGGGACGAGTTTGCTCTCTGACCTCCTGACAACTCTTATCAATAGACTGCAAGTCTTTGAGCTTCAGGGCCGGATTCCATTGGGTGGATGAGAGAAGCTCAGGAAAATCCGTCATGGCTTCATCAACAGCTCTCTTCAGCTCACCTCTTTGTGAACTGTCTTGTACTACTCGATCTCTCAGTGACCGGGAAGAGCGATCCACGAATAATTCTGCGGGAGTATTTAACACTTTGTCGGGGGATATTTGCCGGGCAGCTTGCCCTGGATTCTGTTTTTTTGTGACATGCCCGGACTTACGGGGCGAAGAAGGGGGAGGTGAGCCCGAAATAGTCATAGTTATTCCATTAACAGTGAAAAGATCAGAATCAAAACAGCGACTCACTCTCGCTCGTCACTGCTTGATGCCTTTTTAATCACTATAGTGGACACTACTTGCAGGTTCACACCCTAACCAGACAGAACCTGTAAGCTTGCGTTTATCGTGGAATCCGGGACTTGAACATCAAGCCTGCAAGCCCGCCCAATACAATCCCGGACACCAGGCCACCCAGATGAGCGGCATTGGCCATTTGCCCCAGCACAGGCCCGAGAATATCGGTGTAGCCTATCACCAGCCACAGAATCATGAATCCGTAAATGGCCGGTGGCAATCCCATATAGAAGCTCTTGTCCAGACGCTCTCGAACCATGCTGTACCCCATCAGACCGTATACCACGCCTGACAGACCACCAAACAGCACCGAGCCATCGGACATGGCATATTGAGCAAAGTTTGACAGAACACCGGTCAGCAAAACCAGTCCTAGTAGATGGATACCGCCCTGATGCATCTCAATTCTGCCACCCAGAACATAGAACATCAGGGCATTGAAGACCAGATGCAAAATCCCGAAGTGGATAAAGATCGGGGTTATCAGGCGCCAGTATTCATGACTTTCCAGAGTATGTCCCAGACTGGCATAGTAGATGTAGCCATTGGACACCTTGAAGTCTACGAAGGTGAAGCTGGAAATAGCCTGTATATTCTCACCCAGGTGGGTCAGCACAGCCACCACCAGGCAAACCGCCAGAATCAGGAAGGTGAAGGGGAAGCTTTTCCAGGGAATACTTTTGAAAAAACTGCCAACTTCAGGCCCTTTACGGGGAGGTGCCACATCCAGCTCCAACTCGCCGGACTGCCAGTCCTGATAGAACTTTTCTACTGCTTCTCCCTGCTGCTCGTTCTGGGTCCACAGCACCTGCTTACCGGACTCTTCGGTAATTCTGTGCGGCACTCCCTGCCGATAAAGAAAGTAGGACAGTGCACTCAAATCCTTGTCTGCAGGAAGCTCCAGCGCCCTATACATAGTCAACTCTTGTTATGCTCAAACCGGTTAGTGTAGACAAGACTGCAATTGTCACTGTGCACCCTCGTTAGGATACCATCTTAATTTGGATCGGCAGGCTTCGTAGAAATTGTGGTTTAAAGGATGAAGCAGTCTAAGTTGCTGCTTCTTTTTACGGATCAGGATGATGTCATCCGGTGTCAGCTCAATATCCACTTGTCCATCAAAGCTGATTCGAGGATGAATTTCATTGCCTTCGTGTATCACCAGCTTCAACTGGCTATTGCCGTCCACCACCAGTGGCCGGTTCGTGAGCATATGCGGATACATGGGCACCAGTACAATGGCATCCAGCTTGGGGTGCATGATTGGGCCCCCACCGGACAGGGCATAAGCAGTTGATCCGGTAGGCGTAGCCATGATCAGACCATCAGAACGCTGGCGATAAACAAACTGGTCTTCAATAAACAGTTCAAACTCTATAATTTTCGTGGATATGCCCGGATGCAGCACCACATCATTGAGGGCATCGCCACAACCAATGGTTTTGCCGTTACGTTCTACCTTGGCTTCCAGCAGAAAACGGCTTTCCATCCGGTATTGGCCATTGAGTATTTCGCCAATGCTGTCTTCCAGCTCATCGGGAGAGACGTCTGTCAGAAAACCCAGGCGGCCACGGTTAACGCCCACCACGGGAACATCATAAACAGAAAGCTCCCGGCCCGCCCCCAGTAAACTGCCGTCGCCACCCACCACTACAACCAGATCGCAGGTTTTGCCCATGGTCGCCCGGTCACAGACCTGATAACCATGCCCCGGCAAAAGGTCCGACAATTGCTCATCCAGTGATACAACTACACCCTGCGAATGCAGAAAATCGGCCAGACGTTTCAGGGTGCCATCTATATTAGCTTTACCCTGTCGCCCGGTAATCCCAACCTGCTTGAATTCTTCCATCGGTCTAAATCACTTGTCGTTGGTGAATTTATCCAGCCCGTATGACAGCACACCCCGGATTCGGTGATCGCTGTTATCTGCCGGCGAATAATAAACACATCGATATGAATCTGTTACTCTTATCTGTCACCTGCTGAATTCACAGAAACCAGCAAAGATGAGCCATCATTTTGTCATTCACAGCCATTTGTCATTCACAGCCATTTGTCATTCACAGCCATGGGCCGAAAACCATGAAGCCCCAAAAATGAACCGTCTTTCTCATCAGCAAATTGCCCGGGATATAGACTGGTTACTGAGTAGTCCTTCGATCATCAACCCCGGTTGTGATTCGAGATTTATCTGCCCGGCAACCCGTCCGGTGCACAACTACCAGATTACAGGCTCTGGCTATTCAGAGCTAGTGGATATTCTGCATCAGCGCCGCAGTCATCTGTTGGGTATTTATTATGAATCGCTCTGGCAGTATATTCTTAGACATTCAAAGGAATATCAGTTGATAGCCTGCAACCTGCAGGTTCAGAATAATCACCAGACACTGGGTGAATATGACCTGATTTTAAAGTCACTTCAGCAGCAGGCTTTTATTCATCGTGAGCTGGCCGTCAAATACTATCTGGGCCTTCCATCCAACACTCGTTCAGCCAGTCCCTGGAATCACTGGGTAGGGCCCGGGCTGCGTGACCGGATGGACAGAAAGCTGAACCATATGCTGAAGCATCAGATCACGCTCTCGGACACCCTGGCCGGCAAAAATGCGCTCAATACCCTTGATATTTCGGAAGTGCAAACAGAGATTCTCTTCCAGGGCTATCTTTTTTACCCCATCAATGGCATTTGCCCAACTCCTGAAGATTGTTCCGCTGAGCATTTGCGTGGACACTGGTTGCCGATCAGCCAACTGTCATCCTGGCTGGAACGGGAGGAGCACAAGGCCTGCTACCTGCCCTTACCGAAGTCACTCTGGCTCTCCACCTACCAAGGGTTACCAGACCCATCGATTCATCTGTCCAAAGCCACCCTGATCCAGCGCCTGCAGTCACAACTGTACAAGAGTGCACGCCCACAGATGGTCGTCCGATGCCACGAGCAGAATGGAGAATTTAAAGAAGACAGTCGTTTTTTTGTGGTGCCTGATGACTGGGAAGCCAGAGCCTTAATGGCCGCTGAAATATAAGCAACCCCCTTTGATAGAACAATTTGTATCAACTGTTTTCTAATATTGGTTAATACTTCAATGATTGTCTTTCCAATGGGGTATTCGCTTTATGAAATCTACAAGCCTCTTCATTAATCGTTTCAATACTCTGTTGTTTTCCTTTCTTGCCATCGTTCTTATTATTCAATCACCTGCCAGCAAGGCCATGGGATTGATTGATAGCCTTACCAGTCAATTGAATGTCAGTCAGTATCAGGCCGAGGGAGGTGTTGGTTCTTTATTACAGATGGCCAGTTCCAAACTATCAAAAGACGACTTCAGTGTAATTAAGGAAGCACTGCCTCAAACACCCGAGTTATTAAAAGCCGCGCCTGAAGTGGATCATACAAAAAACTCTTCATCATTACTGGACTCTTCCAGTTTGCTTGGCAGTTTCGATACCCTCAGCCAACAGTTTAAAACACTTGGACTGAACAACGATATGATTTCAAAGTTTTCGACGGTGCTGATTGATTATTTCAAGGATGGTAGAAGTGGTGAAGCCGCCGGGTTGTTAAAATCGGTCATCCCCTCAGGATTAACCGATTCTGCTGGCTCCCTGATTGAAAAGTTCAATTAGCCCACTCACTGAACCCTCTGCGCCCCTGGAGACCTCCGGTATGAATGAGCAACAATCTTTGTAATCCGGACAGCCCTCCAGACTCAGCTTTCTGCTTCAGTGCAAACATTAATTTGCCTGTATAAACCGGGTCCAGCGGGATCCCGGTTTCCTGCTCAAAACTCACTATAAACTGGATCAGATCAGGCGTTGTTTTACCATAGCCACCACAATGGTGATCCAGTTCCAGACTCCAACGGGTATCAGTCGGTTCAAGGAGCTGTGCTACGTCTTCTTTTAGAAAACCCGCACCTTTTAGTACCGGAAATCCTCTGACATGGGTGGCATTGTTGACACTGTTGTTGACACTGTTGTTGACACTGCGCACTACTCCAGCCATGGTTGCACCGGTACCACAAGCTAACCAGATTTCATCGTATTCCTGAGCCTGAATGGAGCCCGCAGATAGAATATCTTCACACCCTCTGACACCGAGAGCTCCCGAGCCACCTTCTGGAATAATGACCACCTGTTCAGATGAAATCGATAGCTGTTTGAGCAACGTTTGATGGTAGTCAGCGTCATAGCGTTGTCGATAATCAGAACGACTGACATAAAGCAGTTTCATTCCCCAGCGCTCGACATCTTGTAACATGGCAGAAGGTTTGGCAGGTTTTTCGCCCCGTATAATACCTATCGTCTGAAAACCCAGATAATAACCTGCCGCCGCCATCGCATGAAGATGGTTTGACCAGGCTCCACCAAAACTTATAAGAGTTTTGATCCCTCTTGAATGGGCTTCAATTAGAAAGTATTTAAGTTTGAACCACTTGTTTCCACTAATAAGTGGATGCACTTGATCCAATCGGAGAATATCAAGACTAATAGTAGAATTACTTATCGTGCAGGTATTTATTCTTTCAACTGGTACTTTATTACTAATTACATCTGAAAAATACATAATGACATTTATTCTTCTGGTTGGAACTTTTAGTAGCCATTAATAACGCATTAAGTCAGTGATATAAACGATACCAGTAATAAAGAATACATATAACAAGCCTTCATTCCACGGATCTACGTGCTACAATGGAATCTCACTTAAACATTGTACTCTTACCTGATGCCCGAAAAGACAGTGTCTCGAGCGACGCTAATTGCTTTGAAAGGTAGCAGACAAGCAGCTACAGCGTGCTCGGAGATAGAGAAAAAATGGCAAACAAACTGTTCGTTGGTAACCTGGCCTTCGCCGCGACGGAACAAGATCTGGAAGAGGCTTTTGGTGCCTTCGGCGAAATCGAGGAGTGCAAGATTATCCTTGATCGTGAAACCGGTCGTTCTCGCGGCTTTGCTTTCGTAACCTTCAGTTCCGCTGATGCTGCTGAAGCAGCTCTGGCTCTGGATGGACAGGATGTCGCTGGTCGCAGCATCCGCGTCAGTATTGCAACCGAGCGTCCACGCAATAACAATGGCGGTGGTCGTCGTGGCTTTGGTGGAAATCGTGAAGGCGGTCATCGCTTCTGATATCCACAGCCCAGATTTAAAAAGCTGGTCACTACCAGCTTTTTTTTCGTTCGTCACTCCGCTTTCAATGAGTCTGTTACAAACACCCAAAGCAGATATCTCAGACCTTACCATACACCTGGACACCTTGTTCCACTCTAGCGCTTACTTCCTGTAGTCGTGCAACACCTGAATACATAGCATCTATGCAATAAAAAAAAACGACTACCTGAAAGATAATCGTTTTTGTAGATGGCGGACCGGACGGGACTCGAACCCGCGACCTCCGGCGTGACAGGCCGGCATTCTAACCAACTGAACTACCGGTCCGCATTCTTTTTAATAGAGAGTCACTTTTAAAGCATGGCTCTCTATTTAATTTGGTGGGTGATGACGGGATCGAACCGCCGACCCTCTGCGTGTAAAGCAGATGCTCTCCCAGCTGAGCTAATCACCCAAATATTTTTTAACGACTCTTGCTGGTGAGTCGGGACTGAACTATACCTGAAGACAGCTGTCGTTCAAGCCCTGATCGAGAGAAGGGATAAAAAGAAATCATCCACTGCTGCATCTTGAATCAAGATGGCGGACCGGACGGGACTCGAACCCGCGACCTCCGGCGTGACAGGCCGGCATTCTAACCAACTGAACTACCGGTCCGCTATACAGCTCAAGTAACCTACCGCTTTGCGTCTTAAATTTCAAAGTGGTGGGTGATGACGGGATCGAACCGCCGACCCTCTGCGTGTAAAGCAGATGCTCTCCCAGCTGAGCTAATCACCCTTTCGGTCTTGGCCGTGTGTCTCTCAACAACGCGGCGCATTATAAGCAGCGAAGCGAACCTCACGCAACCGCCTTTAGACACTTTTTTTATAAGTATCCGCAACATAGCGCTCTAAAAGTGCATTCAGGTTATTTGGCTTTCTACTCACCAGATCCTCGCTTCATCTATTAGCTACTCCGAAAAAGCGAACCACTATCCCACCTTCTTTAAGCAGCTCACACTTTCTCTCACTCAACCAAAGCCTGATGCGTATAATGCAGGCACTCACTTTTGCATGGACTCAATCATGTGGTTTAAGAACCTGATTTTCTATCGATTTACCAAACCCTTTGAGTGGACCAGTGAAGAACTGGAAGAAAAGCTTACTGAAAAACGCTTTCGCGGCTGCGGCAGCCAGGACATCAGTTCCTTTGGCTGGGTCCCACCTCTGGGTCGCCATGGTGATATGCTGACCCATGCCAGTGGTGACTTTGTCATGATCTGTGCAAAAAAAGAGGAAAAGATCCTCCCTGCCAGCGTCATCAAGGATGTCCTTGAAGAGAAAGTAGAAACAATAGAGCAGGAAGAACAACGGGAAGTCTTCAGCAAAGAGAAGAAAGCGCTGAAAGACGACATTATGATGGAGCTGTTACCCAGAGCCTTCACCAAGCATCAGAAAACCCTGGCCTACCTCGATACCAAAGAAGGCTGGCTGGTGGTAGACGCCTCGTCTTTCAAAAAAGCTGAAGAGCTGACCAGCTGCCTGAGGGAATGTCTGGGCAGCCTGCCCATCGTCAACCCACCTCTGAAAAATCTGCCCTCGGCTTCCATGACGCAATGGCTGTCTGAGAATCCGACGGTTCCCGCTCCTTTTATTCTGGGCGACGAGTGCGACCTGAGAGAACCCGGTGACGAAGGCGGCCAGATTAATGTTCGCAAACAGGAATTAATCACTGAAGAAATTCAGGCCCACCTGGAAGGCGGAATGCAGGTCAGTAAACTGGCATTACAGTGGGACGACGCACAGACTTTTGTATTCAGCGACGACCTTATTGTACGAAAGCTGAAATTTACTGAAGTGATCCAGGATCAGCTGGATGAAGTGGAAGCGGAAACCGCAGCAGAGCAGTTCGATGCTGATTTCGCAGTCATGAGCCTTTCTCTGAGAAAGCTGATCAATGACCTGGTGGAAACACTGGGTGGATTGACTGAAGTGTCAGCAGACGCTTAATTCGGTTGTCGGGCTTTCAATGACTGAAAGCCCGACACTCACTATCAGTACATCAATGCATTAACCCAAACAGTTTGCCACGATAGCGCTTGCCCAGGAGGTTACCTGCTCCCAACTGATCAAAGACCTTGAGCATTAACAGTCTGGCACCGTCTTCACGGAAAGTACGATCTCTTCTGACAATCAACAGAAGGTTCTCCAGAGCCTGTTCATTCTCATCAGCCAGCACCTGCCGGATAGCCAGTTGATAACGAGCCTCGTGATCGTTTTCATCATCGTGCAGGCGAGCTTCCAGTTCAGCCACCTGAGGCGCTTCAGCCACCATCTCATAGAAGGCCAGTTTTGCCTTGGGCTGGGCGATTCCTGCGGTATCCGCTGGCAGGGCAGCCATCAGTGTTTTAGCATCATCGATACGACCCACTTCCAACAGCAGGTTAACCTGCAATACCTGCAGAGCATGATTTTCAGGCTCTTCCTGAAGAATCTGTTGCAGCAGCATCAGCGCCTGCTCATGCTGCCCCTGCTCGATCAGCTGGTCTACCTGAAGCTTGATTCGCTCCACAGGACTCATGGTCAGAGTATCCAGAACCTCTCTCAGAGCAGCTTCGGTCTGCAAGCCCGACAGCACCTGCACAGGTTGGCCCTGATGAAAGAAGACCAGAGTCGGCACACTGCGAACACCCAGCTGACTCATTAACTGTTGACCCAGTGGCTGGTCTGCATCCAGCTTGGCTAACAAAAACTTACCCTGATAGTTTTCTACCAGACTGGCCAGGATCGGCATCTGACTCTTGCAGGGTTCACACCATTCTGCCCAGATATCCAGCAGCACCGGTCGCTGGGCCGACTGCTCTATCAATACTTCCCGGACATTTTCTTCAGTCAGATCAACAATATTCGGCAATTCGTTCATGCTCAGACTCTCTAGCCGACTCGTCAGGAGTACAGCATCCTTTAATAAATAGTTGTAATAAATAGTTGTAATAAATAGTTGTAATAAAGGGCTTTGAAGGCAGATCGTATTACTTCTTCAGAAGCATTACTGAAATCTTACCCACAAAATCTGTGGATAACTTTGTGGAAGAACCTGTCGAATCATTCAGAAAGACCGATTCTTACTGCATCCTACACAAATTGATCATTTTTTGATCAAATATTTTTCTTTAGTTTTCAGTGAGTTACAGCTCATCCTTATAAAATCAATTACTTAGACAAGCTGAATTTTTTTGACGTCAAGGGCTTGACATTTGTGCATAAAAAACAGATGACGTAAGTTTTATGCGAGCGTTTCACTGCAAAAAGAAGCAAAACCCCCGCCATACCGCGCATTCTCGCTAATAACTAATTGTTATTAAACGACCAGCACCCGCCAAAGCCACCCTCGCCTATTGAGAGACACCCAATACACACTCTTCAACCACAGACTGCCCGCATGTTATCACGTTTCTAAGGCAGACAGGGGATAACACCTATAGCCTTGAGAACAGATCGACAACCCAACACAAAACCAAGACAGCAGTACTGGACAGAATAAAGCCTGGTCCTGCTCATTTCGTCCCATACACTAAGCTCCACGAGGACAGTAAAATCTTACTGACTCATTCGCACTCCTAACAGCAACAATCAAGAGCCTATTAAACAAACCCTCTTGGCTACCTATTTCTTTCCCGCTGCCATGGCATAACTCTCAATGAAATTGAAAACCTTCACCATTACCGTACTGCCAGCCTCCATTGTGATCGGTGCCCTGATCATCGGGTACAGCATAGAAAGACACCGACAGGCCCAACTCTGCGCGGTCATCAACTCTACTTATCCGAAATTACTGGAAGCTGTTGTCATTGGTCATCAGGCTCTGGATCAGATAGAAGCCGATGCGAGCAATGAGGAACAAAAAGAATTCCCTCATAAGATAAAAACCGCCGCTCGATATGGAGAAGCCCTGGAGAAGGCCTTTGGGGTGTCCTGCTTCAATTATGTCTCGGAACAGGAGTATTTACGCAGACAAAAGCCGGAACCCTGAACAGGACTCCGGCTGAGTGTTTTAACCGATCAACCCATATTCATCTTTGAGAATGGCGACGATTTCATCCTTGGGATTATCAGAGAGCTGAATAGGCTCGCCGGTGATTCGCTCGGCAATATCCAGATAGGTTCTGGACACCCCCATCATAATCGACTGTGGCAATTCATTGTCTTCTGCCAGAGCCTGCCTCTCATTCATTCTGTCTTTGTTGAGCAGAATGTCCGGGTCCGGGAAATAACTCAGTAGCTGCTGACGGAACCCTTCCTTCGAATTTTCTACAACGTTACCGGCCTTATAAGCAGCACCGTCCCAGATTCTGGACGAATCAGGAGTCCCCACTTCATCCATATAAATGAGCTTGTCCTGACCGCTGGCATCGGTGACGTAACCAAATTCAAATTTGGTATCCACAAAGACCTGATCCAATTGACCCAGAGCTTCAGAAATGACATCAAAACCTTCCTTCAGGAGGGTTTCATAACGATCAATATCGTCAGGCTTGCGAAAATTAAAGGAGGCGTAATTTGCATCAAGATCGGCACGGGTGATGTTCACATCATCCACTTCCGGCACACCGGGAATGCCTTTGAGAATGCCTTTCGTTGACGGTGTGATCAACAGCTCCGGTAACTTCTGATCCTTCTCAAGATTATCCGGTAGCTGGATGCCGCAGAATTCACGCTCACCTTTACTGTAGGCTCGCCACATGGAACCTGTAATGTACTGACGACAAATAGCTTCAATCATCACAGGTCGTGCTTTTTGAACGATCCAGACAAACGGATGAGGAATATCCAGAATATGACTGTCTGCCAGACCGGAGTCTTTGAACAGCTTAAACCAGTGGTTAGAGATCGCGTTCAGGGCCGCACCTTTACCCGGTACACCCCGCATGTTGCCTTCACCTTTCCAGATGCAGTCAAAGGCACTCATACGGTCTGAAATCACCATAATAGCCAGAGGGGTATCTTGAGCTACATCGTAACCCTTTTCTCTGATCAGACGGCGGCTATCCGCCTCAGTCAGCCAATAAACAGATCGAACCTTTCCTGAGTGCACAGGAAGCTCTGTACGAATAGGGAGGTCATTATTAACAGCCAGTACTTTATCAGCAAAGCTCATTGCCAATATCCTGTTCTCATTTATCAAAGGTGGATAATCAAAAACGCCTGAGCGGCTCGTGTTGCCATACGACCCGCAAAATAAAAAGCCAGTCATAATGACTGGCTTTTACTGTGAGCTTCAAACCTATTTAAGGTTTTCCTTCACAAGGTTCAGAAGTTTACGGCTAATGTCTGCAGGTGCCGAAGTATTGGCATCCTTTTCAACAGACACTCTGACCACACCGTTGAGTTCCGTCACTCTCATTAACAGAACATCTTTAGGTGTCTCTTCTTTATCATCACTGCCAAACCAGCCACTGAACCAGCCGCTGGACTCTTCCTCTTTCTTGACCACGCCCTTGGGATCTACCTGCAGATAGAAAATACCAGCCGAGCGGTTTTTATCGGTCACATCAACACCTGCCTGTTGCAGGGCCGCATCAACAGCAGACCAGCTTCGAGCAAAAGATAACTGATCCAGCCTTAACAGCGGGTTACCAGCACCATCCTGCTCCATGATCGCCAGGTTGCCCAGATTCAGATCCTGAGCCAGGTAAGAGACGGACTTCTCACTGTCATCCCGCACCATGAACAACAACAGTTCGTTCAGAATACTGTCATCCATTTTCTGGCTGCGTTCTTCCAGATTGTTCCATTCAGGCTCAGTTGTGGGCTGACCTTCTTCCAGAATGGGACGAGACTTGATCTTGAGACGCACTTCAGAGGAAGTCGATGTCACCCCCTGACGCACTTCAAACTGAAAGCGGTCTTCCACCGGACCGGTAACCTCAGCGCCAAACAGCTTGCTGAAAGCTCGGGAGACATACCCTTTCTCAGGATCTTTACCCAGATCAGTCCATTCGGTTTCAAGAACACCCTGTTTAACATTCTGACTTCTGACTGGAATGTCATTTTCTTCAAGGAAAGCCAGAACTTTGGGCCAGACTTCACTGGGTGAATGATCCACCAGCAGCCATTGCTCATCCCCTGCCCTTTCAATGGTATAGGCCTCACCCTGTTTCTGGGTTAATCTCTGATCCGGCCTGGGCACAGCAAAGTCTGACTCCAGACCTGCGTGGTTAGCTGAGATGGGAGGAATAGATAAGGAATCAACCATGGGTTCCGTATTCATCTGTTCCGGAATTTCCAACGGCTTGGTCACCCTTGCCTGGGTATAATCTCCGGACTTATCCCGGAAATAACCCTCCTTGCCGAATGGATTGGCACAACCTGCCAGTGCCAGAGCACAGGCCATAACCGGCAAGGTTTTCATCGCTCGCGACATACGATCTCCATTCTGAAAAGCTCCATAACAATACCCCGGGTGACATCCCTCGTTAACCCATGGTTCAGTCGTAACCGGGGACAGGAATCAGGCTGAATTCGCCTGACTCCTTCAGTAATTAAATCAGATCAGCCTGTTTCAAGGCTTCACGCAGAACCGGACGATAACCTTCGGACAAGGGCGTCAATGGCAGACGAATGCCTTCACCCATCAATCCCATTTGCGCCAGCGCCCACTTCACAGGAATCGGGTTTGCTTCCAGAAACAGCTTCTGATGCAGTTCGTCCAGTTTAGCGTTAATTGTCTCAGCTGTAGCGCGATCTCCCTGAAGAGCGGCTACACACATTTCATGCATTGCCCGGGGAGCCAGATTATTGGTGACAGAAATCACACCATTGGCTCCCTGCAACATCAGCTCCATCCCGGTAGCATCATCACCGGAATAGATTGCAAAATCTTCACCACACAACTCGCGAATCTGGGTACCACGTTCCAGAATACCGGTGGCTTCTTTTATACCAACAATATTCTCGTGTCCGGCCAGACGCGCTACGGTCTCTGGCAGCATATCAACCGCTGTTCGACCGGGTACATTATAAAGAATCTGGGGAATAGCCACAGCATCTGCAATGGTTTTGAAGTGCAGGTACAAACCTTCCTGAGTGGGTTTGTTGTAATAAGGTGTCACCAACAGACAGGCATCGGCTCCCAGGGTTTTGGCTTCTGCTGTCAGCAAGACAGCTTCCTGGGTTGAATTTCCTCCCGTGCCGGCAATGACAGGAACCCGACCATTAACCTGCTCTACCACCCGCTTTATAACTTCGCAGTGTTCCTGCACAGTCAGCGTGGCAGATTCTCCGGTAGTACCCACCGCTACAATGCCATCGGTGCCTTCCTTTATATGGAATTCAACCAGTTTCTGAAGACGCTCCCAGTCCAGCTCTCCATCGTCCTGCATCGGGGTCGCGAGCGCTACAAGGCTACCGGTAATCATCTATCCACTCCAAGAGATCAGTCAAAAGCTGTGCGTAATGTTACTGACGCACACAGGCATTAACAAGGGCAGCGTTGACATTCTGCCCAACTCAGTCCAGCTTTATATACCATTGCCAGTAATTCGCACTATGCTACAGGTTCACCGAGCTTGAAAACATATTCATCAAGCCAATGAAACAACCTTATTCAGGTTCTTTAGCGTCCAGCACGTTAACCCTGAATCCATAATACTTGTCTCAGTAAAGACAACCGTTTATCTCAGACAGCCGTTTTATCAAGACAACAGTATCGAAGGACGAACAATGAGTTTTACCCTAGGCCAACCCGTTACGGAATTCACTGCCCAGGCAACCAATAATATTACAGTCACACTGTCCGAACTGAAAGGCAAGAAGGTCGTCATCTATTTCTACCCCAAAGACAACACCCCCGGCTGCACCAGTGAAGGCCAGACTTTCCGTGACCTGTTTGCTGACTTTCAGGAAGCAGACACTCTGATTTTTGGCGTTTCCCGTGAAAGCCTGAAATCCCACGAGAATTTCCGGACCAAGCATGAGTTTCCTTTTGATCTGATCTCCGATCCTGATGAAGAACTCTGTAAGCTGTTCGATGTCATCAAGTTGAAGAATATGTACGGCAAAGAGTACATGGGCATTGAGCGCAGCACCTTCCTCATCGACCGAGAAGGCATCCTGCAACACGAATGGCGTAAAGTCCGGATCAAAAATCATGTAGAAGACGTTCTCCAGGCTGCCCAGGCACTGGGATAATCTCTCTATCCGGGCCATCCACCGGGATGGCCCTGCTCCCCCCCACACCCCCCCACAGTTTTTCCTCTGCTGGCCGCTAAAGCCTATGAAGCCAGATTCAGCGATACCAGAGGAACAGAAACATGCAACCTGGAGCGTCCCCCGTTTCTCCGGAACAACTCTCTCTGAAAAGTGTGGTTGATTACTGCAACAGCTGTACGCTGGGTGGAAGATTTATTGGTAAGGACTCAGCGGGACAACTGGTTTCCATCGGTAGTTTCTTTGGCTGGTCCGTGACCATTCCGGAAGAAACCAAAGCTTTTCTCAAAGAGTTTGAAACCACTGCCTCCCGATATCATCAGATCAACAGTCTCCTGAACCCCGTTAGCGCCATCGACCAGCGCCGGGTCCATGTGCTTGCCCCTGCTGACAGATGCACCGTTAACCGAGCCATGGATGTTTCCAAAGGGCTTTTGGCCAGTCAGGCGGGCGCTTTACATGAAGCTGAGTCAGCACTGGTGAATTTTCTCGCCAATAAAGACTCGACAAGTGGTACGAAAGAGATCACTAAAATGGTGTCCCACCTCTGGACCACTGTTTTGCAAGCTGACTTCAAACCAGAATCCCGGGACGCCTACCTGAGACAGCTCAGAGTCCGACTTTCTTCAGCTCAGAAGTTTAATGGCCTGGACTCTGCTTCAGAATACGCCCTGGCAATGAGCCATCTGGAATCTCACTATCATCAGCTCATGGTTGAAAATGCCCATGAGGAATTCTCGAAAGCCAATGCAGAACTCACACGAGAGCAAATTCACCAGCTCCCCAAAGCCCCCGTCGGATTCTATAAAAGTGATTTGACCCGGGCAGAAATAGCACTAACGTCTTATATTTCTGAAAAAGACAACCCGGATCTGGATCAGGATAAACTGGATGCGCTGACGGGCGAATTTTCCAAGCAGCTTGAAGCCTCAGAATTTAAAGGCCAGGAACGCACTGAATACCTGACCCATGTCAGAGCCATCTTCTATGATGTCAGTATGGCCAACCTCAATAACTCTCTGATCGACCTTCATCATGTCACCACAACGCTCCGGGATCTGCACCAGGGCCCTAAAGCCCAAATCTATGAGCGACCCAAAACCCCCACTCTCAGCCCCACTGAAACGCCCACTTTCGAATTCCCCGACCCTCTGGAAGATGTTTCCGTTGAGGCCACATTGACCTCACTGTCCACCTTGAAAGCCAGAGAACTCCCATCTGAAGCAACGCTCAAACTGCTGGACCCCAGAGATCTCGATAACCTGCGCAAGAGTCATCTGGAAGTGGAGCAATGGCTCTCAACCATTGATGTTGATGTTGATGTTGAGGATGATGAGTTCGAAGCAATAGTCATTGGGGAAGCCCCCCCTCTGGAAGAAGCCAGCATAAAAGTCCCAACTTCTGTCACGCAGGATGAAGATGACCCGGAATGGGGTGAATTTGTATCAGGAACAGTTTCTACGGTACCTGCAACTCCTCCTATATCCAGCTCTGATTCCGGCTCTGAACTCGAAAGTGGCTTCACGGTTGTGGAAAAAGAACCCAGACCTACCTATCTCAACTCGGTGATTGCTGCACTGATTCCAGGCAAAGTAGAGAGAGACATAGAGACAGCCTCCACCGATACAGATGCAGGCTACGATGAATTCCTGGAAGACATGAACTGGAGCGACTGGCAGGAACTGGATGAGAACGACAGACAAGACCTCTATCGACTGAGAACCAACACGGTCACTGATGCCGAACGACTTCAACCCGTTCGGCAGATGGAACTGGACATTACCCAGGCCCCCTTGCCGCAAGATGTCAAAATTGCATCCCCTTTAACACCAGCACAAAAACAGCAAGCCCAAAAAGATTGGAAAGAATCCTTCAGCGAGCTCTATGGCTTCGACATGGATACCCTGCCGGCTCATGAACAGCGGGCACTGGATATTGCTCTCTACCATGCATCCGCCAAAGACGGTCGCCCTGCCTCAAAAGCAGAGCTGAAAAGCGCTCTGGGTCAGCATAAAAGCCTGGTTGAATATTATTTGCCTGGCAGCATACCGGCACTGCAAACCTTATTCCGGGGCCCTTACTTTCCTACTGCTCAGCTGGAAGATAAGCTGGATCCTATCCAGGAAAGACTGCATCTGGATTACAACCAGATGAGTCGACTTAAATACGTTGTCGGCTTTATGACCAAACAGGTGGTTCCCGCCCTGTGCGAGTCACCCTACGATGCTCAGCGCCACCCTGTCGAACAACTGGAACGCCTTGATGAGCTGCTCAAACATATTGAAGATCCACTTGAGGGCCTAATAACACAAATGCAGGAAGGTGTTATTGGTCAGCTTGATCACCCCGCCAGCGAGCTGGTGATGGCTCTCTCGCTTCAAGACCTTATCAAAGCAAAAGACAGCCTGAATCAGAAAAAAATGGCTCTGAAGATTCTGATTGAAAATGATTTCAGCCATGATAAGAACCTCCAGCAAGGCAACATACGGTTATACCGGGCCGCTCTTCACGCGGCAGAAGAAAAGCTCAAGCATACTGAAGAAAAACTGGCCAGAACCAGCCGCTTCAACCTGCTGAAACGGCGCACCCGAGGGCAAAAGGTTACTGCCCTTAAAACACTGACTTCAAGCCTTGAAAGACGCCTCAAAGAAGAGGAAGAAAGACAGACCGAGCCCGTGCTGGTGAAGAATATTGTCGGGCAACTGCACAAAACCAAAAAGGTACTTTTAAAACAGCTTGAAGCAGCCCGAATCGATAAAGGCAACTTTAACTATTCACTGGAGCACACACTTAATCACAACACCTGGCAGCCTATTCACAAGGAATATGTCATGGCACACGACGGTGTTTACTACGCCTATAAAATCGACACGACCCCTTCCGGCGCAGTGAGCTGGTCGCTGGAACCCGATGAAAACGGCCACCACCTGAAACTGGACGGTTCAGGAAACGATGTATTTGATCTCGAGCACGGTGGACGCTCCTCTATGTCACCCAAAGAACAAGAGCATGCGATCAATAGCTGGATTGTTCGAATGACAGATGGATCCGGCAAACCCGTTATGAGAAAAATTCGTACAGGAGTGCCCGTTTCCTTTCCCATGTTTGCAGCTCAGGCCGCTGAACAGGATATTTTTAATGTCACGGTCACCCGGATGCGTGAAATTCTGGGACTTATGGTGCTGGAAGCAAAGGGGGATACACCAGAGTTTCAAGATGCGATAGAAAACGGAACCCCCATCGACTTTACCGCCATCCATACCAGTCTCTTAAGCCCTGATAGAGTGCGCGCCATTGCCAACGAGAAAGCAAAAAACCTGAGTCCAAAACTGCAAAAGCTGGTAGCCAGTAAACTGGATGATGAAATGGAAATGCACAAGTTCATCCAGAGGGCCATCGAAGAACTCAGCAGTAAAGGCCCTACAGCCATTGAGTTTACCGACAGCAGCGGAGACAAGCAGGCGGTCAAGGTTAACTACACCGGTATTTTATTCTCCTGCCCGGTTAACAAGATGGGCCAGAAGGATGTCTACAAAGTCTGGCAAGAGGCCGACCCCATTAACGAAAAAGCCTCTCTGGATATGTTTGGTGGAATGGACCCTTCTCAGCCCATTGGAGGTCGGGTCGGTGAATTCCTGAGAACCACCGACAAAGGTGAGGAATTCAAGAACCTGATGATTCACTGCACACGTCAGGTTCAATATATATTGCACAACAAGCTGCACCATGAAGATCAGGATATGGCACTCATGCTAGCGGGTCTGCTCAATATCATTGGTCAGCACGCAGCGGATGGTTACCATGACTTCTGTAAGAGCGGTAAGGATCGTACCGGTTATGTGAATCAGTTCTGTATCGAGATGGCAGCCTTGATGGACATCCTGGGTAATGGCGAACTACCGCCACTGGATCTGCCCACCTCTATCTTCAAGCGCTTCAGTGCCCAGGCAGCCCTGACCACCACTGGACAGCTTGAGATCATTGGTCAGTGCCTGGGTGAACTGGGAGCAAAAATTGACCAGGGTCCAGCCAGACACGGTAACAACTACCACCGGGTTCACTTTGACTCGAAAGCCAATGCTCCTCTGGTTGGTACAGTAAGCGCCTGACTGCACCCGTGGAAAGGGTGACAACTATGTCGCCGTTTCCACTTCATGCACACTGGGCCAGGCATTCATCACTGCCTTGAGTAAGGTTGCCAATGGAATAGCAAAGAATATTCCCCAGAACCCCCAGATTCCGCCAAACACCAGCACAGCCACAATAATCGCAACGGGATGCAGATTGACCGCTTCAGAAAACAGCAGCGGGACGAGTACATTCCCATCCAGTGCCTGAATAATGCCATAGACGATCATCAGCATCATAAATTCCTGACCCACTCCCCACTGGAACAACCCAATCATGGCAATAGGAATGGTAACCACGGTGGCACCAATATAGGGAACCACTACAGAAAAACCTACCAGTACTGACAACAGTACGGCGTAGTTCAGCCCAAGCCAGGCAAAGGCCACAAAACTGACTCCACCCACAATCAGAATCTCGATCGCCTTGCCGCGAATGTAGTTGGCAATCTGACCATTCATCTCGTCTGCCACCTGAATAATCAGTCGGCGTCGTGTGGGTAAACGGGTGCCAATCCAGCCCAGCAACTCGGCTTTATCCTTGAGAAAAAAGAACACCAGAATCGGCACCAGAATCAGATAAATCAGAATGCCTACCACACCGGGCAACTTCGAAATAGAGAATGACAGTGCCCACTGACCAAACTCAGCCAGATGCATATTAATGGTGTTGCCAATAGCCGCCGTCTGAGATTCTGAAATGAAAGCCGGATAGTGATCTGGTAACTCTTTCAGAATCACCTGCCCCTGCTTGACCATGTTAGGCAGTTCATTCAGTAGCCCGGTGACCTGTTGCCAGATAAGAGGAACCAACAAAAAGATAGAAGCCAGCAGGACCGCCATAAAGAGAGTAAATATAACGGTGACCGCCAGCATATGGGGTACCCCCCACTTTTCAAGCACATTCACCACGCCCTGCATCAAAAACGCCAACACTAATGCTGCCAGGGCCGGAGCCAGCATGTTACCCATAAAGATGATGACCATAAATCCGGTCACCAACATCAATAGCAACACCAGGGCTTCATGATCCGATAGGTATCGGTTCAACCACCCCCTGATGATATCCAGCATGTTTTATTCCTTTTCACTTGCCTGATTATTAACGATCCACTTTTGGAGCCTGGAGAGAAATAGAGACTTTAATGACTCATATTATCCAACATTATTTATGCTCAAAGGTAAAAATAAACACCCCGGACACATCATCGCTGGCGAGCAGTCTGTGACCACTGATCCTGGCAAAGCTGGCAAAATCCCGAACGGATCCCGAATCGGTTGCCTGAACCCTGAGTACCTCACCCGAATTCATTTTACTGAGAGCCTGTTTGGCCCTAAGCAAAGGCAACGGACAATTCATCCCTTTCAGATCCAGCTCAACATCCACTTCTATCATGATGAAATCTATTCTCCCTCAGGAAAGCTGAAAATCAGCTGTACAGGAACCCTGCTGCCAATGTTATGCTGAACTCAACAATTATAAATAAACCAGCATAACCTTAAGTGCACAAACGGCTCTTCGTGCTATTCAACCATGAGCAGACTTGCTCAGAAACTGTAAGCATTCCGTCATTACACCCGTACCAGGAGCCTGACCGAGAGTAGTGGTCGAGACTAAAATTCAGTAGAACGAGGTCATTTTTTCGATGGATTTGTGCGAATAGTCGACCTATTTAAGCAAATTCATCGGAAAAATGAGCCGTTCTTTCTGGATTTTAGGCCGACCAGTCTATTCTCGGTCAGGCTCCCAGACTGAAAGGTTCTGGTGCAAATGTCGGTGACGTGTAAAATGAAGTGATGGCAATTTTTTCATCATCCAAAAATTGCAGTCATGATGCAGACATTATCGACCGAACCTATTAAGTAAGGGGGTCGTAAAATGCAATGCTTTTATTCATGGCTGTTTGAGCCAGCACCCTTATAACGATACAGTGTACCGCAGATTATATGAGTATGGATATTCTATGAAGCAACCGGGTTTCCTGATGGCAGCCCTGCTAAGCACCTGGCTCGGAACTTCTTCCGCAGTTGTAAGCGCGGCCCCAATTGAACTGCCCAGCCTGGGGGACACTACCTCCGGCGTAGTCTCACCTCAACAGGAGTATGAGCTCGGGCAGACTTACCTGAAATATTTGCGCAGCCGAACACCGACGGTGAGCGACCCAGAGGTCAAGGAATACCTGGACAGGCTGATCTACCGTCTGGCTGAGTACAGCGAAATCAAAGATCACCGCCTGAACACCTTGGTGATAGACAGTGTCAACCTTAACGCTTTTGCGGCACCTGGTGGCATCATCGGCGTCAATTCCGGACTGTTTTTCAACGCCGACACAGAAGCTCAGTTTGCGGCCGTTTTGGCTCACGAATTAGCTCACCTCAGCCAACGTCACTATGCCCGAAATGTTGAAGACGCCAAGAACAAGAGCCTGCCCACGGCAGCAGCCATATTAGCATCGGTTATTCTGATGGCGACTGCTGGGGGAGATGCAGGTGCAGCAGCACTCTCAACTACCGTCGCAGGCATTCAAAGCAGCCGTTTGCGTTTCAGCAGACAGTTTGAACGTGAAGCAGACAACATCGGTATTCAGACTCTGGCCAAAGCCGGTTTTGATCCACAGGCCATGCCTGAAATTTTCGAGAACATGAACAAGTCCAGCCGGTATCAGAGTCGTCCTCCGGAATTTCTGCTGACACACCCTGTGACCGACAACCGAATTTCAGACTCCAGGGCCAGAGCGGCACAGCTGCCAGCAAAAGGAACTCAGGGCGGTCTTGATTATCAGCTGACTCGCATGAGGCTGTTTGTCCTCAGTGCCGAAGATCCTGCTCGTTATGCTCGCCAACTGAAAAAAGAACTGGAGACGGGTCACACCAGCTCGGAAGAGATCACTCGGTACGGTTTGGCACTGGCCAGCCTGGAAGCACGGGATTACAAAACAGCAGAAAAAGAACTGACTGTTTTACTTGAAAAACACCCACGAAACCTTCACTTGATCATGGCTCAGGCACGACTGGAGTCCGTTACCGGTAAAACGGATGAAGCTATCAAAAGGCTGGACTCAGCGCTTTCCATCCATCTGGACAACTATCCGCTGATGGCCACCAAAGCCGACATCCTGATTCATGCCAAACGATTTAAGGAAGCAAGGAATCTGCTTCTGAAACTGAGTCGCAACCGACCCGACGACCCGGATATCTGGTATGAGCTGGCGGAGGTTCAGGGTCAGGCCAACGATATTCTGGGCTTACACCAGGCTCGTGCAGAATTCTTCTTTTTGACCGGTAATCTGGATGATGCCATCAAGCATCTGCAGTTTGCCAGCAAACTGGTTGGGGATAATTACGCCCTGAGAGCCAAGATCGACAAAAAGTTAAATGATATTTTCAAATATCGTCAAAAGCTGGAAAAAAGCTGATAAAAACAGGTCATCATGAACGTGATGGCCTAAATGAATCCAAATTTTTGTATCTTTCATGCTAGCCCGGATATTTCATAAACATACTCCCAACTCTCGTTGCCCCTTGGTGCCTCAGGAAAGTATGGCTCGGTCGACCGTCCACCCCCGGTACGGCGCTTCCTCACCTATTCCCTGACGACTGCATGAATGCAGGAAAATAGAGCAACGTAGGAGCAGTTTATGAAATATCCGGCCAGGCATCCCAAGCATGATCCGAACTGCTATCTTTTTCATCAACCTGCCAGGCAATTTTTTTTCCTGACAATGTGCTTTTATCCATAACAACAGGATGAGCATCGATAGCCTTAAGGTATTGTTTTAGCTTCTGCTTCGCTACGGCCGGATCAATAACCTGTGGCCTTAATTTGCTGGATTTACTTGGTTGCTCTAAATGCAGAACAACCTTTAGTCGAGAACGAGATAACGCCTGCTTGGCCAGTTTTTTCTCGTCGAAATCATTGGCATTGAATTTTGCCGCAACCAAACCAGCCAGTGTATCTCGAACTTTCTGGGCAACTTCCAACGGTAATTCTGATGGCTTAGTTCGTGTGTCGGCTCGTTGACATCCTCCCCGCCCTAAAGAACGGGGATTCCTACAGCTAGACGGTCATGCCCGACCGCAAGAATGTTTCTTGCTGCGTTTACGTCACGCAGATGTTCAGCTCCGCACTCTGAACAGACCC
>NZ_JBPCXO010000385.1:0-18195 GCF_051008435.1 Endozoicomonas sp. | reverse complement strand
TCATAGCACTTGGCGTTATCGAGGAGGTCATAAAGTTTCATGACACTGTTTTACAAGAAAACGTCTTCTATTCATAGCCACATAAGTCATCCTGTTTCCAGCTCCCCGGAATCCACTAAGAGCCTTTACAATAAGGAATAATTTCTGCGTTCAGAGGAAATTGTTTGGTGATATTTTGCCAGATAGTGGATATCTGAATAAACCGTGAGCATATTTCTTGTCTTGATAGGGGATTTTGACTTTTTCCTTCGTAAGGGCAGGGTAAAAGTCAGGGCGGAAATTGCTATTAGGGTATGCGCTGCCAGTGTTTTTTCTTGTTGAACGATGAGTTTGTCATGGGGATTTCATTGGTATATGTGATTTTGTAGCAGCTTTTGATATATTTTTGTAACTTTACTACACCTAAGTACTGGTACTCATTGCGGATTTTGCTTATCTTGTAGTTCAATTACAAAATTGATCGATATCAATTTTTTGAAGGTTTAAACTCTGTCTTCTTCTCACCAATATGAAAATCCAACCGGGACCGATCACCCGGCGGGAAGCCTGATGGCGATGGTGGTCGAACATTAAGCTCAAACAGACAGGGCAGATTTTTTATTGGATTTGTTGAGGCCATCGTTGCCATTCAAATTCAGTGGAAAGAATGCCTGGCGCTGATTCGAGCTCAGGGCTGTATGGGCTCAGGGCTGTAAGGGCTCAGGGCTGTAAGGGCTCAGGGCTGTTTAAGAGCTGCCAGGAGGCTGACCGAGAATAGCGCCCGAGCATAAAGCTCAGTAGAACGAGGCAGATTTTCCACTTAATTAGTGCGAATAGTTGACCTATTTAATCAAATTAAGTGGAGCTGTCTAGAACCGCTCAAGGCTGCGGCCGTTCTTTCTGGACTTTAAGCCGGGGTACCTATTCTCGGTCAGCCTCCTTAGACCCCTTGATTTGCAAAGGCTCATGGTGAGCAATTTCACTCGCCACCCTCCTGGGTGTGAAGTTGATTGAAGGCTCAGACAGTTAACATTGGATAACAGTTTGGCGCTAGAGGCTCACGTCGTTTAATCATCGGTTTTCACTGGTGATAAGGGCTGAAAGCCAGCCCTGAGCCAAAAAGGCAGTCCATCAGAGGTAAGCCTCGACTATCCTGACAAACAGAATTTCACGGGCACAGCTATGAAAAACCGTCATTCAGATTGTGGGTTTTCATGGTTCAGACTAAGGCGGTTAATTCGCTCAAGGCGGTTAATTTGCTCAAGGCGGTTAATTTGCTCAAGGCTGTTAATTTGCTCAAGGCTGTGTGGCCGCAGTGTACTTTTGTCTGGGAAATCGAAATGGAAGGGTGCATCAATGGCAGGGCAGATGACCCATTCAGCGGATGCTTCTTTTCGAACCGGTTACAGCGCTCAATTCTCGGAGCAAACTATATGCACGACATCGACCCCATCGAAACCCAGGAGTGGCTGGAAGCCCTGGATTCCGTACTGGAAAAAGAAGGGGAAGACAGAGCTCATTACCTGATGACTCGTCTTTCTCAGCATGCCAGAGCGAAAGGTACCCAGCTGCCCTATGCGATTACTACCCCTTATCGCAATACCATTCCGCCTGAAAAAGAAGCGAGAATGCCGGGTGACCTGTTCATGGAACGTAGAATCCGTTCCCTGGTTCGTTGGAACGCGCTGGCTATGGTAATGCGTGCTAACCAGAAGGACAGTTCTCTGGGTGGCCACATTTCTTCCTTTGCCTCCAGTGCAACCCTGTATGACATCGGTTACAACTACTTCTTCCATGGCTATGACAATAGCCGTGAAGGCGATCTGGTTTACTACCAGGGCCACACAGCTCCGGGTATATACTCCCGCGCTTTTCTGGAAGGTCGTCTGAGCGAAAATCAGCTGGACGGTTTCCGTCAGGAAGTAGAAGGCGAAGGTCTTTCTTCTTACCCGCATCCACACCTGATGCCGGACTTCTGGCAGTTCCCAACAGTATCCATGGGTCTGGGTCCACTGCAGGCTATCTATCAGGCACGTTTCATGAAGTACCTGATTAACCGTGGTATGGCCCCTGAGCAGAACCGTAAAGTCTGGGCTTTCCTGGGTGATGGTGAAATGGACGAGCCGGAATCCACTGGTGCTATTTCTCTGGCAGGTCGTGAAAAGCTGGATAATCTGGTCTTTGTTGTTAACTGTAACCTGCAGCGTCTGGACGGACCGGTTCGTGGTAACGGCAAGATTATGCAGGAGCTGGAAGGTGTCTTCCGTGGAGCAGGCTGGAATGTAATCAAGGTGACCTGGGGTCGCCATTGGGATCAGCTGTTTGCTCAGGATAAAGACGGCATGCTGCAGAAACTGATGGATGAAGCTGTAGACGGCGACTATCAGAACTGTAAAGCCAAGGGCGGAGCCTGGACTCGTGAAAACTTCTTTGGCCGCTACCCAGAAACCAAGAAAATGGTTGAGCACCTGTCTGATGATGACATCTGGCGTTTGAACCGTGGTGGTCACGATCCATATAAGGTTTATGCTGCATACCATGCTGCTGTAAACCACACAGATCAGCCAACCATCATCCTGGCCAAGACCGTTAAAGGCTATGGTACTGGTACTACCGGTGAAGCTTCTAACGTGAGTCATAACGTTAAGAAACTCCCTATTGATGATCTGAAGCAGTTCCGTGACCGCTTTGACCTGCCCATCAAAGATGAAGACCTGTCCAGCCTGCCTTACTTCAAGCCAGCAGAAGACAGCCCGGAAATGATTTACATGCGCAAGCATCGTGAAAAACTGGGTGGCTTCATTCCTCAGCGTCGTCAGCAGTCTGAAGTTCAGCTACAGATTCCTGATCTGAAAGTATTTGAACCTGTTCTGAAAGGCAGTGGTGAGCGTGAAATCTCCACCACTATGGCTTACGTTCGTGTTCTGGCTGCTCTGGCTAAAGACAAGGCTATCGGCAAGCACATCGTACCGATTATTCCGGACGAAGCTCGTACCTTTGGTATGGAAGGTATGTTCCGACAGCTGGGTATCTACTCTGCTGAAGGTCAGATGTATGAACCAGTCGACTCTGATCAGGTGATGTTCTACAAAGAGTCCAAGCAGGGACAGATCCTGGAAGAAGGTATTAATGAAGCAGGCGCGCACGCTGCCTGGATTGCTGCTGCAACGTCATACAGCAACAACAACATACCGATGATTCCATTCTATGCCTTCTATTCCATGTTTGGTTTCCAGCGTACGGGTGACCTGGCTTGGGCTGCAGGTGATATCCAGGCTCGTGGTTTCCTGATTGGTGCTACCTCCGGTCGTACATCTCTGAATGGTGAAGGTCTGCAGCATCAGGACGGCCACAGCCACATTCTGGCTTCTACCGTACCTAACTGCATCAGTTACGATCCGACCTACGGTTACGAACTGGCTGTGATCGTGCAGGATGGTCTGCGTCGTATGTACGGCGAGAATGAAAGCGTCTGGTACTACATCACCACGATGAACGACAGCTACAAGATGCCAGCCATGCCTGAAGGCGATGGTGTCATTGAAGGCATCGTGAAAGGGCTGTACTGCTTTGAAGAAAACTCCAAGAACGACGGCCTGAAAGTCCAGCTGATGGGTTGTGGCACCATTATGGAAGAAGTTCGTGCAGCGGCCGACATTCTGCGTAATGACTTTGGTATTGAGTCCGATATCTGGAGTGCAACCAGCTTCAACGAACTGCGTCGTGATGGCATGTCTGCGGCTCGTTATAACATGCTGAACCCTGGCGCTAAGAAGCAGGTAGGCTGGGTAGAACAGAATCTGGCTGGCCGTAAAGGCCCGGTAGTGGCTTCTTCTGACTACATGAAGATTTACGCTGACCAGATCCGTGAGTTCGTACCGGCTACCTTCATTGCTTTGGGTACTGATGGTTTCGGTCGTTCCGATACCCGTGAGAAGCTGCGTGAATTCTTTGAAGTGGATCGCTACTTCGTTGTTGTTGCTGCCCTGTACGGTCTGGTTAAAGATGGTGAACTGGAAGTGTCTGTACTGGAAGGTGCGATGAAGAAGTTCAATATCGACGGCGAAAAAGCTAACCCACTGTACTGCTGATTTTATGCAGTCCGGCGCTATGACTCATTCAATGGCTTGCTCCATGAAGAGTCTGGTGCCGGATTTCATACTGAATGCCCATAGCGATAGGAAAATGTTTTTGCGCTTCATAAGACATAAAAAAACCGAGCGGTGAAATATTTTTCACGACATAAGGTTATCCCGAATGAGCGATGAAATTATCAAGGTCCCGGACATCGGCAGCGGCAGTGCAGAAGTTATTGAAATCTGCGTTGCTCCCGGTGATTCCGTTTCTGCCGATGACTCCCTGATTGTACTGGAGTCAGACAAGGCATCCATGGAAGTGCCTGCTCCCCGTGACGGCAAGATCTCCGAGATCCTGTTGAAGGTGGGTGACAGTGTGTCTGAAGGTGATGCCATGCTGAAGATGGCAGCAGCAGGTGCTGCAGCCGTAGCCGCTCCAGCACCGGTTGCACAACCAGAGCCTGTTTCTGCGCCAGCTGCATCGGCTCCCGCTCCTGCGGCAGCGGCAGCCAGCAGTATTCAGGAAATATTGATTCCGGACATTGGTGCTGAAAACGTACCCGTGATTGAAATCTGTGTTGCTGTAGGTGACGAGATCTCTGAAGAAGATTCCCTGGTGGTTTTGGAATCCGACAAGGCCACCATGGAAGTACCTTCTCCTTTCTCTGGCGTAGTCAAAGAGATCTGCGTTAAAGAAGGTGACGAGATGAATCAGGGCGACCTGGTGGTTAAAGTTGAAACCACTGGTGGCGCTGCACCAGCCCCACAGGCTGAAGCTCCTCAAGCTGCCGCTCCGGCTCCAGCAGCTGCACCTGCTCCGGCAGCTGCGCCTGTTGCTGGTGGTGTGCAGGAAGTCACTGTGCCTGACATTGGTGCAGAAGACGTTCCTGTCATCGAAATCTGCGTAGCAGTAGGCGATGAGGTAGCTGAAGAAGACTCCCTGGTTGTTCTGGAGTCAGACAAAGCAACCATGGAAGTGCCTTCTCCTTTTGCCGGTGTCGTGAAAGAGATCTGCGTTAAAGAAGGCGACAAGCTGAGCCAGGGCAACCTGATTGTAAAGGTTGAGACCAAAGACGGTGCTGTGGCACCAGCCGCTGCTCCAGCCCCAGCGGCTCCTGCTGTAAAAGCACCTGCGCCTGTCGCTCCGGCTTCTGGTCAGAAACTGTTAGAACCAGAGAGAGCAGAGCTTGAAAAAGCCAATCGCAATTTCCACGCAGGCCCAGCTGTTCGCAGGCTTGCTCGTGAGTTTGGCGTTAATCTGGAACTGGTGAAAGGCACAGGCCCTCGCAGTCGTATCCTGAAAGAAGACGTTCAGGCATACGTTAAGAGCAAGCTGGCTGAAGTGAGCAAACCTCAGGCTGCAACCGGTGGTGCTGGTATTCCTCCCGTTCCTGCTCAGGATTACGCCAAGTGGGGTGAAATCGAAGAAGTAGCCCTGAACCGTCTCCGTAAGGTAGCGGCTCAGAACTTCCAGCGCTCCTGGCTGAACGTGCCTCACGTAACTCAGTTTGATGAAGCGGACATTACTGAACTGGAATCTTTCCGTAAGGCCAACAAGGCGCTGGCGGAAGCTCAGGGCACCAAGCTAACTCCACTGCCTTTCTTCCTGAAGGCTGTGGCTTATGTACTGAAAGAGATGCCAATCTTCTGCTCTTCCCTGAGTGAAAACGGTGAGTCTGTTATCTATAAGAAGTACGTCAATATTGGTGTTGCTGTAGATACTCCAGACGGTCTGCTGGTACCTGTCATCAAGAATGTTGACCAAAAAGGTATCTGGGATCTCTCCAGAGAGTGCATCGAACTGGCTGGCAAAGCTCGTGATAAGAAGCTGAAGCCTGCAGAAATGCAGGGTGGCTGCTTCACTATCTCCAGCCTTGGTTCTGTTGGTGGTACTGCCTTTACTCCCATCGTGAATGCGCCTGAAGTGGCTATTCTGGGTATCTCCAAGGCGGCTATGAAGCCTGTTTGGAATGGTAAAGACTTTGATGCACGCCTGATGTGCCCTCTGTCGCTGTCGTATGATCACCGCGTGGTCAATGGTGCTGACGCTGCTCGCTTCACCACCATGCTGGGCAGTCTTCTGTCAGACATTCGTCGTTTGCTTCTGTAAGCCAATGCCTGATCGAAAAAGCCCGTCTCTGTTTTGCAGTGACGGGCTTTTTTATGGCCAGAGGTGGCTTGTATCCTGAGAATGCATGGAGCAATTCTCAGGGTTATTTGAGGCTAAATTCCAGTATTCCCTGTTTTCTGCCTGACATGCTCTAGAAGCTTGGAAGGAAAGTTACAACCACTAAGAGTATTGTCCGAAAAGGAAGAACTGTAGCCCAGCCTGGATGCTTCCATCCCTTTATTATTAGTGAATGTGCAGCCTTCGATCATTGAGCGTTCGCCGACCTGCAGACTTAGGTGGTCGCAGTCTGAGAAAGTACAGTCCTTGGCTATATAATGATAACCGTGCATCTTCACATCACAGTTTTCGAAATGACAGTGGTACATTTTGCCAACAGGGTCCTGCATGTTGGCATCACCTCGACCTACTCCCAAGTGGAGTTTCATGTTCCTAAGAGTCAGGCTATTAACTCCACCAACCTCTGTGGGCAGTACAACACTGCCATATTTGACAGTATCCAGTGTTGCACCGGCTAAGGTGTGTCCTAAGGCCAGCCGATTGATTTTGGTGTTGGTCATTTTGGCATGTGAAAAATCTGCGGTACCAACATCTATACCTCGAATATCACTATCCTTAATAACGGCGGATGTAAGATCTGTGTGGCTGTCCACTTTGCATCCATATGCAACACAATCGGTCATACTAGCGCTACTCATTTTGGCGTGAGTCAGACTGCAGTCACCCATCGTCAGGTTGCTGGCTACAAGACCTTGCATATTGGCGCTGTCGAAATTACAGCGGGTACAGGCAGCGTTTCCCATTTTGGTACGGTTGAGAGTTGCATGACTGAAATCACACTCTTCGAAGATTACGTCGGTAAGGTCGAGATGACTTAAGTCGGCGCCTGAAAAATCAACCTGCTTGAGCACAACGGGTAAACTGACTTTCCCTGAGCCGTCAGCAAAGAAGCTGCTTAATTTAGTATTTTCAGGGAAACCTGAAGACAGTCTTAATCCACTCATATCCAGCATGTTTTGCTTTCCAGCTAACAGCTGCTGCACTTTAGGGTTACCTTGCCATTGTTTTAGAGCCGTTCCAAGCTGCTCAGCTGACAGTGATTTGGCTTCAAACCTGGGTGTATAGAGATGATGTCTGGCAGCCCACTTTTTCAGACTGATCAATAATTTTTGCAGTCTGGGAAAACGGGAACCTTTAGCTTCTACAACGTCTCGCTCTGCCAATAGTTTCTGAGGCGTTTTGGTATCTTCTGACTTCTTTTCCGGAATCTGTTTTTCTACATCAGTCGGCCTGACTTGCATGCCACTCAGTTGGCCCACTTTTTCATTGGGGACATTGTCGGCAGAGCCGGACTTGGGCGAGGACGTAACATAATCATTTTGTGGACGTTGGCTGGGTGGCGTGGAGCCGGGTATGTGGGACATGTATGCTCCTCCTTGAGCCCTGTTTTATTCAAACTTTCCGTTTTCTATTCGTCGCTGATTTCCTGGCCTGATAATCCAGATGATCGAAGGTTTCTTCTTGCCTTGAGTTTTTGTCGAGCTAAGTCATCATGTCGATCTTCAGATTCATTTTCTGAGCTGTATCCCGGGTCGTCTTCTTCACGAATGCTATCGAGGGAAGGTCTGTGTTTGGAGCTTCTCTGTGAAGAGCTGGTGATAGTAAGATCCTCATCTTCACTGTCTAAACTGATGGCTGAATCGGAACTGCGAAGATCATCGTCGCTGTCAAGGTCGATAGCTGAGTCAGAGCTGTTTAGACCATCCTCACTGGAAAAACTGGATGTAGAGAGTTTGCGCATAGCCAGTTCAATCTCGGTCTGTTGTTTGACGGATGCTTGCAGCAGGAAGTCCATGACTTCTTCTTCGAGTTCGTTACTGGCAGGTGAGGTATCTACACTCCAGTATTTCTCAATATCAGCGACCAGTCTTTCATCTTTTTGTTGCTGGGAAGTTTTCAACGCTTCCAGCTGGTGAAGTGCATGATTGAACGAAGGGCGTCTGGCTCTTGTTTTTCCCCAGAGTAAGTTTTTTTCCGGCTCATAACCTGCCCCCATTAATTCAAACATGACATCCAGAAGCTGCTGTTCGGTGAAGATCATGCAGACACCGCCATACATACCCATGTTTTCAGGAAAGAAGGCTGTAATCGGATAATTGGCGGATTCATCTGTGGCCAGACTGTGAGCATCAACATTGTGATGAACAACATCTTCCTCTGCTTTTAATTCCTTTTTATAGTGAGAGACCATGTCGCGGGTTCTCTGAGTCACATTGCCCATCTCAGGGTCTTCTTTTTCGAAATGTTCTCCATCCGCAGTGACACCGGTGAAAAAGTCTTTTAGCAGTTCTTTTTCCAGGTCGTGATAATGACTGAGTTTCATCACAAACTGATCAGCATTAATCCGGCCTTCTATAAATTGGGACTTGAGACGATCTTTGTAAGTTTCTACCTGCTTGCGTACAACTGCATCAGAAATAAGAGGCAGTGGAAGCTTATCTTTACCGCCAAGATCAAGTTCTGAGAGTGGGAAGGCTTCCAATAAAGGATCAACATCAGCGGTATAAGGAAGCACTTTTGCACCTTCTTTTTCTGGAGGCTTAGCCAGAACTTCTATCGCATTCTTTCGGTCAGGTCCTTCGTAAATAGACCATTCACCATCCTCCTCCAGCCAGGCTTCCTGAATCTGGACGTTGCCTTTGGGATTGTTGCATTCATAAGTTTTGAAACGAAGTGCGAGTAATTTTCCCTGTTCAGATAAGAGCCTGAAGTTTTTCTGGATGATGTTTCCACGGAGGAGGAATCTATAGGTCTGTCGACTTTATTATTGCCCGAGCCTATTTTCATGATCCTGCACTCCCCTGAGTCTATTACTCAGTGTGGCTGACGGCTGACGGCTGACGGCTGCCGTCTGCGATTTTAATTCTGCGTATTCAAGGATCAATTTTCTGATCGTCAGTATGTCCTGGTTGGAAAGGTTTTTCTCTGCAACTTTCCAGTGGCCAGGTATTTTCCGGCTGATTTGTTCTACCAGCTCCTTAGCTTTGCTATCAACAGCGGCCTCTGCCTCCAGCCACAACATCCAGCGCAAGTCCGTTACCGCCTCCTGAAGTGATAACAGACGTTGGTGAATAGTCATGGTAGATGGGCAACTGCCGGCCCAAGGATACATATAAATAACATCTCCCTCGCGACCATCGGTGGGATCAAAAGGATCTGCGGTCGGCATACGGCCATGCCATTGCAGATAACCATCAGCCCCGGACTTCCATAAATAGAATCCGGCCGCCAGCCTGGGGTTTGGCATGTTATACAACCAGACATTCCGGTTATTTTTGATCGCAGCAATGGAATCTTTGCTAACGCCAAAACCATGATTGATGATGGCGAGATCTGTGACTTCCATCAGGTTGGTCTGTCTGGGATTATTCAGGTGCCCTGCCGTTGCCATTTCCAGCGTCTGGCCATGAATCTGTCGAGCAGTGTTGATGATCTCAGGTGTTTTTTCTGGTACTGGTTCGTCATAAATGGACCAGTAGGGTTCGGGCAGTTGGTTCTGGCTCAAGAGCATTTTGACTTGGACCAGAGACTTGATTGCGTCTTCCTGGGACTGAGCAACCAAAAGCCGTTTTAGTGGGGCATAGGCCAGTACCGACTGGTCAAAACCAAAGCGTCTGAGTTGGGCCAGTTGTCGAATGAAATTTTTTCTGGCATCTCTTGTATTAGGGGTATCCAGTGCCGGAGCAACGCTGGTAAATCCCATCGTGGCCAGCAGAGAAAGATCACAGGCCGTTGAAAAGGGTTTTCGGCTTTGCAAATCTTTAAACCACTGGTAAAAAGGGGCTGGCTCAAGATAAAGGCCTACCGGTTTATCCAGCCTTGGTAGATCAAAGGGGAGTACCCTTACATTGTAATCCTGAACGAGTAAGGCGGTTTTGCTGAATAGCTGAATACTGCCCGAGTAGAGTCCGGGTTCTGCGTCAGTGGGTATGCTGATCTGGAGGTGAATGTCTCTGGGCAGCTTGGACGATAATGTCAGAGACTCCATATCTCCTCTCAGAAGACTGTTGCTGGCAATCAATGAGGTAGCGTTGGGATGGGGGCGCTCAAAGCGCCAGTGACCATAGCGCTTGCTAACCGTTAACTTTTTACCATTGGCTTTTCTGGGCTGAGCAATGGCGATGACTGGAGAGGCGTCGTCTGTAGGGCTTTGAATCTGAAAGGTCAGATTAAGCTGAGAGCCACCCGGAGTCAGGTAGGTTTTAGCCTGTTCTGAAGGCTTGAAGGGGATGGCTGAAACATCTTTAAGTTCCAATGCCTCGGGAGTAGGGTACTCAGGCGTTGAAACGGGCCATTGTGAGAGCATTCGAGCCTTTCTGTTCTCTTCGACTTTGTCAGCAAACTGACCCTCTATGGGTTCAAGCACCAGTCCGGAAAGAAATTGAGCTGTCTTGTCTCCTTCCAGGCGCAGGTTTAACTGCTCATCGGAGATTTTTATCGTGGTTTGCAGAAATCCGCTTCTTCGCTCACCAACCAGCGCCCATAGGTCACCATCAATGATGGCTTCCTTTTTCATCCCCTCAAGATAGTATTCATTGACCCACTGCTCAGATGAAAGGCTCTGATCCAGCAGTATGTTGTTTTCGGCAATGATTTTCTTTTTCAAATAGTGGGGCAGGTATTCCCATTCCCCCTGTTCCCGGGTCCAGAGGCTAAGTTTCCAGGTACCGTTTGGCCAAGGCAGGCTCAAGCTTTCAATGCCTTCAAAGCCATCCTGAATAAGCGGGTCACCCGAAGTACGGTTGCGTGGGCGTAAGTCGCCCTTTATCCGACGGTCTTTCGGGAGGATCAGTTCAAACCCGGGAAAGACAGGGCTATCCAGCAGACCGAAATCCAGGGCCAGAACATTTTTCTCTGGAGGAGGGGGCTGCTTGAAGGAGGCCTTGTTCAGTATCACTCCGTCTGATTTCCCTGAAACGAAAATGATCATCTTGGTATAGGGTTGAGGCAAAGGGTGTTTGCCAGAAGTCTTCAGAGCGGTGACGGGGATCGCGAGAGAAAAAGGTCCAGGTTGGATACTGAACTCCCGATTGAACCGGGTTCTGTAACTGCTGGAATCCTCATTATCAATTCGGATGATGAGGATCAGTGCAGAATCAGACTGATTGAGTCCTTCGATATGCAGTTCATAACCGGCTTCCAGCTCCCGATCATCAAACTCATATTTAAAAGACAACTCAGTGTCTTCATCAATCAGAGCCTGATCGGAATGAGCAGGTGGAAAGACGGTTAGAAAAAGAAAAGCCAGAAAACAGCGTGACAGGCTACAGCTGAAACGAGCATCCGGTGCCATGGAAATTCCCTGAAAAACTAAAGAGGTTATACAGGAAAACTATAGCACCGGAACTGAGAGGTTTAGAGAGCGGCTACAAAGTTCTTCAGGGTAATGATCACCAGAACCAGTACCATTAAAGAAAAGTCGAGACCTCCCAGGGGCGGAATCACCTTTCTGATCCGGCTGCTCAGTGGCTCAGTCAGCTGGTGCAGCAGCATCAGACCCGGATTGTAGCTACCAGCTGCTACCCAACTGGCAATGGCAATGATGATCAGGCTGAACATATAGATATTCAACAACTCATTCACCAGCTCTTTAAGGCTGACAATCAAAACCTGAGGCAGAGGAATGGCCGCAACAGAAAAGCCCTGAACCATAAAGAGTACATAGACCAGAAGGATCTGCAGTATCAGAGCAAGGGTCAGGGAAGCCAGGTCCAGGCCACCCACTCCCGGAATCACTTTTCTCAGAGGATTCAGTAATGGTGAGGTCACTTTAACAATGGCTTGGGAGATCGGGTTGTAGAAATCTGCTTTAACCAGCTGAAGCAGAAAGCGCAGCAGTACAGCCATGATGTACAGACCTCCCAGGGTCTGTATCAGAAAAACGAGGCTGGATGAGAGTGCTGACATAAAAATCCTTCGTGTTTAAGCAGTCATGAACGAAAAATAACATGAGCATTAAATAAAAGTTAGCAAGCCGGGAAGTATGGTGCTTCCTGAGGCTGTATGCTATCTCCCGACCAGTTTACTATGAAACCTCTTGATGCGGGAAATACAGCCTCTCATAAGATTTACTAGTCAGCCAGCTGTTCTGCCAGCTCTGCTCCCCGGTTTTTAGCTGCCTTAACGGCTTTATAAATCACTTCTTCAAAGCCTTCCTGGCGGAAGGTTTTTAGTGCCTGTTCAGTCGTGCCTCCAGGGGAGGTCACTCTTCTGCGAAGCTCGGCAGCATCGACATCGCTCTGAATAGCCATGTTTGCAGCTCCCAGAGCGGTTTGCAACGAAAAGCGTTCAGCTGTTTCATGATCCAGACCCAGCTTTACACCGGCCTCTGCCATCGCTTCCATAAACAGGAAAAAGTAGGCGGGTCCTGAGCCTGAAATAGCAGTAATAGTATCAATCTGCTCTTCTCGCTCCAGCCAATGAAGTATGCCAACAGGCTCAAAAATCCCGCTGGTGATGGCTTTCAGCTCATCATTCACCAGAGCATTTGCGTAGAGGCCTGTTGCACCGCACTGCAGCAGTGAAGGGGTATTGGGCATACTGCGAACAATGGGCAAACCGCCGCCACTCCAGGCGTCCAGACTTTCAAGACGGATACCCGCCGCCACGGAAATAATAAAGGGCTTTTGTCTCTGTAAAGCCGGAGCTAGTTCAGTCAGAACTGCTCTCATCATTTGGGGCTTAACAGCCAATACCACAATATCAGCTTTTTCTGCTGCTTCGAGATTGTTGGTAAAAGCCTGAATACCCAACTCGTCAGCACGTTTGCTGGCACTTTCTTCTGTTCGGCAGGAGGCAAATATCCTGTCTTTGGGCCAGCCGTGCTCAATCAATCCACCGATGATGCTGGTGGCCATATTTCCAGCACCGATGAATGCGATGTTCTTATCGGTCATTCTTGATTCCTTGATGAATAGTAGGGCGACTGAACCGGGGACAAAAAGCTTTATAGAGCGCTCAAGGCTGTTGACTTGTTTTGCTGAATTGTCTGCTTGAGCTCTATCCCTGGTTCAGACTCCTGGCCCCAAATAGAGCGGTACCAATGCGAACCATAGTAGCACCTTCGGCAATGGCTGCTTCCAGATCTCCGGTCATACCCATGGATAATGTATCCATATCTAAATGGTGATCACGGTTGAGTGATTCAAGGGTATCCGCCAGCTTTTTGAAGGGGACTCGCTGTTTATCCTGATCAGATTCCGGCGAAGGTATTGCCATTAGCCCTCGCAACTGCAGTCTGGGTAATTGAGAGATGGCGGCTACCAGCTCCGGCAGTTCTGCCAGAGTGGCTCCGGACTTACTTTCTTCATCGCTGATATTCACCTGCAGGCAGATATTCAGGGGAGGAAGGTTGTCTGGACGCTGATCACTAAGGCGTTTGGCTATTTTCAAACGATCGACACTGTGAACCCACTGGAAGTGGTTGGCAATTTCACGAGTCTTGTTTGACTGGATAGGCCCGATAAAATGCCAGACCAATCCTTCCAGATCACTCAGCAGAGTTATTTTATCCACAGCTTCTTGTAGATAATTTTCACCGAAGTCTCTCTGGCCCAGCTGCCATGCATCAGAAATCATCTCAGCGGGTTTGGTTTTACTCACTGCCAGAAGCTTCACCAGGCCTTCCCGGTCGCTGGCTCGCTCGGCTTTATGAATTCTTTCAAAAACCTGATCGAATTGACTTTTTAATAAGGTCATCAGCCTGTACAGTAGTGCGTTAATAAGTAGAAACTGCTATTCACCTTGGAAAATTCAGCTCATGCTAGCTTTGCAGCTATTTTCATGATGCGGGCTGAGCTGAATTATTTGGCTCATGGCTGTTTCGGTCGAAAATAAGAAGATGTCCCGGTCTATTTTACCTGCGTCCGGGTTTCAGGGGGAAATTCATGGACATAACCGAACTGCTGGCCTTCAGTTACAAACAAGGCGCTTCGGATCTTCACATCTCATCTGGCCTTCCACCCATGATTCGTATTGACGGGGATATTCGCCGGATCAACCTGCCTCCCATGGATCACAAGCAAGTTCACGGCTTGATCTATGACATCATGAACGACAAACAACGCAAAGACTATGAAGAGAAGCTGGAAACTGACTTTTCTTTTGAAGTCCCGGGTGTAGCCCGTTTTCGTGTCAATGCCTTTAATCAGAGCCGTGGGGCCGGTGCGGTGTTTCGTACTATCCCCAGTAAGGTCCTGTCGATGGAAGATCTGGGCATGGGTCAGGTCTTCAAGGATATTGCCATGAAACCTCGTGGACTGGTGCTGGTGACCGGGCCCACAGGCTCTGGTAAAAGTACCAGTCTGGCGGCCATGATGGATTACATCAATGATACCAAGTATGAGCACATACTGACCATTGAAGACCCCATTGAATTTGTCCACAACTCGAAAAAGTGTCTGGTCAACCAGCGGGAAGTTCACAGAGATACCCACAGCTTCAGTGAGGCACTCCGCTCAGCGCTTCGTGAAGATCCCGATATCATTCTGGTGGGTGAGATGCGTGACCTGGAAACCATTCGTCTTGCACTGACCGCAGCAGAAACCGGTCACCTGGTGTTTGGTACCCTGCACACCACCTCAGCGGCTAAAACCATTGACCGTGTGGTGGATGTGTTTCCAGGAGCGGAAAAGGCGATGGTGCGTTCCATGCTTTCAGAATCGCTTCAGGCAGTTATTTCACAGACACTGCTCAAGAGAAACGGTGGTGGGCGTGTAGCAGCTCACGAAATTATGGTGGGTACTTCTGCTATCCGTAACCTGATCCGTGAAGACAAGATTGCCCAGATGTATTCGGCGATCCAAACCGGCGGTTCGCTGGGTATGCAGACGCTGGATCAGTGCCTTCATGAGCTGGTGAGAAAAGGGGTGGTAGCCAGAGAAGTTGCTCAGGAAAAAGCCAGAGATCCGGATAATTTCTAAGGTCGTGACATTATGGATATCAACCGCTTACTCAAAGTAATGGTCGACAAGAAGGCCTCTGATCTGTTTATTACGGCTGGTTTTCCTCCCAGTTTTAAAATCAACGGCAGGGTTGTACCTGTCAGTAAGGAACCTTTAACACCGGCCATGACACGGGATATCGTCTATGGCGTTATGGATGAAGATCAGAAAGCGGAATTCAATCGTGAGCATGAATGCAACTTTGCCATTTCAGCCTCTCGTATAGGCCGTTTTCGGGTCAGTGCTTTTTATCAGCGAAACCTTGCAGGTATGGTGCTGCGAAGGATTGAGACAGAGATTCCGACACTGGATCAGCTCCAGTTGCCAAAGGTGATCAAAGATCTATCCATGACCAAGCGGGGTCTGGTGATTTTTGTTGGAGCGACCGGCGCAGGTAAATCCACCTCTCTCGCAGCGATGATTGGCCATCGGAACGAGCATGCTTCCGGACACATCATCAGTATTGAAGATCCCATTGAATTTATTCACCAGCACCGTAATTCAATCGTTACCCAGCGTGAAGTCGGTATCGACACAGAGTCGTATGGTATAGCTCTGAAGAATACTCTGCGTCAGGCGCCGGATGTCATCATGATAGGTGAAATACGAACCCGGGAAACCATGGAATATGCCATGGCTTTTGCTGAGACCGGTCACCTTTGTCTGGCAACCTTGCACGCCAACAATGCTAACCAGGCACTGGAAAGGATTATTCATTTTTTCCCGGCTGATCGCCATGCACAGATCTGGATGGATCTGTCTCTTAACCTGAAAGGTATTGTTGCTCAGCAGCTGGTGAGAACCCGTGAAGGTAAAGGTCGTCGGGCAGCCGTAGAGATATTGCTTACGACTCCTCTGATTAAGGACATTATTCGCAACGGTGACGTCCATGAACTCAAAGAAATTATGAGAAAATCCCGGGAGCTGGGTATGCAGACTTTCGACCAGGCTCTGTTTGATCTATACAACAATGGCGAAATAACCTACGAAGAAGCTCTGACTCATGCCGATTCACCCAACGATCTGCGCTTGCTCATTAAACTCGGATCAGAGGCTGACGGCGAGCATCTGACCGAGATGGCAGACAAGCTGAGTCTGCAGCATAGGGAAATATACTAAATTGCGTCCAGATGGATAGCAGCAGTTTGATAGTTGAGTGCAAGGCGCGCTTTAGATTAAGCGCAAGCACTTGTGATTCTTTGGTATGAATCTTTGGATTGCTCAAGGCTCCTTTAACTTAGATTTTTTATAAACAAAAAAATGTGGATTTCGATTGATATTTTATTATTCCTTAATTTTCTCCAGCTGACTTATTATGTCAGCCCTTAGTTTGGCATCAAAATTTGTTTCTCCTAAAATAATTAAAAAGCATTCTTTCTCAGATAAATTTGAATATGTACCTAGAAAAAAGTAAGAAGCAATTTCATTAATTTCCTCTTCAGAGTGGTATGTTGTTATTACACTTTTATAGTATTCAGTTTTATTTTTATAATCATGTAAGCAAATGATATCATCGATTTTATCGTGCAAATGTTCTGATTTATCGCCTATGCAAGTAAAATATTTTGTACCAGCTTCTAATAATTTTTTAATTATTCTATCTATATCTAATGCCTCTTCTGATACTGGATCATAAGTAGTGATTAGTACAGATCGAGGCAGCCAATCAAAATCAGTTATTTTGTTGAAAAACTTGAAACTGCAAATATTCACATGATTACTATTAAATCTCCCTTTTATCATGACTGAAGCTCTCCATTTTTAATTTTGTTAATGTTGTTTTTGAATGTATTTATTTCAGTCTCTAAATGTTCTATACGGCGCTTTTGCTGTTCTCTAATAACATTTTTTGGTAGATTCTCCATTCCGGGTCTTATTGTTGGATTGTTTATAAATTCTTTAAGTTTTTGTTCATGATTTTCAATCTGCTTTTCTAGTGATCTGATGGCCTTTTGTTGCGAGCTGGATAAATCTCCAAATGATTTTGTTGAGCTCGCCAACCCCCGAACCTTTGCTGGCGGCACCATCACCGAAAGTATCTTACCATAACCCGTCAGCTCATCCCGTGTCGGCTGGTCCAAACTGTTCCACTTTTTGCTAACGACTCTTCCGGTCGCCTTATCGGCATAGTCCACCACAGCGTCAATGGCTTCGTTGGTGGTTGCCAGACCGTTCAGAACCTGACGGGTCTCTTCGGGAAAGTGGTCATAGGAAATTTTGATCAACCCTTGAGCGGTGCGCTCTATACCCTTGGAAACCGGGTCTTCGCCCCGACCAATGGCCACCACTGCCTTGCGGAATTCAAAGCTGCCGCTGTTGTGACCACAACCGAACTGACAATACTGACCGGTTGTATCTGAACCATGCTTTTGAACGGTTTCCCAATGGGTCTGATGAGGGTTTTCGGGAACGGTTTTGCGCTCGACTGGCCAGTGTGATTGATATAAATGGAGCGCATCAGTCAGGCCTCCTGCCTGGAAGTCGATGGAGTGATCAGTAGCTTCGGTATTGTACGACCGAAGAAGTCTGACTATGTCAGAATGACCTCTTGCCAGATCCAGTGCAGTCCTGCCGGGCTGGTTGAGTACATTGGCGCTGCTTCGAAACCCAGGGTTTTCACCTTCTTCCAGCAATTGTCTGACACGGCTGATATTACCGTCCCGACTGGCCAGATGCAGTCGGGTATAACCTTCAGAGTCCGTTGTGCCGGGAGGTACAGGGTAAAGATAGGCGAAGTCATCCAATAGAGTGCCCAGGGTGACATCATGGCTTTGAATCGTTCGTTGAGGCGTGTGTTCTGGGAAAACCTGACGCAGGCTCATCACCACAAAAGGGTGGGCTGTTTTCAAGGCGTTCTTTTGTTGTATAAATCCATCGTCGTCTTGTTGAACCGTCAGCATTGTGCTGACTCCGCACTGGTAGTTAATGCTGTCGTTGTGAACCGTTACCCGACAACCTGGTCGGGTATATAAGGCATGGAAAAGATCGGCTGCCAGTTCGTCTGAATCCT
>NZ_JBPCXO010000384.1:0-6283 GCF_051008435.1 Endozoicomonas sp. | reverse complement strand
TGGCTCTATCCTTTGCTGTTCTCGGGATCAAAGTCAGTAAGGATAGACAAAAGAAAATGACGGGTATTTCCCATAGGTTGGAGGGCTGCACTGGGCAAAAAGTCGCCGCGAAGCGGCCTACCTTGTTGCCGGGCTAACATCAGGTCGACTCCTGTTCAGGCAGTGTTCCGGATGTGACGACCAAGGTCATGATGTGAGTTCGCTGGTCCTTAAAAGTCAGGGCGATTTCAATCGCCTTTAAGGAGGCTTGCTCCACACGATCCGATGACCACTGTTGATGCCATTGCTGATGTTGATCCAGAAAACGCAGGCTGATCTGGCTGACTCCACTGATCAGTATCTGGTTTCTTACCTGGGCACTTGGTGCCCTGTCCAACCACTGCCAATAAAGACGGTGCAGTTCTCCATTCACTAATTGATAAGCGACACGTTGCATGGAGCTGCGGGGTTGGTTCAGGGGGTTCTGCCAGCCTGCCCGGGTAAACTCCACGAGATAATCGGATTGAGGCATGCTGATCAGAGCCGGTTGACGTTCACCGTAGGCATCGCGGATGGCTCTGGGTGACAGCTGACTGAAGTCGTTCTCCAGAATCAGTCGAGCTTTTTGCCCCTGGGCCATCTGAGACAATACATGCTCAGTCGCCTGATGGCTCTGGCTGACAGAAACCAGCAGTCGATAGGCTGCCCCACTGATCAGTGAAAAAATAAACAGGGCGATCAACAATTCGATTAAAGTAAAACCTTGTTGCTTCACAATCGAGCCTCCCTGATAAAGGTGGTCAGGGACGACAGGGGTGGCTGTTTCTCGGTGGCTGCTTCATTGGCAAACACATCCACCTTGAGTCGATAAAAACCTGTCACGGAAGTGGCTGCCCATCGTTCCCGCACAGTCCATTGCCTGTCCTGATAACTTTCCAGATAACTCGTTTCGCCTGGACTGACTATCAGTGGAATAGCCAGCTTCTGGTTCAGGATATTTTCAACCAGTTCAGTGGCCAGAATCTTCTCGTGCAGATAGCGAGCCGAGCGGGTGCTGTTGCCTTCTGAAACCATGAGTAAGCCCGCAGCAGCGGCAAAGATGGCCAGAGCCACCATCACCTCAACCAAAGTAAAGCCTTCCACTTTATTGAATCGCAACATCATTCAAACCGTCCGTGGTCAGCACCGCAGTTTGAGAGCGGTCAGCATTGGCGAGTGAAAGACGAAAAGGCGACATCTGATAATCCGGGAAGATGACGAGAGCAGTGGCAGGTTCTGACTGAAATAGAGAATTAAAAGTGAAGTCCTGCTCGAGTGTTGCCTGCCAAGCTTCAGGAAAAGAAACTGGCTGAAACTCTGCTTCCTCCCAATTTTCCCAACGAGCGTGATCCGGATTCCAGCGGAGCCAGTGATAGCCGTCCGGCTTCAGAACCCAGCCATAAGTCTGGTTCTGGAAGAAGGCTTTGTCTCGCAGCGACTTGAACAGGATTTCAAGACGTTCAGCCTGTTGCACCACAGCAGAGGACTGGTTCATTCTGGGAGTCAGGGTCACCAGGCTGGCTATCACACCTAACACCAGTAAAACCACCATCAGCTCGATCAGGGTAAATCCAGGTTGTGTGATTTTATAGGATGAAACAACAGCCATAACCTTTACCCTGAGCGACTGTCTTGAATAAACGACGTGGGGGTTTCAGGTTTGAGTGCCTCCACATCCGGCAAGATCAGGTAGTCACCCTCCTGTGCTTCACTACCTTGTAGTTTTTTACCAAACTGTCGCTGTGCCTCCTGAATAAAACGATACCGACCTTGGGAAATACTGGCGGCGACATCAAAGTTTTTCATGATCTTGGGTTTCACAAACAGCATCAGGTTGCGTTTACGGGTGGTGTTGCGGTCCGCCGTAAACAGTCGACCCAGCCAGGGAATATCGCCCAGCAAAGGGACTTTGCTGGTATTCTTTACCACCTCATCGGTGATCAAACCGCCCAGTACCAGTACATCCCCATCCCGGATGAGAACACTGGTTTCGATGGAGCGGGTGTCCGTCACCACATCAGCGGCTTCGGTTTTTGTGTTGATGCTGGAGATTTCCTGAAGAATTTTCAGGGTGATGGCATCACCGCCATTGATCTGAGGAGTAATGGCCAGCTTGGTGCCGACATCTTTTCGCTCTATGGTCTGGAAGGGGTTGTCACTGGTACCGGAACCGCCGGTGGTGCCGGTAATAAAGGGCACGTTCTGGCCCACGACGATTTTGGCTTCTTCGTTATCCAGAGTCACCAGGGTGGGGGTGGAGAGAATATTGAATGCGTCGTCAGTCGCCATGGCCTTGACCAAAGCATTCAGTGAACCGTTGTTATAAAAGCCCAGACTTAACCCAGTGCCGAAGCTCCCTTCAGCGAACTGACCAAAACTGTCCGAACCATCAAAAGAAAAGCGGGTGCCCGCCACAACACCAGAGCCGTCTTTGGCCGAGTCAGAAGTGGACCATTGCACCCCCAGCTCCAACGCACTCTCGTCCTTAACTTCAACAATAATGGCTTCCACCAACACTTGGGCACGACGGATGTCCAGCTTCTTGATCACATCCAGCATGGTGCTCATCAGCGTTTGTGGTGCGGTGAGAATCAGGGCATTGGTGGTCTCACCAGGTTCAATGGAGACTCGGGCATTACTGATGCTGATATCCGTCGAGCCTCGTTTGATATTCTCTACCATCGCTTTCAGTATGCCCGCCACTTCCTTAGCCTTGAGGTAGTGCAGATAAATCACTTGAGTATTACCATTGCTGTCGGCAGGGCGATCCATGGTATCGATGATCTGGCGGATCTTCTTTCGTTCGCTGGCTGCAGCCGAGACCAGCAGACTGTTGGTGCGCTCATCAATGGCCAGCTGATAGCTTTGTGCGGCATTATCCTGCCCCTGGGTAGGCCAGATCGCCTGGATCATCCGGGCCACCTCTTGGGCACTGGCGAACTTGAGTTCAACGACATCAATCGTACGTTCGCTGGCCTGATCAATACGTTCTACAATACCGAGCAGCTTGGTGATATTGGCAGCTCGGTCGGCAATGATCAGCGCATTGCTGTCAGGATGGGTGACCAGGTAACTGGACTGGGGCAACAAAGGCCGCAGCAAAGCCTGTAATTTATTGACGGCAATATGGCTGGGCTTGATGATCTGGATCACCAGCTCATCGGTGTCGCGAGCCTTACTATCCACAACGGGCAAAGCATTCTGTCGTGCCAACGATTCCGGCACAATCTTGAGCAGGCCGTTGTTATCCACAGCAGCAAAACCGTGTACTTGCAGAACGGACAAAAGCGCCTGATAAGCTTCATCGGGTGACATGCTGTCGTTGGAAATGACAGAGACCTTGCCCTTGACCCTGGGGTCAATAATGACGTTACGGCCTGAGGCTTCTGCGACCCAACGGATTAAATCCTGAATTTCACCGTTCTTGATATTGATACGGATGTTGGAGTTAGGGTTATTCTCTGGAGTACTGCCCGACGCGACCACCATAAAGCACTGCATCAGCAGCAGGATGAAAAAAAACGACCGCATCAAATACAGCCTAAAATATGCAATCCTTTGGCCCACAGCGTAATGATCCTTTGCTTGTATTTATTATTAATTAAGGATGATAATGCAGTTATCCGAATCATTTCAACTGAACGACAATATTCAAATGAAACTGTGACCAGAGTCAAAGTATAAAAGACACTTGTAATATATTATTTCTGTTGTTTAAAATTTAACGTATTGTTATGGTCGTTTAAATATAATTATAAAAATACAAAAAAGGGTTTGGGTAATACCTTAATCAGGTGTTGCTATATCATAGGATGATGTATTTCGCTCATATTGCAAAAAAACAATCACTTAAAAACACTGTTTGGCTTCTATTGATTGTCCTGGTCTGCGTAGCTTTGCTTGTTAGTGTCGCCTACCAGCTTCGCGTTAACTGGGTGTTGGCCAGTCATGAAACATCTGTTGTTGTATCTGGTTCTCTGGCTTCGAATGAATTAATTCAAGATGAGCTGCTAACCGTGGGTGAAATGGACTTACAATTATTTGGTGTGTACCAGCCATCTGAGCACATTAAGCCGGTTCAGGTGTTGTCAACGCTTGCCCCGGTCACGACCTTCTCGTACACCCTTGAAGCGATCTATTTTTCTACACAGCGAAGCTTGTCTGCTATTTCTATCGCCTCAGAGCAGAAGAACGGTTTCTATCGAGAAGCCGATGAGTTGGCTCCAGGGGTGACCATTAAGCAGATCAACCAGGATAAAGTCATCCTCAGCCGTAATGGTCAACAGGAGCAGTTGTTGCTCAACCCAGATCCATTAGAGACAGTCTTGACCAAACCAACCATTCTCATGCCCAGTCAACTCGATCTAATCCAGTCAAAGTCAGTCAATAAAACCAAAAACGATTTGCAAACACGATTACAACGATTAAGAGATCGTCTGGATAAAACGTCAAGCTGAGACAAAAGCTCTAAAGCAGTGTCCTCTAATGGATGTATAGGCATACTGCGGTATTTGAAAACGTTGAACAATAAAAACAGGGATTAGCAGGAAGCTAAAAATGTTGGATTTCATACGAACGGGTCTTGCCAGAAAAAGAAGAGCGAGACGCCCGATACTAGTCGGGATCTTACTATCCACTGGTTTGTCACTGACATCTGTAGGGCAAGGCAGTGGACTGACGTGGCCTTCACTGCCTGAATTGGCCGGTTCAACGGGTGGTGAGTTCAGGGTCAACGAATCCGGTAGTGCTACGTACTCTATACCCATTAACTTGCCTGCTGGTATTGCCGGGTTAACACCACAGCTTGGGATCAGTTATGACAGCCAGGGCGGCAATGGACATTTGGGTAAGGGCTGGAGCCTGAGCGGTTTATCCAGTATCACCCGATGTCGCCCAACGTTGGAGCAAGATGACAGTACCTCAGAGAGCCATAATAAGTTCTGTCTGGATGGTCAGCGACTGATGGCGGTCAGTGGTAATTATGGAGCCAATGGTACCGAGTACCGTACAGAGATTGATGGCCAGTCTAAAGTAGTGTCTTACGGTGCCGTCTCCGGCTATCCCCAATGGTTCAAGGTTTGGCGCAAAGATGGCAGTGTCAGTGAGTACGGGAATACGACTGATGCTCGTATCGAAGCCGGTGGTACCACCCGCCCCCTGGTCTGGGCTGTTAATAAAATCCAGGACAGTGTCCTTAACAGCAATAATGCCATCCGCTTCAGTTATACAGAAAACAACAGTGCGGGTGAATATACCATCAATAACATCACCTACGCGGGAGGCAAGCACCAGGTCAACTTTGTTTATTACGACAGTAGGCCCGATAAAGCGGTCTTCTATGCAGAAGGTGCTCAGGCAATCCTGAACAAACGCCTGGAAGCCATTGAAGTCGAAGTTTCTGGAGTATTATTACGTCGTCACATTCTTCGCTACCAGATCAGCGAGGTAACCAGTACCAGCCGTATAACGAGCGTTCAGGAGTGCAACAACAGTCATTGCTTCCCGGAAACTCGTTTTGATTGGGAGGCACTAGAGGCCGGTTATCAAACAGTCAAAACAGCAGCGGTGGTCGGTGGCACAAAAAAAGCCCGTCCTGCGGACTTAAATGGGGATGGCCTGGAAGACCTGATAGTGGTCGGTACCAATCATCTTTACAGCTATATCTCTGACGGTAGTCAGCTGGTTAAAAAGGGGCAGTCTTTCTATCGAAGTGGCATTATCAATGCGGATAAGGACTGGCATCTGTCGGATTTTAATTACGACGGAAAACACGACCTGCTCTACAAGGACGGTAACTGGAAGATACGCCTGTCCGATGGCCAGGACTTTGTAGGCCAGTATATTGATACGGGCATCCCCTCTGCCAGCTCTGCACTGGCGGATGTGGATGGCGACGGGATGATGGACATTGTCTATACCGATGGCGGCAAAGCAGGCAGTTCCGCACAGTCTGAGCCTGTTCTAAAAAGTGATTCCAGCTCTACTCCCAGCCCCAGCCCTTCACCACCGCCCCCTGATTTTGGCGGAGGCTGCATACCAGGCAAACCCTGCACCATGCCTTTGAGTGCTTTTAATACATCAGTGGCTACAAAGCAGATAGCCGTGAGATATAGCCGTAGAAATAAAAATGCAGACTCTCCCTATCACTCGATTCTGCAGTTTTTCTCACTTGACAATCAGGTTGCATCCAATAATTCAAATTTCCCAGCATGAGATTTGAGTGATTCCGTAGGCTCCCGTTTACCAAGATCTCGCCCCGCCATAT
>NZ_JBPCXO010000383.1:0-11060 GCF_051008435.1 Endozoicomonas sp. | reverse complement strand
GGAGTCTGTCGGACTTAGCCGACCGTAGCGAGAAAAAGTCCGGTTTGAGACAGTTTTTATGATTATTTGAGGCGAATAGCGAGCTATTCAACGAAAAGAATCATAAAAAATGGCCAAATCCGGCTTTTTCGCAGTAGGTCAGTGGTAAGTCCGACTGGCTCCTAGAGTCAGCAAAGAAAGGGCTGCAGTCAGCTTTCTTATCATTATTCAGGCTTCCATGTCAGTCTTTTAGGGTGAAAGCATAAACCCTGACTCAGCAGTATGATCATTCCGTGACAGAAAAAAGAAGGATTGTTGAAGAGGGGCACAAAAAAAGCAGATACCGATTACTTCGATATCTGCTTTAGAGCGTTTTCTGACGAAAGATTACAGTCTGGATTCAACCAGTTTCTCCAGTTTCACCTGATCCTTGGCAAAGTTACGGATACCTTCTGCCAGTTTTTCTGTCGCCATGGCATCTTCGTTCATTGCCCAACGGAATCCTGTCTCATCCAATACTACTTTTTCGTCACTGGATGCAGCGCTTTCCTGAGACAATTTCTGGACAACAGTCTCTTCTGTTTTCTCCAGGTCATCCAGCAGACCAGGACCAATGGTCAGACAGTCACAACCCGCCAGTTCAATAATCTCACCGGTGTTACGGAAACTGGCCCCCATGACGACGGTGCTATAGCCGTGCTGCTTGAAGTAGTTGTAAATGCGGGTCACAGAAACAACGCCAGGATCTTCAGACGCTTCAAAATCACGGCCTTCGGCCTTTTTGTACCAATCGAGAATACGGCCAACAAAAGGTGAAATCAGGAATACGCCGGCTTCCGCACAGGCCTGAGCCTGAGAAAAGCTGAACAGCAGGGTCAGATTGCAACGAACACCTTCCTGTTCCAGGATTTTCGCTGCTTCAATACCTTCCCAGGTGGAAGCAATCTTGATCAGCAGACGATCAGGGTCAGCCCCCTGCTCACGGTACAGGGCAATCAGTTCACGAGCCTTGGCAATGGTTGCTTCCTTATCAAACGACAAGCGAGCATCTACTTCTGTTGATACCACGCCTGGCACAACCTGCTGAATTTCCTTGCCTATCGCTACGGCCAGCCAATCACAGGCATGCTGAGCCTGAGCCGTTTTATCAGCGGCCTTAGACTTGCCATACTCCAGTGCACTGTTAAAAAGAGTCTCATAAGCTGGGAGTTCAGCCGCTTTCAGAATCAGGGATGGATTGGTGGTAGCATCAACAGGCTGATATCGACGAATGGCTTCGATATCTCCTGTGTCTGCAACCACTTTTGTCATACCCTTGAGTTGCTCTAACTGATTCATTTGACTCCCGATCCTCTTCATTTTTGAACAGCCCAAATGAGTCATAAACTACTCAGGGCTGCTTCTATCATTCATAACTGTCTAAATGGAAAATTGATAATCCAGATTTACATAGTGGTTTTAACAGACTGACGCTCAACCAATGTTGAACGCAGTGTTTTTACTTCAGGCTTTTGCCCCGGATTCTCTATACGTGTAATCAACGTATCCGCAGCCAATCTGCCCAGCTCTGCCTTGGGTTGATGAATCGTAGTCAATGGCGGCGATGTATACGACGCTAGTTCAATATCATCATAACCTATCACGGATATATCATCCGGAATCCTGTAGCCCCGTGTCTGAAGGGCACAGATCACTCCCATGGCCATCAAATCATTACCAACAAACAGGGCTGATGGGGGTTGCTGTCCATTATCCAGTCCATCCAGTAAGCGATTAACGGCCTCAAAACCACTTTCCGCCGTCAGACGACCTTCAACGATCCAGCCATTCTCAGCCGGTATACCCGATTCTTCCAGTGCCCTGTGATAGCCTGCCAGACGTTGGGAACTGGGGGACAAGTCCGCAGGACCACTGATACAGGCGATAGAGCGGTGGCCGTTGTCCAACAGATGGCGGGTGGCTTCATAACCTCCCTGCTCTGGATCTTCCATAATGACATCGGCTTCCATTCCCGGAGCCTGACAATCCAGAATCACCAGTGGCCACTGACAGTGTTCTCGCAGCATTTCAAAAAAGCCCGGATCACTGTGAGCGGACATGACCAGCAGACCATCAATGCGCTTTTCTTCCAATGTCTGCAAATAAGATGCCTGTTTGTCCAGGTTATCATCGGAATTACAGAGTACCAGATGATAACCCCGCTCATAACAGGTCGCTTCTACACCATGAATCACTTCTGCAAAAAATGGATTGGCATTCGACCCCGTCAGCATACCAATGGTGTAGGTTTTGTTTGTTTTCAAACTGCGGGCGACAGCACTGGGTTTATAATTCAGTGCCTCAACCGCCTGCCTGACCCTGTATGCCTTATCTTCACTGACAAACCGGGTACCATTCAGAACATGAGAGACCGTTGAGATGGATACTCCTGCCTGCCTTGCAACATCCTTGATCGTTGCCATAGCGCCACTCTCTTACCGTTCTATCATAATCTGTTGTACTTCTGTGCAGAGCGGAATGCGCTCAGCCAGAAATTGTTCTGTTTCATCCCTTCCCGGGATTGATGTCTGAGCACCACGGCGAGTCACCGAAATGCCCGCTGCGGCATTAGCAAATCGCGCAGCACTGTCGATATCCATGCCTTCAGCCAGTTTTACCAGCAGTGCACCATTAAAGGTATCACCTGCAGCAGTCGTGTCGGTTGCGGATACTTCAAAACTGGGGACAATCCGGGCGCCCGCCTGATCAGAGATCAATGCACCCATTTTTCCCATGGTAATCACAACCGTAGAAATCCCCTTGTCATGGAGCACTAAGGCAGCCTGACAAGCACTATTCGAATCATTAACAGCAACACCCGTCAGCACTTCTGCTTCTGTCTGGTTGGGCGTGATCATATTAACGTTAGCCAATATTTCATCAGACAGTGGACGTGCAGGTGCCGGATTGAGAACAACCGTGACACCGGTACTGCGGGCCACTTTTGCTGCCTCGAGAATAGAAGCTTCTGGCGTTTCCAACTGCATGAGCAGGTAGTCTGCACCGGCGATCTCGGCTTTTTTCTCCAGCACCCGCTCAGGGGTTAATGCTGCATTAGCTTCAGCAGCAATACCAATGCAATTTTCTGCACGCTCATCCACAAAAATCAAAGCTACACCGGTGTTCACACCTTCTACCTGCTCAACCAGGGAAGTGTTAATTCCGTCTTCTGCAAACTTATCAACAATTTCACGACCAAAAGCATCTTGTCCTACACAGGCAAGAAAGTGCGTATTGCCTCCCAGTCTGGCGCTGGCTACTGCCTGATTGGCGCCTTTTCCACCAGGAATGACCTCGTAGCGGCTGCCAGTGACGGTCTCACCGGGACGGGGAAAGGCATCTACTTTCAATACATGGTCTGCATTCACACTGCCAAGAACAAGAATCTGTTTAGTCATGGACCTATCTCTATATTCAGAACTATGGTCAGAACTATGGTCAGGCTCTGAGCCTGACCATAAGTGCATATTCAGGGCTGCTTCGTGATCAGCTTCAATTCAACAGGTGTGTAGACTTCAACCTCTTCACCCTTGATAGCCTTATCAGCGGTTTCCACACCCACTTCACCAATCATTGATGCTTGCTGGGCGATCGTGGCTGCCAGACCTCCGTCCTCTACTGATTTGATGCCTTCTTCAGTGCCATCAAAGCCTACGACGATGATCTCTTTTTTCGCCGCTTGTACAGCTTTCAGAGCACCCAGCGCCATTTCATCATTCTGGGCAAAAATGGCTTTAACATCAGGATGCGCCTGCAGCAGGTTCTCGGTAACGTTCAGAGCTTTGGTACGGTCGAAATCCGCTGGCTGGCTGGCCACCAGTTCCAGATTGGAGCCCTTGATTGCTTTCATGAAGCCTTCACCGCGCTCACGAGCAGCAGAAGTACCCGGTACACCTTCGAGCTGAATCACCTGACCTTCACCACCCAGTTTCTTGGCGATGAATTCACCGGCCATTTCACCACCAGCAATGTTGTCGGATGCCACGTGAGAAACCACGTCACCACCATTAGCTCCACGATCCAGGGTAATCACGGGGATTTCTGCACGGTTGGCAGCACGAACAGAGTTAGCTGCAGCATCGGAATCAGCTGGATTCAACAGGATGGCGCTGACACCTCGCACGGTCAGATCTTCGGTGTTGGTCATTTCCTTGGCGGAATCATTCTGGGAATCCAGAATGACCAGGTCATAGCCCAGCTCCTGAGCTTTTTTCTCCGCCCCTTCTTTCAGGGTGACAAAGAAAGGGTTGTTCAGGGTAGACACGACCAACGCCATCGATTTCTGACCGGAAGCGTCGGATGATTCAGTACCCGTTGAGCCTTCTTCAGGCTTGCTGCAGCCTGTCAGAGCCAGACCTGCGGTCAGGGCAACGGCCAGTGCTTTTTTCATGGAGAAGATCATGGACAACAACCTCATGGTTCCGATTGTTTGGCCGGTTTATCCCGGCCTTATATAGGCAGATAGCCACTTCCGGTTAAGGGCAGTGGCTCTGGTTTCAGGACTGTTTTGTAGAGCGGGTGTCTACCAGAACAGCCAGAAGAATAACGAGGGCCTTGGCAATCAGCTGGTAGTAGGAAGAAACATTGAGCAGGTTCAGGGCATTGTTCAGGATACCGATGATCAGCACACCGACCAGAGTACCGGTGATCCGTCCCTTGCCACCTGTCAGGCTGGTTCCACCCAGCACTACTGCAGCAATCGCATCCAGCTCGTAACTGGTACCCGCTGTTGGTTGAGCCGAAGCCAGACGACTGGTGACAATCAATCCTGCCAGAGCGGAGAGACCGCCAGAAATGGAATAAACAGCCAGCTTGATACGATCGACATTAATACCGGACAGACGAGTAGCAGATTCGTTACCACCCAGAGCATAGACGTAACGCCCCAGTCGTGTGTGATTTAACACGAACCATGCTGCCACAAAAGTGAAAGCCATCAGGTAAATCGGAAAAGGAATACCAAACAGATAACCATTGCCAATAAATGAGAAAGCATCAGAAGCAGCGCCACTGCTGGCAGAAATGGGTCGCCCATCAGTGAATACCATGGTGGCACCACGGAGCAGAGTCATTGTAGCCAGTGTTGCAATAAACGCCTGAACCCGTCCCTTGGCAATAATCAAACCACTCATGGCTCCCATCACAGCACCACCTGCCAGAGTCAGGGTCACCACCAGCATGATATTAAAATCCATGCCTATCAGGGTTGCAGCCAAAGCACCGCTTAGGGCCAGAATTGAACCTACTGCCAGATCAATACCACTGGTCAGAATGACGAAAGTCATACCTACAGCAATGATGGCGTTGATAGAAGTCTGTCGCAGAATATTCAGCATATTATTGGTGCTGAAGAAACTGTCGCTGATCACAGAAACAACCACCATGAAAACCAGCAGGGCAATAACAGATTTGTATTCAAACAAAAATTCTTTATTGATGCAGAATTTTCTACCGCTGCCCTTCATAAGCTCAGGGCTGCGTGTGCCTGCCTGTAAGGTTTGTTCAGTCATAACTTTTCCTCTTTACGCTGCCTTACCAACAGCACAACGCATCAATTTTTCCTGTGTGGCTTCCTGACGATCAAATTCACCGGTGATCCGCCCCTCATGCATGACCATGATCCGGTCACTCATACCCAGGACTTCCGGCATGTCAGATGACACCAGTAAAATACTCATGCCCTTGTTCTTGAATTCATTGATTAGCTGGTAGATTTCCTTCTTGGCACCCACATCGACACCACGGGTAGGCTCATCAAGAATCAGCACCCTCGGATTGATCATCAGTCCTTTGGCAATGGCTACTTTCTGCTGGTTGCCACCACTGAGGTTCTTGATCAGCTGTTTGGCCGTAGGGGTTTTAATATTGAACGCTTGTATGAAGTGTTGAACCGAATCCATCTCTCGACTTCGGTCAATTTTACCGGTGGCCGTCTGGAACTGTTCCAGACTACAAAGACTCATATTTTCAGAAACCGACAATTCCAGCACAAGGCCATCACCCTTACGGTCTTCAGAAATGTACACAATTCCAGACTGCAAACCTTCCGCCGGTGTTCTAATTCGCATGGATTCACCGGCCACCCGAATTTCGCCAGACTGAGCACCGTTCGCGCCGTATAAAGCTTTCATCAGCTCAGTACGTCCTGCTCCCATCAAGCCAGATATGCCGAGGATTTCACCTTTTTTCAGCTGAAAACTGACCTCTTTCACACCATGAGCTGAAAGGTTTTCCACCTCAAGGGTCAGACCACCGGGCTCAACCTCAATACGTGGGTACTGCTCCTCCAGAGAGCGGCCCACCATCTGCTCGATGATGTCGTCTTCAGTCAGTTGTGTCACTGGAGTTTCAGCAATGAAACGACCATCTCTCATGATGGTGGCATCATCACAGATTTGGAAAATCTCCTGCAGACGGTGAGAGATATAAACAATTCCTTTGCCTTCACAACGCAGCTGACGAATCACTTTGAAGAGACTTTCGGTTTCTTTATCAGTGAGAGCATCCGTCGGCTCGTCCATCACAATCACCTGAGATGAAAACGACAGAGCCTTGGCAATTTCTACCATCTGCTGAACGCCAATACTCAGTTTGCCTACCGGCGTTGAAGGATCAAACTGCACGTCCAGCATATCGAGAAGCTTCTGAGCTTCTGCACGCATGGCTTTCCAGTCAATTCTGCCGAATCGGCCCATGGGCTCACGGCCCAGGAAAATGTTTTCGGCAATAGACAGTTCAGGAATCAGGTTCAGCTCCTGATGAATAATGCTGACACCACGCTCCTGAGAATCCTTGGGGCCCCTGAAAGCCACGTCATCCCCGTGGTATTTCAGCTCGCCTTCGTCACGGCTGTAAATACCTGTCATGACTTTCATAAGAGTCGACTTACCAGCACCGTTCTCTCCTAACAGTGCCATTACCCGGCCAGGGTAAATATTCAGGCAGGCACCATCCAGAGCCCGGACCCCGGGAAATGTCTTGACGACATCTTTCATCTGGAAAACAGGTTCAGATTTTGGTTGGGTACTCACCTCATCCCCCTCAATGCTGCTTACAATGACAATGCCATTTTCAATGGTATGAAACCGACGGCATTTACGTTCAAGGACGTTTATTAAAATGCAACGCCAGATTTCAGAATGACATTGGCATAGGGTGTGCACTCCCCTGTACGAACCACTGCCTTACTGAGGTCAGACTGGGCCTTGAAAGACTCATGACTGACCTGGACGACTCTGACAGGAGCCCCCTGTTCTTCTCCCAGCAGTCGAATGCGATCAATGAATTGCTGATACAACTCCGGACTGACCTGGACAAACTCTTTAGCAATGATGATTTCTTCCACGACCGTTTCAGAAAGCACCACACCCAACGTGTCCAGAAAACCCGGAACACCATGAGTCAAAGCCAGATCGATACGCTCAACACTTTCACCAATAGGCAGCCCGCAATCGCAGACAGTCAACCCCTGCCCATGTCCCAGGCTGGCAATCGCCCCGGAAAGCTGTGGGTTGAGAAGTCTGGTCTTTTTCATACTGGCCACCGTTGGTTGTGTCAGCGAGCCTTTCTTAACAAGAAGCTCATCGTTATCGGGTTCACATTGACTGTTGTGTAATCAAATCTGGAGCCTGACCGAGCATCGCGCCCGAGCATAAAATTCAGTAGAGCGAGTCGCAGCCTTGAGCGCTCTGGGCAGCTTCTTTGGATTTGTGCGAATAGTTGAACTATTCTCACGAATCCATCGAATAATTCGACTCGTTCTACTGAAATTTATGCTCGAAAGCATAAGTCCGACAGGCTCCTGGTAAAACGTTTGCGCAAACGTTTTTCTCGCCATCACTATAACCATTCAACCCTCGATTAAAATTGACATAGATCAACCAGAAACAAACCCGCACAGACAAAAACAAGAATGGCGTTATGGGGAATACTGATTTGATAAGAAATTAACAAACAGGAAGGCGTGGTTATCAGAAAAGAAAGGCTCGGTTAGCAATCGGTATGGCTACAAGACAAACAGATTTTCCTTCAGCCCCTTAACCTCAACCTCTATGGCAAAGATAGAGCCTGATTCGGGGTACGACTCCAGCTCTTCTTCAGAACAGGCCTGACGGCAGCTGGTTATGAACAAGGTTGAACAATCGCTGCCACCAAAGGCGACCATGGTTGGGTACTTAACCGGTAAGTCAATGGTTTCCAAAAGCACCCCTCCGGGAGACAACCTGACAACGGCTGCCCCTTCGTAGAGTGCTGTCCAGTAGCAACCTGCTTCGTCAACGGCACAGCCATCTGGTCGCCCCTGCCCAAAAGGAAATCGATGGAACACCCTGCGATTCGTCAGCTGTGCATGCTCAAGATCAAAGTCGCAGGCATAGATGGTGTGCTGCGGTGTATCCGCATAATAGAGTGTTTGATTATCCGGACTGAATGCAATGCCGTTACTGGTCAGCAGTGGTCCAGCCATTCTGCGGCAATCCAGCTGGTTATCCAGCATATAAATCCAGGCATCGGATTTGTCTTTAGGAGAATAAACCGATCCGGCCCAGAATCTTCCCAGGGCATCGCACCGGCCGTCATTAAAACGATTGTGAGGCTTATCGGACTCAGGGTCACAAATAGGGGTAATTCGTCCTGATTCTATGGAATCGATAAATACAAAACCGGAACGTAGCGCAGCCACCAGACCATTCGTCTTTCTGAAGACAAAGCAGCCAATCTCTTCAGACAAAGTTAATGACTGGCGGACACCGGATGCTGGTTGCCAGCTATTCAGCGTTTTCCCGGTAATATCCACCCAGTAGAGAGAAGATGAGGGCTCATGCCAGCGGGGGCATTCACCTAGAAGACTGCCCGCATCCAGCACATTTTTGACGGCTTTCATGGAAGTGGATAGTGAACCCGATGCCAACAGCTTGCAAGTGAATTGGGAGTATCAAAAAAACCATTTCATCTCTTCAAAAGATGAAACGGTTTTCTGTTTCCGGGCTGTTGGCTGTTGGTAGTGCTCAGAGCCATGGAATCCTCAAGGCTGTTTGGAAGTATTTTGATGCATGATCTGGTTCACCCTGAGTTCCTGCAACAGCAATTCAATCTGAAACTGCTCCGCTTCAATCAGGGTTTTATAGCGAGCTACCACCGAACTCGTTTGATCGGATAACGTGCCTTTGGTATCCAACTCAACACTGTCAGCGATGGACTTCAGCTGGGTATTAATCTCTTTTTCCTGAACACTGTTCCGAGGCAGTTTTTTGTTTTTCTTAACTTTCTTGTTTGCCTTGGCCTGAATCTGCTTCAATTCGCTCTGCATGCGACTACGATAGGTTCTGATCCGTTTCTGTCTGAGGGCGATACGCTCCTCAATCATTTGGGTGCGGACCCTGTTGTCCATTCCTTTGAGCTTATCCATATCAAACGGCTCAAGCGGCGCAGCCAGTCCCTTAAGCTCGATAGGCTTGGCATTGCTGTCACACTTTTCTTCAGTGAAAACAACCGCGCCATTAACCTGACACTTGTAGATCGGCTTGCCCTGAGCAGAAGTGACCGCCAACAGGAAACTGGCACCTATTAACAGAATTCTAAAATCCATATCCGCAACCCTGAAAAAGTACTTCTCTTTACTATAGTCAGCGAAAGAACAATCACCTTTCACTCCTCTCCGAGTCAGATATCTGGACATCAAGAAGAAAAACACAACAATTCCGGTGTTACGGACACGCCTTGTAATCGCCATCCCTTTATCGTCTGTCCCATAGCAAGCCTGCATGTTGTGAAGGACTGACATGATAAAAGTAATAACAAGATCCGAGACATCTCGACTCTCTTCCCAGGGGATAAAAGCCCGTTTATCCGCTCTTTGTATCACAATCCTGTTGGTTGCTTCCGGACCGGCCAGCGCCAACGCAAAGAACTACGGAGAAATGGTGGATGTACCCGCTGGCTCGTTCATTATGGGCTGCCTGAATTCAAACGATGATATCTGTTACTACATCGAGGATGAGAAATCTCACAAAGTCTATCTGGACGACTACAAAATCGATAAATACGAGGTCACTTTTGCTCGTTATCAGAAATGCATTGATGCCGGTAAATGCAACGATCTGGCGATAGGTGGCTCCATGAACTTTGGCCGCAAGGGTGTGGAAAACTATCCTATCAATGGTGTGACCTGGCACCAGGCTAAAACTTTCTGCGAGTACGAAGGAAAACGTCTGCCCACCGAAGCGGAATGGGAGAAAGCTGCTCGAGGTACTGATGGCAGGAAATACCCCCCCTGGGGTAACCAGAAACCATCCTGTGAACTGGCTGTTATGGATACCCAATACGCCGGCAACCTGGGTTGCGGTACAGGCAATGTGATGAATGTGGGTTCAAAGCCAAAAGGAGCTTCACCTTATGGTGCAATGGACATGGCCGGTAATGTCTGGGAATGGACTGCGGACTGGCACAGCACCCGTTATTACAACCGGAGTCCTGAAAAGAATCCTCAGGGTCCTTCCAGCGGAGTCTACAAAACCACCAGGGGCAGTGACTTTTTTGCCAGAGCGTATTGGGAGCTGCGCTCCACCAGCCGCTTCCCATACTACCCCAGTAACGTCAGCCCTGCTATTGGCGTGCGCTGCGCCAAGTCTGCATAAGGAGAATGATCATGGAACTTAGCAAACAATGGCTGGCAATCGTCGCTTCAGTTTTTCTGTTAACAGGTTTCTCTACTGCAGGAAAAGCCTTTAATGACAAAGCCATGGTAGAAATCTCTTCAGGCGAATTTACCCGTGGCTGTACCCGAAAATACAAGGAATATGAGTGCCTGCCTGAGGCCCTTCCGGTAAAAAAAGTCTTTGTCAGTCAATTCAAGATTGATAAATATCCGGTGACCTACCGTCGCTACAATGAGTTAGGACTTACGCATTGACAGCGTATTCCGAAATTTGATAATTGACCCAAATGATTGTTTATCAGGGATGAAAGTGAGAAGTACTACTCGCCCGACTACCGCACGATGCACCCTTTCACAATACATGGGCTTTTTGATTAGTGAGCCAAAA
>NZ_JBPCXO010000382.1:0-5792 GCF_051008435.1 Endozoicomonas sp. | reverse complement strand
CGAAAAAGCCGGATTTGGCCATTTTTTATGATTCTTTTCGTTGAATAGCTCGCTATTCGCCTCAAATAATCATAAAAACTGTCTCAAACCGGACTTTTTCTCGCTACGGTCGGCTAAGTCCGACAGGCTCCTAGTGACTCACAGCACCTGCATCGACAAGCTGGGTGAAGCGCAGGACAATGATTTAGTCGTCATGGACATACACGACAAGTCAACGTACAACTCATCGATCTTTCTTGCAGTGAATAAGGAAGAGAAAGATGCTTACACTCTGGGTTATCTTTTTGCTGATGAATGGGATAAGGCCTTTAACTGAAACTATTGATAGGCTCAGCCGGACTGGGAAAAGTCCGGCTTCATATAAAGGTCAACGATACCTGGCAGCAGAGATAAACTGACCAAAAGACTCACACCATATAATTACGGTGTTGTAAGACTTTATATTGATATTGGATGGAACCTGAACAATAAAGTTCTTGAAGGTTTTAACATCACCCACCCGAACCATCTTTGGCTTTAATCGTTCAAAATCCTGTTCGTTGTCAACAAACTCAGGCGACAGATAGAGCTTGTAGTCTGGCCCTGGTGCCAACTCTCCCATTAAAGAAATAGCATCCTTTCCAACAAAAACTTTTCCCTCTCCCCAATGAAGACTGTCACTGCCTTTCAGGTTTCGACGAAACTCACCTGAAAATTTTGCTTTTTTCGCTTTTGTCTCAACCGCTGCAGCTTCCGGAGCAGGGGGGGCCGTGAGAATAGGCAATGCATAAATGCCCGCAGCAAAGCCAATAGCCAGTGCCAGAGCATGACTGATAAGCAGCACTATAAATTTTTTCATAGCCTTTACCGTGTCAATCGCTCAATCAGAGCCTTATGTTGAGGAAAACTATCCAACAGCTGCTTCGCTGAAGGCATTTCAAAATCAGCAAAGTCAAAACCCGGTGCAACGGTACAACCAGCAAGAACAAACGAGGATCGATCATTCACCTCAACCGCAAAAAGGCACCCGCCTGGTACGACAAACTGGGGAGCCTGCCCCTTTAGAATATTTCTTCCCAAGACAGCCGCTGAATAGCTTCCATCCGGCGAAATGACATGAATAGTCAGTGAAGCACCGTCGTAAAAATGCCAGACTTCATCTTGATGAATGCGATGAAATGCAGAAAAATCGTTTCCTTCAAGCAAGTAATAAATAGCTGTTGAAAAACTACGCTCACCCGCAAACCGGTCAGGCAGGCTGTCCTGGAATATCACTTCCTCTGAGCGATAAGTTTCCCGAAAAAAGCCGCCTTCCGGATGAGGCTGAAGCGCCAGCGCTTCAATCCAGCCGTTCGCATCCTTCACTATTTACATCCTCCTGTTGATGGAATGCTTTATAGTGGGATAACCGGAGCATTTCGTAAAGTCGAAGCACTTTAACTTTTCAGGCATTTGTTTCCATTGGGAAAGAAGGCCCTGTAATTAGAACCTGAATTCCATACCGGCCTGCAAATAATGACCCAGAGCATTTTCTGACCAGGTACCTGCGTAGCCAATATTCATGTTGAGTTGTTCAGTCAGCTGAGTCCCCATGCCCAATGAATAATAAGCTGCATTCTCGTCGTAGCCTTTGTAGCTGACTTTCGAATTCATGTAGTCAACATCGTCAGGCTTATAATCATTATGTTGCCAACCCAACGATGCTTTAAGCTCCATAGGCTGATTCATCTGAAAGCGGTCGTACGTCAGACTGCCTCCCATTCTGGACACCCAGCCTACTGTGCTCCCCTTGCCAACCATGCCCATAGACCAATTGTATTCATCCCGGTCCTGACTGGCATACAGGAACTGAATCTCTGGAGTTAACGTCAGACCCGTAGTTACACTATCAAGATTGATAGCGTAGCCACCACGAATATACGCATCCCACTCCTTACTTTTGTAATCCGCCTTGTAGCGAGTCACTTTACTATCAACCGTGTTCCAGTTGTAAGTTACCAGCCCCTCGGCATGGAAGCCTTCCTTACTCCAGGCGATCGTAGGCCCCAACTTCCAGGTTCCTGCATCAACCTCACCATTATGACCTTTAACGTCAGCATCCAGTTTTTGCCAGGCACCATAAATACCAAGCAGCCAGTCCTCACTGACCGGCCTGACCAACCCCATCTGAATGCCGTATCCACTGGATTTGAAGCCCGCCATGTCTTTCATCTTGTCCTGATCATAATAATGACCATAAAGCTCAACCAGTCCGAACCAGTCACCACTGACAAAGGCTGCAGCACCATCCGATACTGATTTCATGTAGCTATCCGTGTTTTCATCCTGTCCCAGATAATCGACTTCCGAGGACGCATCTCCATTTTCTGCTTTCAATAACGCAACAGGCGTCTTTTCCAGAAGGTTCCCCTCTACACCACTCATAGGAACTATCGGTATCCGGCCTTTCAGAATACTGCGAGTCAGCCCTGTAAAACTGTCGTATGCGGTAAGACTCGATTCAATCATCATTTTGTCGGCAATGGCAGGATGATTGAGCGCCAGTGGAACGGAAGGGGTAATCGTCATCTCTGGTACTGAGCCAGGAATACTTTGTACCGGAACCAGCTTGCCTTCTTTAATCTGCTGATCCACATTTTTGGCTTTATAGTAATACTGACCATCTTTTCCCAATTGATAAACCTTGTCGGTATCTATGGTTGCTTTGGCTTCAATCGTTTTTGAATAGGTAATAGTGGCACTGCTGCTATCTCTGTCGCTGGATACCGAAGATTCCACCCCGGGTTCAGCCAGGACGGGCATTAACCATCCTCCAGTAATACTGCTGAGTGCAACCAGCCTGATAGTATGAGAAAGATTGATCCTGACGTTCACAACTACTCCGATCTTCATGTGGCTATATGAATAAATCCCTCCAGATCAGAAAGTAGTCCATCGCGGCAGGTTATCCAGTTTTCCAATAAAACGAATCACTATCATTTCATTGTCGTATTTGCATTACGTCTGAGTTAACGCTAAATCCAACTGGGCAAATGGATAGAATGAAAATGAGAAAGGAACAGCAAATAAATACGAACCAAAGAAGTCAGCTAAGGATGCATTCTAATCGGGATTCTTTTGCTTCCCCATGCACCGGCCTGATCTTCAAAAACACCTGCGACCGATTCACCGCATTGATTACAACGCCCTGACTTCAAATTCCAGGTACCCAGTTGATACCAGTCCCGCTCAATCAACAAATGTCCACAGCTATGGCAACAGGTGCTGCCTCCCTGACTGTCGTGTACATTGCCGGTATAGGCATAACGAATGCCTTTGCTGATCGCAATCTCTCTTGCTCTGGTCAGGGTTTCAGCAGGCGTGTGAGAGTGACTCATCATTTTCCAGTCTGGATGAAAAGCGGTGAAATGAATGGGCACATCGCCCCCCAGATGCTCAACGATCCACTCAGTCATAGCGTTCAGTTCCTGATCAGAATCATTCTCACCGGGAATCAGCAGGGTTGTTACTTCAAACCACACATTTGTCTCATGCTTTAGATACTTCAGGGTTTCCAGAACAGGTTGCAATGCGCCACCGCATACCTTTTTATAGAAAGACTCAGTGAATGCTTTCAGATCAATATTGGCCGCATCAATAAACTGAAAGAATGTTTCTCTGGGTTCCTCACAGATATAACCAGCACTGACGGCAACGGAGCGTATTCCCTGCTCATGACCTGCAAGGGCAACATCTCTGGCATACTCCAGAAATATAACCGGATCGTTATAGGTAAACGCCATACTCCTGCAGCCTGTTTCCAACGCAGCCAGAGCTAACTGTTCTGGCATAGCCTGATCGGCCAGAGTATCCATTTCCCGGGACTTGCTCATATCCCAGTTCTGACAAAATTTACAGGCAAGATTACAGCCGGCTGTGCCGAAAGATAATACGGGTGTACCAGGCAGAAAATGATTCAGCGGTTTCTTTTCAACAGGATCAATACAAAAACCGCTGGATCGGCCATAACTGGTCAGAACAATCTGGTCCTGATGTCGGGCTCTGACAAAACAAAGCCCTTGCTGACCTTCTCTTAACTTGCACGCTCTGGGGCAGACGTCACACTGAATTCGACCATCATCCAGGCTGTGCCAGTATTCAGTGGGGAAATAGTCTGGCGGAGACTGACGGATTCCATTCATCATTGCAGTGCCTCGCTCGGTTCGCTGACTATAATTATAGAGCTGCTCATCCGGGGGGAAAGTTCAATGACTATTCGACCACCCGCTGTGTCAGGTGCTTTTTATCCCGACCAGCCTGAACTGCTGCAAACCGTTGTCACCAACTTAATGTCCGAAGCCACCGAGAGAGAACTGTCGCCTAAAGTATTGATCGTGCCCCATGCCGGATACATCTATTCCGGGGCTATTGCTGCATCCGGCTATAAACAGCTTGAGTCCTATCGCCGACAGATCAAAAGAGTAGTGCTGCTGGGTCCTTCTCATCAGGTTGCCTTTGAAGGAATGGCCTTGCCAGACTGTGAAGCCTATTCAACCCCAATAGGTGATATTCCACTTGATACAGTAGCCATTAATAGGCTGAGCCGATTCAGTCAGGTCCACACTATGGATGCTGCTCATGTCAGAGAACACAGCCTGGAAGTGCAATGTCCCTTTCTCCAGAAAACTCTGGACAACTTCAAACTGATTCCCCTGGTGGTTGGTGACGCTTCTGCCTATGCCGTAGCTGAAGTAATCGATTTTCTCTGGGGTGGGGATGAAACTTTGATCGTCATCAGCTCAGACCTCAGCCACTACCTCAGCTATGAAGAAGCCAACCACCGGGACAGTCTGACGACCAAAGCCATAGAGCAAATGAGCAGCTCTTTGACAGGAGGCCAGGCCTGTGGCTGTTACCCGCTGAATGGTATGCTGAAAGTGGCTCAACGCAGGGGCATGGAAGTGGTCACCCTGGATGTCCGGAACTCCGGAGATACAGCCGGCGACAAAAAGCGGGTCGTAGGATATGGCGCTTATGTTATCCAGTAGGGAGCCCCCGTGTCGATACAGTCTGTTATGCATCTGCTTATTGATTAGCAGACGCCCTACATCCAGAAAGGATCAAGCCGGATGGATCTGAATCTCTCAGAACAGGACAAGAAAAGCCTGTTACGCCTGGCCAGACATACCATTGCAACTGCCTGCGTTGAAGGTAGCCCTCCCGAGCTTGATTCAGCTCAGTTTCCGGCAAAGTTCCAGATGCATCTCGCTACATTTGTCACCCTTCAGAAATCCGGTGAATTGAGAGGTTGTATCGGCTCCCTGACCCCCGAGAAAACATTAATAGAAGATCTTGCATACAATGCTTTTGCCAGTGCTTTCAGGGATCAGCGTTTCTTTCCAGTGACCGAAAATGAGCTGACGGATCTGAATATTGAAATATCCATTCTGACGCCAATGGCTCCTATGTCCGTAAAGAATGAGGAGGATCTTCTGAAACAATTACAACCGGGTATTGATGGTCTGTTGATTCAAGGCGATTATCACAAGGCGACTTTCCTCCCCCAGGTTTGGGAACAATTATCAGACCCTAATGAATTTCTTCTTCACCTCAAACACAAAGCAGGACTTCAGTTTCATGAATGGCCTGATGACATGAAGTGTTTTTCTTATCAATGCCTGAAGTTCAAAGAAGACGATTAATTTACTCCTTAAGTCCCGCTTAACTTTGAGGTAATGAGCGAGCAGGCTGTACTTTTGGTAAGAGAGTACAGTTTTCATACACTTTGCAGTCTAATCTACAGCATCAGCTTGTGTTCATAATTGTTCCGCTTC
>NZ_JBPCXO010000381.1:0-2571 GCF_051008435.1 Endozoicomonas sp. | reverse complement strand
AAACGTCTGAAGCTCATCCATTGAAAGTAAGAGTTGTTGAATAGACACAAAAAAAATCCGACTGAGGGTTCTCAGTCGGATTTTGGTAGCTGATCAGTTAATTTCAAACATTAAGTGAACAGCATTGGCATGATCAGCGGGGTTTTTTTATCCGGATATGATTTCAGTCCTGAAAGAGCTGAGGTTTCATATCGGCAGATTATGAGAAATAACGGCCCTGAGAAATCCTTTCCCAGATTTTCCCAAAGGTATTATCCAGAGTAGTCTCGGCAGCCAGTCCCAGTTTTCCGGCCAGACCTTTCTTCACTTCATAGCTGATCTGGATAATGTCCACTGAGTCTACCTTACTGTAAATATACTCATCACTGGTCATCACCTGATCAATCAGATTGTTCCCAAGGGCTTGACGACCGTACCAGATTTCTCCAGTGGCCACTTCATCGACATTCACTTGCTCTCTTTCTTCCTTGATGAAGTCTTTGAACAGTTCATGAGTATCCTGGATATCCTGCTTGAACTTATCACGGCCTTTCTCGGTATTCTCTCCAAGTAGGGTCAGTGTGCGCTTAAATTCACCAGCGGTATGCAGTTCAATATCAACATCATGCTTTTTAAGCAGCTTATTAATGTTCGGTAGCTGAGCCATGACACCAATAGAACCGATGACAGCAAAAGGAGCCGCAACAATCTGATTGGCAGTACATGCCATCATGTAACCACCACTGGCAGCCACCTTGTCGACAGCAATCGTAAATTTAACACCCCGATCTCTGATTCGCTGAAGCTGGGAGGCAGCCAGACCATAGGCATGAACCATACCTCCAGCACTTTCCAGTTTCAGGAGCACTTCATCATTATCATTGATAACCGACAGTACCGCTGTGATCTCTTCCCTGAGGGACTTGACGGCTGAAGCTTTGATATCGCCATGAAAATCAAGGACGTACAAACGAGATTTCGAATCTTTGTCTTTATCCTTTTTCTTGTCCTTCTCAGCTTTCTTCTTGTCTTTTGCAAGCTGCTTCAAACCTTCTTTATCAAGAATGGCATGCTGAAGATCATCTTTCAGGTGCTGGTAATGTTCATTCAGTTTCTTGATTTCAAGATGCCCTTTACTGATCTTTTTGGACTTTTGCCCCATTGCTGCCGCCGCAACAATAATGATCAGCAGTGCCACAACAAACGTGACCACTTTGGCAAGGAATAAGCCGTATTCCGCTAGATACTCCAAGAGAGCCTCCCAAATACATTTCAATATGATGGACTAAGGATACCTGAAAATGCGGGTTTGTTTTATGGCTTAAGTTACTTGTCAGTAGATTCATTCATCTTAATGCAGAACAAGAGAAATAAAACGGACGGTTCCAAGTTGAATAGATGCGGACTGATAACATCAGTCCTTCATTATCTTAACTGTTTAGATCTTGCACGGAGCTTAAATACACATATTCCATATGAGATATGATTGTATAATATTAAAGATCTATTAATTGGCGTGAAATGGTAAAGCTGGGAGGTATATCCGGCAGATTATCTCTTTGGAACCATTCAGCACTCACCAGCTCATCTTCCTCCAGACAAATATCGCCTGACTGATATTCAGCGTGATAGCCCAGCATCAATGCGTGGGGAAATGGCCAACTCTGGCTTAATTGGTACGTAACTTTTCCCACCTCAAGGCCAACCTCTTCCCTTATTTCTCTGACCACCGCTTCTTCTGCTGTTTCTCCGGGTTCAATAAACCCGGCAATGACAGTATGCATCGTTGTATTACGAAGATGTCGCTTATGTTGAACCAGCAATACTTCATTCCCTTTGTGAACAAGAACAATGATGCAAGGAGAAATCCTCGGGTAATAGGTCATCTCACAGACTGAGCAGACCCTAGCCCACTCCCCTTCACTCGACTTGCAAGGGCTGCCACAACGCCCACAGAATTGATGATCTTTTCTTGATCTTAGAATTTGAGAAGCGTGACTATAGAATGCCGCCATGGCATGAGGCTGCGATGCCATAAACTGGCGAGCATTGACAAGACTCCCCTCATCCGGGGCACTGTCCGTTTTTATCACCGAGACCGAAAAACGATCCAGCTTTCCGGTTCTGATCACTTCATGGCCATTCATCCAGGGTTGCCTTTCCCATAAGAATTCTCCAGTGGAATTCATCAGAATCTCATGACCACAAAGTATTAAAAAACGATCAGCAAGACCTCCGTCCGGAGTCCAGCCTGTAGCAGGTTGGTATTGATGCATGAATGTCTCTGCTCTCTTAGATGAGCCATTAGCCGGCAATTAGCAAACTAAGAGCCTTCGGGCTTAAGCTATCGAGCCTGAAGTCCGAGAAAAGCTCCTAGCGTAAGTTAATAGTGTGCCATTCAAAGGATTTCAAAAACAGTAACTTCTAGGAGTCTGTCGGACTTACCACTGACCTACTGCGAAAAAGCCTGATTTGGCCATTTTTTATGATTCTTTTCGTTGAATAGCTCGCTATTCGCCTCAAATAATCATAAAAACTGTCTCAAACCGGACTTTTCCTCGCTACGGTCGGCTAAGTCCGACAGGCTCCTAG
>NZ_JBPCXO010000380.1:0-1387 GCF_051008435.1 Endozoicomonas sp. | reverse complement strand
GAGAAGTTACCGCTGTATTTAGGTTTCTTCGAGTGTCTGCACAACATCAGAAAACGGGGAAAAGCAGCTCTCTCCGGTCTTCTGGAGGTGCTGTTTGGATAACTCCCCGGAATCCATTAAGAGCCACCAAAAAAAGGCTGCAGAAAGTAAACAATGGCCATTGTTGAAGAAACATGATCACCCGAATAAAAGGGAGCCAACGCCGTATAGTAACAGTGAATCATGGTTCCCAGTGCTGCTAATAATCCCCACAAAGTCAGCCAGCAAAAGGCAGCACGAGAAAACCGGAAAGAAAGGGCATACATAATTCCACACAAACTGGCGTAAGGAATGAGGTTCAGCAATCCCAGGATAGCCAGGCCCGGTGCGTCAGACCATTCCACTTGAATAAATATCGCTAATCTTTCACTCACAGACTGCTGACTCAACATCAGATCAATAATGAAATGGGCAACAGGGGCAGCCAGAAAACCTGCAAGCAGCACACCTATCAGCAAGCGTCTGCGAAAATGGTCAAACTCGTAAAATTGAGCAGTCATAGTGTCTGGCTTCCTGATTCAGTAAAGCCTTTTTCATTATTAATATCTGAATTTTTAATCGGGGTATGGTAAACCATTAACAGGGATAAGCCGACTGTCTTTAGGAAATGGATCATGAATGGAATCAAGTCTTATAACCCTGTCGTACAAACCTACATAAAAGATTGCCAATCTGATGCGTCAAATCTTCCCGATGCTATTGCTCACCCTCCGCTCTCAGGTGAGGGGGTTCGTTATGCTATTGCCCAGGGACCCAGCATGGTTCCCCACAAAGCGGATAAGAACACTATAGAGCAAGCCCTGAAATTCAACTTTTCAACACTGCAAACGGCCTGTTCTATGGCCTCAAAGTACAATGTTCAGCTCATCACTTTTCCGGAACTGTTTCTCACCGGTTATGAATTTGCCAACGGCGATAAGGTCAACAAAGACATACCAGCAAGAGCGGCCCAGCTAATAGAAGAACAACAATACCGTGAGAAGATCTGCACACTGGCCATTGACCGCAACATGACCATCGTCTGCCCCATGCCATACAAGGGGAAAGATCCCAAAGGAAACGAAGGGATTTACGATACCGCTTTTATTTTCCAGCCCGATGGCATCAAGGCGATTCAATTCAAGAATCACCTTTGGGGTTTTGATGAACGACTATGGTTTCGTTATCCGGAGTATCCCGAACTGTCATCCGAAAATAACTTTCAGAATAAATCCAACGCTTTCACTCGATTCTGCAGTTTTTCTCACTTGACAATCAGGCTGCATCCAATAATTCAAATTTCCCAGCATGAGATTTGAGTGATTCCGTAGGCTCCCGTTTACCAAGATCTCGCCCCGCCATATGCCTA
>NZ_JBPCXO010000379.1:0-16202 GCF_051008435.1 Endozoicomonas sp. | reverse complement strand
AAAAAACCGAGAGTGTCAGGTCATCAAAACGACGCTGACATTCTTTGCAAAAGTAGCGCTGTCTGTCCGGCTGTGACTCGTCCTTGCCCTGCCGGGTTATGTCCGTGCTGCCACAGCGCGGGCATTTAATCCCATCAGGCCAGCGAATCTGACGTATCTGTTCATAGCACTTGGCGTTATCGAGGAGGTCATAAAGTTTCATGACACTGTTTTACAAGAAAACGTCTTCTATTCATAGTCACATAAGTCATCCTGTTTCCAGCTCCCCGGAATCCACTAAGAGCCATAAAATTAACAAGAACTTTAAAAAGATTATTTAGAAAACAATTCATAGCTTAGCCAATATTTGAATAGAACTGTGTGCGATAAAGCCCATTGACTCACAAAGATGAATAGAACTTTTGTTTTCTCTATTTGTTCGATAACGAATAGTCCTGCTTCTTTCCTCTGTCTCGTCAATCAACCGGGAAAGCAAAGACTTGCCAACCCCAAGCCCCCTGTGTTTTGGACTTACTATAATGGACAGTGATTCAAAGGGTTCTACAGAACAATAGGAGGCGAGCATACCTGCAACCTCATTATCCACAAAAACTGCATAGAAGAAGTCGGAATCCATATCAAAATCCGACTTGATTAGATCTTCCTCATCACAGGAACCAATAAATACCTCAATCTTTGCCCGGTCTTTCTCTAAAAACAGTTCCACAACATCCAATACTGGCTGATATTCAGCTTTTCCATCAAACAGATAATAATCAACGTCGTCTATATAAACTTCATATTGATGCTGATTATCCTTATCGAGAAAATAAAATAATGTCTCTGGTTTTTCAAACTTAACGGGGTCAGCAATTTCAGGGCTGCAACTGATTAACGTTAAGCTTTTGGAGTGGTATAGAAAGGCAAGGTCTTCTTCCCCTCCCCTCTTCCAATAGTCGCATCCAGTGATTATATAATCACCTTTTTTATCAGAAGCCGACAATCTATTGAGCCAGGATTGATCAACCGTTTTATGATCTACTTTCATAGTGTCTCACTCATTCTTTTTATGGATATCGATAGGTCATCATAGAGAAACAACCTGCACTGACGCAGCTTGAACGACTTAGCTGATGACTGATAAAGGAAAAATGGATAACAAGGCTGGATAAAACAGGAAGCGTTTTTTTGATCAGACGGTTTAAAGTGTTAAAACCCCGGCAGCCAGAGCTCTGTACTTTAATCGGTCACGATCATTTTTAACGGCATCAAGAAGCTTTTGAGCCGTTCTTTTCATAACTCCAAGCAGTTGGGTTGCAACAAAGTCCTGTTCTGACCCTTTGAAACATCGGTATAGTTGCATCAAGGTTATGAGGTCGTAGTCCACCTCACCACTGATCGCTTTATTACTTTTCTCAAGCATATGAACTTCCCGAACTTTGATCAGACTCACCGCTTTCAGGGCTTCCTGACCCAAACCGGCTTTCTCTACAAAGCCATCAACCATTATCTTGGTCTCTGAGGGCAGAGAGTCGAAAAACTGCAATTTTTCCTCAGATGTTAACCGACCACCCATAAAAAGGGTGTCTCCGACACTGTCCGGTGAGCACGCTAACACATGGGCAAGACTTGGGAAAAAGGCTTTCCTGCCATGACTGGGCATATCCGATTTCATGGACTTCAGAATGTAAGCCAGCTGGCCTTCCACTGGCAGCATCCCTTGAGTTTGCTGAAGCACAGTCGAGTGCAAAGCGGGGTCATAGCCACATTCCAATTCCAGCAACCTGCCAGCAGAAACCACACCATGCTGAATAAGCAGCATCATACTGTCTTCTGAGAGTTTCACCCCTTCCGGAATAGACCATTTACAAGCCCACTTGGGCAACTTCTCAAGCACGGTGTGTTTATCTCCCGGTTTCAGCTGGGCATTACCGAATACTGCAGGCCCCACCGAGTCCGGATACAATTCAATAAGCTCTGCCAAAGTCTTAAGGCCCAGCTTTATAAGCTCACTACTCTTGCTGACAGACATGGCACCCATCATAAAACGGGCTGTGAGAAGCGGTTGTCTTCTGGTTCTTAGAATCCTCAACAGCTCTTCAACCAGCTTACTGCTGTACTGATATTCAAAATCTGGCAGCTTCTCGACTTCAGAAAGAGCACCATGTCTAACAAGAAACTTGAGGCACCCGGGAGTTAACTCTTTTGTCAGTTTCAGATACTTACCCAGCTTGGCAAGAAAACGATCAGGCGACTCAAGTTGTTCATCAGATAGCAAACTGAAAAGATACTCAGCCTGTTCAAGCGTGGCATTCTGTGCCATATCATCGAGATAAAAGCTGTAGAGCATAGCTTCCAGAATTCTGTTTTTTATCTCTGACGAAGCATTCTCTGGATAAAGAAGTCGAACAACCTGCATACCCGCTTTAGTATTCATTGGAATATGAGGCATTAAAGCAAGACAGGTTTTTTCCTGATCATCAAAATCGGGAAAACGACTTCCCTGAATATCTCTCAGCTCCAGCAGTACATTAAAAACGGTATCAAATCCTTCCTGTAAAGGTTTATCGCCCAAAACCAGCCGACTTAGCTCATCGGCCAGTTCATCCTCCCGTGATGGCTGCCTCGGTTCAGCGTCTGCGACTGACTCACTCTCCACAGAGCCGGAGATTACAGACGTTGTAGAGCTCGATTCTGGCGGCTCATCGATACCTTTCCAGCGCCTTATTCCACTCTTCAGACAGGCGACCACTTTTTCAAGCTCTGCACTATTGACTGATGAGCTTTCAACACGAGCTTTAATTGCGTTAATAATGCTTTCAAGCTCTGTCAGCCCCAGGCTGAATACAATGTCATCCACCAACTCAGAAGTTAAACCCTCGGCTTTTTGTGCAAGCAAGTCCATAGGGTGGGCTTTCTGGCAAATATCTTTGGGTAGATATCCTTTCTCGGTCATCCAGACAAGACGGAATGCAGGAACCGGGGACGAAGATCCCAGGGCTTCTCTCATGGTCTCAAGTCCTTTTTCTTCATCCGCATCACAGCCGACACCTTGATACTGAGCCGCCCCCCGATAAAAATCTCGCTCCGGTGAATGAACCAGTGAAGGCGCTGCCAAATGTCGGTAGCAGACTGTGGCCACTGTCGCATTGACATAACCGGAAATGGACTCCGAACATAACCAGTCAAACAAGCGACACTGTGAACCTACATGAGAACGCCCTCCCTCTCTGGCGATGACGATAGGTATTTCGACAACAACCGGCTTAAACCCATGCCGCCATTCCAATATAGACTTCTCATAAGTGAGTGTACTATGGGCTGCTTTGATACTTTGAAAACACTGATAGGCTTTATCAGGTTGTCCAAATTTCAGATAGCTCTTGCCCAGGGCCATTAGTACTGTTATGTCAGCCTGTGACTGCAACTCACCGATTGTTTTTTCTGACGGCAATTCATCTGGGGTTTTGGCCAATATAATGCGACTTACCTGGTATGGCAGGGTCTTTTTCTTCAGACAGTCTAAAGTGGCTTTCTTTTGTTCACAACGGAGAATACCCAAAGCTTCAGCCGCCAAAATGAGTTTGGCCTTTACACCATTGCTGACTTTTTTATTCCTCAGGTAAGACTGTATGACGGGCATACAGTCCTTGTCACAAAAATACGCCTGCAATAAATGAACAAAAGGTTCGTCAGAGGCGGCTTTCCCAATGGGAATGCGACTCACCTCATCCAGACTTTCAGGATCTGCTGCAAGACGACTCTTTACACCCTGAATAAAGCTCACAGAGGACACAGGAAACACAGACATCATTTTGACGAGAAAGCCATCCTGAAAAACAGCCTCTTGAAAGTTCATTTTCAATGCTTTGAAGAACTCTTCATCAAAATCGTGTGTAACCTGGGTCATTTTTTCTGCAATCAGTTCAGGAGAGCTAACAACGGCAGCCGTTAATTTTTCCTCCAATTGAACTTTTTTCTCCAGCTCCTGGCTGGCAGGAACTCTATCTGAAAGATAAACCGCTTCTGCCTTTAACAGTCGGGCATTCAGTTGACTCAGCACATAATCAAGGCCTGCTTTTTCAGCATTCAGATAGCCCTGAAGTCGCATGGCAAAAAAGAGAGCTTTATTAGGGTCTTTCTGCAATAAAGCAGAAAGCAATGAGGCAGACCTCAGAATTAGTGCCATAGGGTCTGGCTCTTCAAAACTGGCATTGAGCGCCCTTTCCAATGTCTGGCATCCTTGCTCCACATTTTTCCAGGGTGCCAGAGCTTCCAGTGACTCATAGGTGGTGCAAAGCCCAGTGTTTTTTAATGGAAGCTTACAGTGATACAAGTGCGATGCTGCAGTAATCTTCCCTGTGCATGCACCCCACTTGGGATTCGATTTCCACTGCCCTGAGGGTTCTTCTTCACTCGCAATAAAATAACTTATGACACTAACAGCAAACTCAGTGGCTCTCTTGGCATCTTTTGTCAGGATTTTTATTTCTTGCTCAACCTGAGACTGTAAATTTTCAAAATCAGCGGGCTCAATCAGTGCACAGTTACTCGCTAAAAAGTCCGTCGCTTTTTCAATCCAGACTCTTTTGACTTGTAGATTTAAGTCATCCTTAAGGACGGCTTTCAGCCGGTTCAGCTGCATGCATTTAGCTTTAACATCGAAGGGATGGGAAGAAACCGGATTAAAGCGGCTCAATTCAAGATATACAACAGGCAGTTGACTAAAATTGATGTCTGCCCCTAACACCAAGGCTTCAGGGTCTGGCAGATAAGGCTTGCCTTTCGACTTGGCTCGGTAAAGTCTGTAGTGATGATTGGCTTCAGCTGTGCATTGTTGCTTTTCAAGCATTCTGGCCAGCTTCAGGTGTAGCTCAATATTGTCCGGATCATCCTTCTCTCCAAGAGCAATTGCCAGCTTCAGGGCCGCAACCGGATCATCCATAAACTCATAATAAAACCGGAGCATAAGCACCAGCTGACTGAATGCAGCATCTCCATACCAAGGCTCAAGTGCCTCTGGGTTGTCTCCCACACATTGAACCAATCGGGATAGAACCTGCTCAAACGTTATCTTGCTGGAGGCATGCCACAACACACTCATCCGATAGAGCGCAGCAACAGGATTCATCGAAATAGCTTCATCAATTAGATGATCGTCAGCTTTACCTGTTTTCAACATCTGAACGTAGTGTTGAAAAACCAACATTTCAGGATTGAGACTAAAACGGGCCTCGCCGACAGCGCGATAGAAGGAATCAAGATGCTCGCTTTCTTCCAGAGCACCTGACTGACTCGATAACTGTTGCAAATTACTGCTGTAATATCGTAATAGATCCATACAGCTGAAGGACCACGCCTGAGATAAGCAATGCAGTTGGGATATCTTAAGGAGCCTCCCAGCTTTTATAAGCTGGCGCTGCTCCATAAAGGAAGCCTCTTCGAAAAATTCAGGTATAAAATCCCCCATCCTTTCAGTCGACTTTATGTGACAACAGTAAACTGCATATGCCAAATCCGGCGTATAGTGCAAATAAGGTGCTTCTAACTCATTGAACAGTTGCACACATTCTGAATAGTTAGAAGTAGCCGTATACTCTTTGGCAACTAAAACGGTCGCTGCTGCAAAGTCATTTTTGTGAAGGAGCTTTAATTTCCTGGTACTCTCTCTTCTGTCTCCTGTTTTCAGCACCAGGACTGCTTCCCAATAGCTGCAGAACATCCCATGATATTTTTTATCTTCAGAAGGTCGCAGTTTCTTTAGCTTCCTGGAAACTATGCCGTTCAATGCAGTCACTTTTAGGGGAATAATTTCACCGAAAGCCGCTTCAACATAGAGCCAGGGAGCCAGACGAATCAGTTTCATGTCACGACTGTTCATAAGCAATGTTTCGAGCTGACTGCGTGCAGCAGATAAGTCTAAGTCTTTTCCGCCCCGTACCAGCCTGACCAGTTCCAGAATCGCTTTATCTCTATCATCGACAGGTTTGGGCAGATTTTCGTCGTCCTGAAGCGATAACTGCCTGATCATTCGCAAAGCTTCGCAGTCCATAAAGGGGGAGACTTTTGGCGTTTCAGAAAACAGCACCTCCCTGACCAGTTTTTGCTTGGCCTCTACCGAACCATGATCGGCGGCGTTTCGATAACAATACAATTCCTTTTTCTTGGAGGCCTGAATCCAGTCATTGCCTTTTGCTGCTGCCCCAGCCAAAGCCAGATACCACTCAATTCGCTCTTCTCTGTTTATTTCAGACAATAGTTTCTCAAGCTCTTCAATTTCTAACTCACCATTCAGTGCACACACTAAATACATAGATTCAAGGTAGTGGGTGACTGCGCTATTTTCCGGAGTCTCCTTTCTGGCTCTTTCCAGCATTTTCTGGCTATTCTTCAAACCTTTTGCGTATTTCTTACTCTTAACTTGAACCGTCAGTATGATCAGCTCTCTCCTGAGATCTTCGGACTCAACAGAAACCATTTCTGGAAATGTAGACGACAGAACTTCGGGGCCGAGAGATAATCCCTTCTTAGCTGACGGCTCTTGGGCAACAACAGCCTCAACCTTTCTTTGAACAGGATCAGCGACTTCAGAAGCAGAAGAGTCAGGCAGCCGGGTATCAACCTGAACAACAGACACAGAGGGTGCTTCCTGATGATTAGGAGACGATAAGGGAGCCCGGGGGTCCGATAAGGGGGCCGAGGGGCGCAATGGGCGATCACCAGATCCTTCAAACACTATAAAACTCCTTTTAGTAGAGACAGGGTCGATGCTGTTAAGACTGGCATTTTGGTAAAAAGTTCCTGATTGCACTCATGCCATCAAGATCATGCTTCTGACCTCTTTTAGCGAACCCATAACCCTGTGACCCAGTTTTAATACATCATGACTGGGCTCGACCAAATCAGGTACCTGAATCACTGTCATGCCTGCTCCTACTGCAGATTTAACACCGTTGTCAGAATCTTCAAAAGCCATGCAGTTTTCGGGCTGAACCTGCAACCGGTCAGCCGCCATTAAATAGATCTCCGGATCCGGTTTGCTGTTGCTCACTTGATCGCCCCCTACGAGTACACTGAAAAAATCAATCAGCCCGGCATCAGACAGCTTTTTATGAGCCTTTTCAGTCAATGAGGAGGTAGCCACCGCAAGGGGAATGGATTGCTCTTTCAACTCGGTCAACAAATCCAGCGCACCTTCTTTTACCGGGAGGGGAACCGACATTATCTCCAGTTCCCTCTGCCGCCATTCTTCAATAAACACTTCCACTTCGATCAGACCTGCCAACCCTTTGGCAAGAATGCTTCGACCCAATACAAGATTGGTTCCCAGACAGGCTTTAAACACTTCAGACAAATCACCCAGCCTGAAGTGTTCACAGGTGGCAAGAAAGGTTTCATAAGCCAGCCTTTCCGTGTCCAACAGAAGACCGTCCATGTCAAAAATACAGGCTTCAATGCGCATCATAGAGTCCTTCGATTCATTATTATTAAGGCCCTGTGAGTCAGTCCTGTACTGATTCTCTATGGCCCAGATATAACGTAGGGATATGAGTCTCAATCACTTCCCCATTGAACTCCTCAACCCTGTAGGCTGCCGCACCAGCTTTGGAAGACACCACCTGATACAGTTCACCATCCACATAATGCAAGGCTGCACTGTCATCAACTGCGATTCCAGGTGAAATCAAACCTTCAGCAACAAGCCGGTGATAGGCGGGTTTTCTTTCAGCTTCACCGTCATAGTGTGGGCAGTGGCTGCCGGATAGAAATCCAAGGCACGAATAAGGTGCCAGAGCCTGACCAAAAGAATCAGTGACGCCCTCTTCAAACCAACAAATGGAACCTGCGCTGAGCCCACAAAGCACAATCCCTTTCGCCAGTGCTTTTTTTAAAATCCGGTCTACTCCATGAACCGCCCAGATGGCCAACATGTTGGCTGTGTTTCCGCCACTGACATAAATAATGTCCTGAGACAGAAGGAAGGCTTCAAGATCCCGCTGATCTCTGCGGAAAAGCTCAAGATGAGTGGGTTGACAGTTTGTCTGGCTAAACCTGCGGTAGAACCGGTTAATGTATTCCGTACTGTCGCCAGATGCGGTCGCCATAAAACAAATACGGGGATTGTCGCCTGCACTGCTGAGGATGTAATCATCCAGTAACGGCGTGGACTCCATGGAAAAACCGCCTCCGCCCATGGCTATGATCTGCTGCTTGAGCATTATTCTTTCCTCGTCCTGATGAGTCTGATTACGTGCCACTCATAATAAAAGTTTGTTACCTGATTCACTATCATTAAAGTCAGCTGCGTCCTCAGGTCCTGTTGATGTTTATGTATGAGCCAAGCCGTTTCTCTCAGCAATTCTATCCATTGTGCTCCGTCTTACCGATGACATTCCTGGCACTTTTGTCACCCCTGCTGACCACCCTGTTATTCCTGCTAACCAATTCATTTCCTAGTGCGAGCTTTTCCTCTTGGGCATGGTCTGACATTGCACTGAATGACTGTTTCTGTCTCGATTAAAAGGATTTATCCCATGATTCACGGCTTTTCTGAAGATCCCCGTACTTCACCACCTCCTGGTACGCCAGAAGGCGCATCCAGAAATGCAAAAGATCTTGAAGAGGTGTCAGCCCAATTCTCAAGGATGGAGGTCGCTGAGACTGAGGAAACCGAAGTCCGCTCCAAAAAAGACTATGACCACTCTGGCAAACCCATCAAGAAGCTGGATCAAATGTCTGTAAGGCAAGAGAAAGCAAAATTGTGTCGCCTGATTGACCAGTTTAATGAAAAACCTCAAGACGCACCGGAAGAAGAACTCCTTGCATGTCTCCACCAGCTTTACGGCAAAGGTCTGGCACATTGTCATTTCAGTGATACCCCTTTGCACCCTGCCGCTGAAGCCACGAGTATCAGTGACCATGACCTGGTGCTGCTGAGCGCTATTCGTGACCAGAAAAGTACCAGTCACAAAAAAAGATCTCTGGCGATTGCCCGCATGACTTGCTGGCTGGTCAAAGACAAGGCTCGATTGAATGTGTTGGAACACTTCAGTCAATATCTCTGTGGCGAAGATCTGGCTTATATAGCCAGTCATTCACGGCCTGCCATCGCCAGCTGGATTCTGGAAAATAAACTGCCTTTGATGAGTGCCGAAGCCATCAGCTCCATTGCCAAAGCTCATCCGGATCTGGTAGCCAAGTTTGTCTTGGACGGACACTGCCTTACCCATGAGAGTGAATGGCCTCAACTGTTCAAGCTATGCCAGAAATGTCCGTATCTGGCCGAAGCCGTGTTTAACAATTTTCTGCCACTGACTTATCTGGGCTATCGACATCGTGCCGCGTTAGCCCTTGCCTCGACTGAAAAGGCTGAAACACTTCAGGCTGAACTGGTCAGCGAAATATTCACTCACGTTGGTGCTCCCTGCACTTATGATGAACAAGCTGCATGGCGGCTGTTAATGTGTCATCAAACTCTTGCCCTGGAGTGGCTCGGCGGTATCAGGGATTTAATGACCGAAGATCTTCATCCGATCATGATGGCTGAAATTTTGTCCCGTTACCCGGATTTGAGAAAGACAGAGGGGATGGATCTGCAGAAGATTCTCGAAGATCAGGATGCAGCCTCTCTGCTACTGACCCGAAGTCTGGTTTCATTCATCGATACCGGTCAGGCATATATCCGTACGAAAATGACGGCTGAACAGAAGCTGGAGCTACTGAATCATTATCCCAATCTGGGCATGCTGATTCTGCCCTTGGGACAACAGCTGGATCTGTCTGGGTTCAGCAATCTGATGGACTGTTATACGAGCACAGCAGGCAGTATTCTGGGTAGCTTCTTTCTGAGGCACTTGGGAGCCGATGCACAGAAGGAATTAATGACGGAACTGGCCAACCCGGCAGCTCTGGCACTGATGCGTAACCAGAAGAAGCAGGGACAGTTCTATCAGAGAAGTATGCCTTATCCGGAAGCTTTCCAACTTCTGCAAAATCCGGAATTGATGGACAGACTCAATGAACTGACAAGCCGACAACTCCAGACAGCTTACCCCAGCCTGATAGCGCTAAGAACGACAGCGGCGATGAATCATCCCGCACTGGCAGTCACCAATGCTCTGGTCGTTGAAGCCAGCTTCAGAAGTCAGACTCTGGCTCTGGAAGTGATGCACCATCCAAATTTTACCGATACAGAGAAACTGGAAGCAGCCGGGCATTTCCAGCACACGCTGATAACCCTTTTAGAAAACCCTGGCTCTTACTTGCAGGCACCTGCAAGCCTCACAACCGATAGGGAGTTTCTTGGCCAGCTACTGCTTGCTCCCAACCAGAAGCGGGCTGCAGTTCTTGCACTGGAAAAGGGATACCTGAACTCAGCAAGCGGCATCCTGCTGTATAACCTGTGCCATCAACACCCCCTGTTTGCTGACGCCCTCCAAAACCAGCCTGAATTGCTATCGTCTATTCCCCTGGAAATGCTACGTGATCTATGCCTGAAAAACCCGGCTTTTCAATTCAGAATGAAGAGCGAGCCAAACCTCGCTGAATCATGGGGAAATATTATCGCTTCCTGTAATGAACAGCCGGAAATGCTAGAGAGCTTCAACACCCCCGACTTTACAATATCCGCCCCGACTCCTGATCAACAGACAGGCTTGCTGGATGTCATTCAAATGGAAAGTTTCCTCAAACAGACAGAGTGGCTAGTGCAAGACCCGTCCCTTTCGAAAAAAGCCAAACCCGAGCTTTTCCGGTTGCCTCAGGGTGCAATGACGGCTATCCACTCTGATCGAATGAAAGCCAGTGGTGTCTGCAGTGGATTCTGCCTGGACTATGCCTCATGGCAGGCTCGCCACCCTGAACAGCACCCCACGGAATACCTGCAAAAAGTAGATAAATATTGCCACTCCAACCTCAACTGGATGCATCATAAAAGCCTTCCTGAAAGACTGGATTTTCTGCAACGGCAACATGGACAATTTATCGCACCCGGGGAAGAACTCAGCTTCAATAATCAGGGTGCCACTTATGTTAATACCCATCGCTTGCAGGCCCTGCTGAAAGAACACAGAACGGTGTATATTTCCCAGGAAAAACACAGCTGCATCGTTCAGCTATGGGATGTCCCCAATACTGACGGAGCCCAGCAACTGATCGTTTATGATCCCAATGAAGGTATCTACTGCTTTATTGGTTGCAGCGAAGATCAACCCTGGCAGCATGAGATACATAGCCAACTGGATGAAGCTCTGAAAAACGCCCTGCTGAAATACGGCAGTGAAGTGAGTATAAAAGCGCATATCATGGATATAGGCGCTGTTGCTACACAGCATACTACCCCTGTCCGATACCGGGGTGTGGACGAAAGTCTGGAACCAGAAGAAAAGATGGAATGAAGGCCGGTTAATCTAATTAAGCAACGGATTTACTCAGAATCATGGATGACAGCGTGTCACCCTCAACGGTTTCATCCCTGACTTTAACAATACGGTTAAAGCCTTGCCTGACCCAAAAATGAAGAGCGGCCTGATTACGGGTGTAGACCTCCAGCCAGAATTCCTGAATACCCGGTATTGAACGAACCTGCTGTTCAATAGATTCAAAGGTGTGCCGGCCCAACTGTTTCCCCTGAAACTCCGGAGAAATGGAGAGCATGGAAATCCAGCAGACACCCTTTCTGGCCTGATGATAGTTACAATGGAAATAGCCCGCAGCTCTGTCATCCGAATCCATTATTTTTCTCAGAAAGAAATGGTCTTTTTGATGCTCTTCATAAATCGACTGGTATACATCCATCGACCATACCCCAAAAGAAGGATCACGCTCGCTTACAGACGCATTCTGTTCAAAAATTGTTTTCAGCAAAGGTATTTCATGTTCAGAGAAAGTACTGACTTTGATATTTTCACTGTGCCACTGCTTATTCATACTCCTGACTTACCTCTTCTCCGTCATACCGCACAACTGATCCCACTCTTCTCTAAGTACACCCAGCTTGATCGAGTCGTAATAGGTGCCCTTAAAATACCTGACACGTCGAAGCCGGCCTTCAACCTTGAAACCAATGTTTTCTCCACAGGCTATCATCCCCGGATTTCCGGACCAGGTGGTCATACCCACTCGGGCAATGTCGTATGTATCAAAAAGATGGGATATCCAGGCAACCAATGCGGTTTTACCAATCCCTTTACCCCACTGTTGAGTGTCATAAAGAGCAATTCCGGCTTCCAGCCAGCGGGTATTTTCATCCACCCAATAACAGGAAACGGTTCCAACCAGTTGAGACTGATACTCTATGACTTTCTTGTTTTTCCCTTCTATCAGATCCTGAAAGAGGCCCTGCTCAAAGCTGTCTCTGGAGGGCGTCTGATAGGGAATATAAGGAGCATTGAATTCAGTCCAGCGATCATCAGCAATGATCAGATCATAAAGGCTGTCTTTTTCTTCCGACCGGGCGTTTCTTAAAACAATACCCTTGTAACTAATAATGCTCATTCAGATTCACAGCTTGTTGTTTTCTTCCCTTATATGGCTGATTTACGAGCCATCACCGAGAAGGTATGCCAATGTTTTTCCGGACCTCTCGCGGTCGGTCCACGCCGGTTACGCTCCGAGAATTCAAGTATTTCAAAACCTTCAAACAGAGCTTTGACATCTTGCTCACTTAACGGAGTAAGAATATGGCTCTTGTCTTCCAGCCACTCATCATCAGGCCCCATAAAATCACCACAGAAGACACCTCCTGCCTGAATGGACGCCCTTATTTTCTGCCAGATAACAGGGAATGATTCCGGGTGGGCAAAAAACAGACTGGCATTGGCCACCACCAGTCCCGCTTGCGGGTAGGTAAATGATTCAAAACCGGAGCAATGAATGGAAACAGCCGTTTCGTCTGCAAAGCGTTTTCGGCAGAATTCCACAGATTCCTGATTAACATCAAAGGCAGAAACAGTGTAACCCTGACTGAGCAGATAGGCAGTATCACTGCCGGTACCACATCCGCAGTCTAATGCGACAAGAGAATCTGAAAGGTTCAGAGAAACCGCCTTCTCAGTACTTTGTTTATGAGGGTTGGCAGCCACTTTCTGATAGTATTCACTCCATATTTTCTTCTTTAGTTCATCCATCTGTATACACCCTGATTCTTCATGGGATCGTTATGTTTTCACTTCGAAACCGGCAAAACGCCTCTGTCCATTAAAATCAAAATCATTGAAAATAATAATCCACCTTGATTCGAACTTTTATACGATGTCGTATCTGGCTTGGACGGCCAGTTCATAGCCACTGATACATCTTGAAGCAGCTCGGATTCATGCCTCTCAACATCATGATCTTTTTTCTCCCTCTGCCGTTCCTCAACAGGGTTGCCCGTAACGGCATCAACCTTGACCTTCTCTGACTCTTGAGTCGCGGGTAACACACTGATGTAGCGAACATACCTTCTTGCACCCACCAGGCCCGATCTTAAGGGTGCTGCTGAAAGGCTGAGATACTCCCAGCCAACAGGTATGCGATTACCGTTCTGACACCAGACTTTTAACTCCATTGAGCTTTGGCCAAATTTAAAATGATACAGAGTCACCGCAGTGGGTTTTTCCTGTTTCTTCCAGCCGCCCGTTTTGTCCGTTTTATACAGCCTTATCAGATCGTCTTTTACACGAACCCTGACCCGGGCACTTTCTGTTGCCATTGATTGGGCATTTTTCCAGTCCACATGAAAAACGCCAGGACGATTCAGGAAATACCACGGTTCTTCCAGTTCACTCTCATCCAACAGACGATCACTATTGGTATAGGCGTAATGGGCCATCAGAGACATGACTTTCACACGATGACTGGTAGACAGGGAAGCTTCAGCAACCTGTTGATGATGCAGGGGAAAGATAGCATGGCGATCATAGGGATCATGCTGCTCCACTTCCTGAGTCAAAACATGTATGGAACCTGGGGAATAGGGTACTGATACATTCATTTTCCATTTCTGTTCAGCGGTCCATTCCAGTTCTCTTTGGCGAGAGTATTTTTTCAGTATCATTCGGCTGGTGACTTCGGGCCTCTTGAAGAGCTTCCATTCCAAATCCGAACTGTCGTCATTCAAGACTTGTCGAAATATCGGATACTGGTCATCAAAATGCTCTTCGAGACTGATGCTTTCAGCCAGGCAGTTTTCTTCTTCAATATAGAGATGCAGGACAGCATCTACTGGATTCATTGTAAACACAGTGGCCGCCGAAAGCGTCGACTCCAGACTGGCGCTATGAGGCATGACACAACGGCGAAACCATGATTCAAGGGTGAACTCATCTTTCAGGGCATTTTTAGTCTGCCGAGGTGCAAATGAATCCACAGCCGGCTGAGCTTCAGAAACAAACAGATCGGCATTTCCAATTTCGTGCTCCCCTGCTACCTCCATGACATAATGATGAACAGAAGCAAACGCCTGTTGAGCCAGACAAAGAGCGATCCAGGACAATCCCTTACCCGTTCTGAAGAAGCGTCCTGAAGTTGTCATTTATACTGCCACTTTTATAGCCGGAAACTACAAAGTAGCAGCTAGATATCATTTTTGAATGGTGATCTCAGCCAACAATAGAAATGAAAACCAGCCTCTTCCAATCGCCACATTGTTTCCAGCTCTCTTCCGTCAAACCACTTTCTTGACCATCATGTGAGAATCGAAGTCATAGCCCAACTTTCTGTATAAACCTTGAGCACGAACATTAAAGCCGCTGACATTCAAACCCATGTCCGTCGCTCCCTGTTCTGAAAAATAAGTCTCAATGGTGGTCATCAGCTCTGTAGCTGCCTCACTGCCTCTGAACTCAGGCAATACAACCAGCTCATTGATAAAACCAACCGTTTTAGGCCAGGTAGTAATTGAGTTCATCTCCTTGACCTGACCCGAAACCATACCTGCCAGCTTGTGATCGATATAAGCCAGAAACACGACAAACTTCCCCGAACGATACAGTTCAAAGATATTACGCTTTAACCGCTCGCTGTGCATGGCTTCAGGAGTTCGATATTCTTCCGGGCGGCTCTCGTGATGAAAACGATCCAGTTCCTGCATCAACTCAGGCAGACTGTCTATGTCCTCTTCAGAGGCTCGTCTGATTACCAGGTCACTCATTAACCTCACCTATCCAGCACACTCTGTTTTTTTTGAAAAGATTGTCTATTTTTTCCGGCTCGTAAGGTGAATCCAGGGTCCCTATGGCAATAGACACCCATTCTGCATAATCAGGGCTGCCTCCCCATTCAAGACTGGAGCCGCATTGCCCACAGAATTTTCTCTCGATGGTGTCTGATGAGTTAAAACTTTTCAGATACTCCTCACCCTGCACATACACCAGATCTTCTTTTTTGACACTGGCATAAGTGGCGAAGGCGGCGCCATGCTGTTTCTGACACATAGTGCAGTGACAATGAGCGACCTTTTTTGGCTCTGATAAAATCTGGTACTTCACTGCACCGCAAAGACAACTTCCGTTATACACGTTCAGCTCCTGTATCGATGGCAGGGATCACTCACCCACTTCAATCATGTTCATAGCTTCAAAAAGCAATTCCCCCTGATAGAGAACGTGAGGTACCAGATGGAATGTCATTGGACGCTCATCTTTAGCTTTTGATTCACGGTAGTAATCTTCAACTTCATCCCTGAGGACTTCCAGACCTTCAAGCTTATTGATCTCAAAAGGAAGGTAATCTTCTTCTGGTGATTCCAGATAATTGAGCTGCTTATCAGGATAGAGAAAGATGACACTGTTCTTCTTTGAGAAGTTCAGCTTTTCCGGACAGATTTCAAACCACCTGGAATTATTCCCTGGCGTGTACCCTGCTCTCTTCAGTGCCGCATTGACTGCAGAGGGATGCACCGGAGTCATATGAATAACATCATTCCAGAGACAGTTGAGATGAGGAACCATCTTTTTCTTCAGCTCAAGACGGTGCAGATACTTCCAGTTATTTTCCTTGTAGAGTTCTTCATCCTTCTGCTCCAGCTTATTGAGAGGCAGAAGACGATCAAACTTCATAGTCTCGGGAACCCGGTGATACAGCTTCATAACGTCCATGACCTTTTTATTATTTATGGGGCTTTTACAGGTTGGCTGATCATTTTTGGGCCTCCTGCCTGATTTTTAGATAGAGATAATCAAGATCATTGTAACCACATGCCTTGTATATTATCCGCTTGATGACACCATTGAAGGCTTCGA
>NZ_JBPCXO010000378.1:0-1341 GCF_051008435.1 Endozoicomonas sp. | reverse complement strand
AAAAAACCGAGAGTGTCAGGTCATCAAAACGACGCTGACATTCTTTGCAAAAGTAGCGCTGTCTGTCCGGCTGTGACTCGTCCTTGCCCTGCCGGGTTATGTCCGTGCTGCCACAGCGCGGGCATTTTATCCCATCAGGCCAGTGAATCTGACGTATCTGTTCATAGCACTTGCCGTTATCGAGGAGATCATAAAGTTTCATGACACTGTTTTACAAGAAAACGTCTTCTATTCATAGCCACATAAGTCATCCTGTTTCCAGCTCCCCGGAATCCACTAAGAGCCTATCATGTTATCTAACATGGGCGATGGCATGCTGTTGCCAGAAATGCTGATGGAAATCTTCAAGCCTCTGATTTCAGCGTCAGACTCTCTGCCGGCTCTGCTTCTGATTGCCTTCATTATCCATGTTCTCTGGTTTTGTGGTCTGCATGGCGCCAATATTGTGATGGGGGTTGTGGGGACCTTTACCCTGACCAATCTGCAGATGAATCAGGCCGCTCTGGCTGCTGGGGAGGCTCTGCCTGCTGTTTTTGCCGGTGGTTTTCTGGACAACTATATGAACCTGGGAGGGTCCGGAGCTACGTTAGGTCTGGCTATTGCCATGGCAATAAGCCGAAGTGCTCATTTGCGTTCAATCGGACGAATATCGGTCGTCCCCGGAATTTTCAACATAAATGAGCCCATTCTGTTTGGCGCGCCCATTATTATGAATCCGATTCTGGGCATCCCTTTCATACTGATTCCGATGCTGAATGTCACCATTGCATACTTTGCCACCTCTATGGACTTTGCCGGTCGAGTCGTTGCTCTGGTGCCCTGGACAACACCTGGACCGCTGGCGGCTTTCCTGAGTACCAACTTCCACTTTGGTTCGCTGTTTCTTGCGCTGGGGTTATTGGTCTTGTCTACTTTGTTGTATCTGCCTTTCCTGAACATTTACTCCAAATCCCTGATTGCTCAGGAGCAGGTTGATAAAGTGGCTAAAGCCGCTACTGCCTGATGCTCTTTCCTTTGATAGAGGCAGGGGCAGCCTCTATCAAAGGTTGTGACCTTTTTTCATTGCGTAGTCCCGAATTCCCTGAATGGTTCCATAAATAGTCAGTATGGTAATGAAAACCGCGACAGTAATCAGGGCGATCTCATTTGGCACTAACCACTTTGTCCTGTGACAATAAAACAATTTTTAAAGCATGGCATTCTTAACTCCACGACTAAGGGGTACAGCAATTAATAATTTACCGGCTCTGGCACAATAGCAACATCCCACTTTCGTAACTCAGGGTTTCGTATGATGTAAGGTTGAATTTCCTTCAATTCAGCTTTACTGAGCTTCACTCC
>NZ_JBPCXO010000377.1:0-4348 GCF_051008435.1 Endozoicomonas sp. | reverse complement strand
CGTATGCTCATCAACAAAAGAGGCATGACCGAAATAGAGATCAATTCTGTTGCGGGCGTAATACATGGTGCGAGACTGCACCTGCTTCTGAATAACCCGTTCTGCGGTCTTCAGCACTTTGGGAAAGATGACTCTGCAGACTGGCAGCAATATCACTGGCACAAAATGCTGAAGCCCAGTTATTCCCGGAAAGACCAAAACCATTCTCGGATGATCTGGTAAAGTCTCGTGACGTATCCGCCAGACTCAACATTTCATCAGGTAGCGGTACACCTCCCTCAACATTCACCCTGTAATAGGTCCGTCCTGATACTTCTCGGGCTGTGACCTCTACGATCCAGCTGTTATGACTTCCTGTCAGCGATGCCCTCCATCGTACGGCATAGGTATTTTGAAATGGCATCAACAAACACGAAAGAAAAAATACAAGAATCGCCGTTTTCCAGACTTTAATGGAAGGTAAGCTGTCTGCAAACTCCAGAAAAAGATCCATCCCCAGCCACTCCGAGCAGAGAACTCAAGAGATATGAGTATAGAAAATGTTCCCGGTGGTGCAGAGCATCAATAGTGTTGCTGAAGCTGACCAATGACTCTCTGTGATTTTAGAAGGGAGTCTAAGCTGGTCCGTCGAATTCCCCTGGTGAAAAGTATTGCTCACTCAGCGCTGTAGCCGTTACCTTCCAGTGAGCAACACTTCCCACTCATTGTTATTTATTCACCATAGCTGGATGTATACCTAAAATTAAGTTCAGTAATTGTCTGGAAACAATCTGTCAAAACGAAACAATAGAACACTTTTTTACCCACGTTAATTTCAAAAAAGCCAGGCAGTCATCCTGTCAGAAATCTTTCAAATTTTTCTTCTTTTACTAGCTGGACTTTGCTCAGAAGGATCCCATTCCGGATCGAAGTCTTCTTCTTTTGGTTCTTCCTGGTTGGCATCATCATGCCTTCCGGCTCTCTGCAGCACTCTATCCTTCCGTCTTCGATTCTGAAACCAGTTTTGCACCGTGGCATTCCTCAACTCCAGCTCTCTTGCCAGTTCCAAACGTTCCTGAGGTGTCAGGTATTTCTGATTTTCGTACCTTCTCTCCAGGGCGTCGATCTGCTTAAGGGTAAAGACCGTTCTTAACTTACGCTCTCGAGGCCTTAACATACGCTTTAGAGGCCTTAACTTACGCTCTCGAGGCTTTAACTTGCCCTGAGTGTAAGTACCTTGAGGGGCTTCGGAGAACATCAATCCACGACGCCCCTTAAAGCTGGGACCCCCTGTGGTTGCCTGCTGGTGCTGCATGGCACAGCTCTGTATACTTGAAGGCACTGATGCATCTCCTGATCCTATTGTCTGTCCTGATCCTATTGTCTGTCCTGACCCCATCGCACTTTGATCACTAGAGTAAGTGTTTAACGCCAACCGCATCACATTGAAATAAATCTGTCCGATAGATGACAAAAATATAGAGACAAAATGATCCCATAACGCACTGGTATAGGGTGGAATACCGGTCATTCCTATACCTTGAGACCCCGAATAAAAAGAGCCGGAAAAAGGCAACGAGGTACCAAAACCGGAACCACCTGCAACGCCTCCAACACTGGCACCACCGGACAAACCGATCCCAAAGCCTGCAGAAGACGACAATGGCGGAACATCAGGATAGCCTCCTGCCGCGCCTGATGGATAAGAAGGTTTTAAACCGGGCATCGGCAGATTAGCTGGCTTAAATGGGTTCCCGCCACCAAACATACCCGGCATTCCTGCGCCGCCTTGAGGTTCTGCAGATGAGGTAGGCAGTACCGGCAGCGGATCTTCGGCGGTCTCATCTTCATCAGGATGTTGTTGATCACCCTCGCCATTATCGTCCGTGCTATTTGATCCTGTTCTTGAAGTGCCTTCACCCGGTGTATGAAACACCTCAAAAGCTAACGGACCGAGATCACTCAGATTGAGGTGAAGCGCATGCTTAATCACTCTGCCTGCAACAATCTGGCCTTTATGACCCGGAAAACAATACCCGGAGTTCTCCTGCTTTACGAATCGAACGGCCTTCAGAAGGTCAGTCTCTCTCAACAAAAAAGCGACCCCTGGCTTAGACACCGAAACCTTGCATCGAAAGCCCTGCTCTGTCGGCGAACACTGATGCACTTCGTCATCACTCAGTACCGTCATATCCTGTGTTGTCTCAGGCGATTCATACATAATCAGGTCTAGCGATACAGCACAGTCCGCCTGATAACGCACTTCTTCAGGAAAGACCCAGCCGACAAAATATTCGACCCAACCGGCTTTTTGCAGTTGCTGAGGAAAAGAGGGGATAGGATACTGATAGCTCTCCTGGCCTTTATGCAGATTCACCGTTGTTATTGTGTCTTCTGCTGTTAGTGCCAAACCCCCATAAAGACCGCATTGAGCCATTGTGTACGATTGCTCATCATCAAGACCTATCTCCAATAAAGGCTCATCAGCAAGAATCCAACGATTACTTTTTGCATTAACAACACTGCACACCATCAGTAAAAAGATAAAACTGAAAACTAGCTTCATATTAATATCCAACTCTTCTTAAATGGCATTTGTATATAGCACAAGATTAGGAAACTGAACTGTCCGGTAAGAATTCCAGAATATGAAGAAAGGGGGTGAGGAACCGTTATGACGTCACCGCCTGGACATTCTTATTAACCGACAACTGTCCACGACTTATTCATCATCTTTCAAGTCTATACCGCAGCAAGTAGTACTTTCTTACTGGATGTCGGCCATCTTTTTTGCCTATCCGGATAGGTAAAGTTCATAGGCAATGGATTGAAAAAGCCTTCCAGGCTGAAGAACAACCCGATCCGCGTCTAATCGTATTCCTTATTCATTTGCCTTAGCTGCTCTCTGGCATCCAGAAGTGTCATCCTATTTCCTGGCTCAAATTCAGTGAGCCCAATGATCAAACTCTTCAGTGGCAGACTGCCAGCTCCCATTACCTTGTCCAGAAAATCTTCTTTTTCGATAACATCCATGCTTGCGTAAGCAATGAGCCGGTCTTTCACCGTCTGAGGATCTCTGGATTTATCTCTATGGCCATCCTGACGGTAGTCACCCGGGTTCACGCCGGTGCTCAATGTCATGATCAACATCCCCAATTCCCAACTATCAACTTCAAAGCCAATCGGTGGATGCTTTTTTCCCTGTTGCTCGAGTATCATTTCAGGCGGCATATAAATCTGGGTACCGTAATAGCCCGATTGCTCCGCCTTTGTATCGAGTTTTCTGAGCCCACCATAGTCCACTAACTTGACGGCCAGTGTGGCTTTATCAAACACAATATTTTCAGGTTTCAAATCGCGATAAGCAATGCCCTGTCCATGCAGGAAGATCAGCGCTTCCACAATATTTATAGCGACTCTTATCGCACATTCAGGTCCCATCTCTATACCCGGAACCGGCTTATTTCTGGAAACAATCTCGTATAAATTGTCACCCTCTACCAACTCTGATAACACGGCCGCAAGTCGTGTATGTCTAATGTCTGCATCCGCTATTTCGCCCTGGCTTCGGACAGCATGGTACAAGCCTGTTCTGGCATCCTGTACCAGAATGGCAAAAACCCTCATCAGGATTGGATGATTCAGACCAAGTCCCAGAGCCTCTCCCCGATCTTTAGAAAAAGCCAATTGCTCATTTTTTAGTTTTTAACCGCGACGGGATGATTTCCAGAATCTGTAAAAGTACTGACAGAGCCAAACTTGCCTTCATCAAGAGCGTTTGCAGGAGAAAGATTGAAGAGCAAGGAGATGGCTTTTTCGACGGAATGGGCTCGGTATTTGGCTTGCCAGCCCGCTACAGGCTCGAGTTTTTTTAATAGTGCGGCTATGGGCTGTACCAACCTCTGCCCAATAGAACCCGCTCCAGTCGTTTGTTGAGAGGGTTCTGGTAGTTGCTTTGAGACCTGCTGACTGACCTTTCAGACAGGAGAAAGTGCAGTTTCAGTTTTTTCAGGTTGAACACCTGACTGCGAAACCGTCCCTTTACCCGGAAAGCGTATAGCAAGACTCATCTCCCATTCCTTTGATCACCGGCACATTCATTTCGACCGATCAAAAGCTATGGAATTCAGAACAGAGTAGACAGTAGAACTAACGGTGGAGGGAGGAAGGCACGTCTATCAACCCTGATAAACGTGCTTTTTTTGGAGCATTGCCAAAGATCAGAACAGGCGATTAAGCCCGTCCAGAGCCGCCACACGATAGGCTTCGGCCATCGTGGGGTAGTTAAACGTGGTATTCAGGAAATAGCGGATATTGTTGGCTTCCCCTTTCTGGGACATAACGGCCTGTCCGATGTGTACAATCTCGG
>NZ_JBPCXO010000376.1:0-38363 GCF_051008435.1 Endozoicomonas sp. | reverse complement strand
GGTGGCGCTCCTATAGAAGTCATCAAACAGTACGTTCAGCAGCAGAGAACACCGCATTAGTCGGCTATCGCCGACGAGCTTACATCCCCGCACTCAAAGTACGGGGTTTTACGCTCAACCGATAAATGCCCTGCAGAAACCCAACCTTTCTGAACTGTCTGAAGACAAAAAAGCCCGCCTGTTTCTCATGGCTTCAATTCTGGGTATCTGGATACATTACCGGAGCGTGTCAAGCAGTCAATGGCAAGCTAGTCATTTGTGATTTTTCAACAGCAGGTCTTTACGCCAACGGAAGGGCAAAAGTTGATAGCCAGTTCACAGCCACGCCTTTTGAACTGGAATGGTTTCGTCAACCTACTGCACAGACTGACACTTTCCCTCAGTGCAGCCCGGATATGCTGGCTCACTTCGAGAAGAACAAAGTCTTGTTTCAGGATCTCCCCGAGGAACTCATTGCTGAGCAGGCTGATATATTGTCCAATCTCATCATCGAAGAGCTGGAACAATGGACTGAACGGCTCGGGCCATTAAAATCCATAGATAGAAGACACCTTTACTGGGTAATCAGTGAACGTATTGCTTTTCTTCAGCGTCGTTTTCCAGCACACCTTGCCGCCAAACCCAACTGCGGGCTTGTTCAACTGAAAATTACCCCTGCTGCACAGAGAGCCATTGAAGCCTCGGGAATCAGCGGTCACTGTCTGCCAGCAACCCCTGGAGACATTCGAAAGGGTGAGCTGCGCCTTTACACCATGCTGAATCGCCATAACCAGCCTGTCACTGAAGCCTGGGTGAAGCTCAGTCCATCGGCTTGCCGTCGTCTTTCTGACAACCTCGGCCTCCCCGCCCCCTGGCACAGGAGACTTGAGATTCTCGATTTTTATATCAACCAGGCCTTTCAGAAAAATTGTCAGGATGATGTCCTGAGAACGATGAAGATGAATGATTACTGGCAAGATACCATTCAACAATTGATCAACAACTGTCAGGAATGGCTGGAAGAAATAAGTCATGAGCACAGCCGTTACCCCAATGGTACCGTCACTCAACAAACGGAAGCAGCCATTCATGAAACCAAATATTTACTTCAAGCGCTGAACAGCAGGAAGGAAGGAGAAGATTTGTGGCTTGAGCAAACGGTTCAGTTCCCAGAGTGGAAAGCAGAGGCAGGATTTCCTGCCAGGGTTGTTACTCAGGACAAAAGAGGGATGTGCAGAGGCCATTTATATCGACTCAAATACCACAATTCTGGAAGAGCCTGGGAAACCGGAGAAACACAGAGCATTAACCCTCCCAAAAATAAGGATCAAGGCACAAGACCGGTGCACTATATCTTGCTACCAAAATTCAACTGGTTGCCAGAGGAAGAAAAATCTATCGATGCCTTCTTGTTTGCTGACAACCTGCCTGATGACCATAGTTTTACCGGAACCCTGCGTCTGAGGCTACCGGGGTGTAATGCAAAAGTGAGCCAGAGCCTTATTCACCACCTGCAAACTCTGGGCATAAGAGCCGGCCACTGTAGTCCGGAAGAAGCACAGGCACACTATGAGCGGTCTTTGGCAAACTGCATGTCTCCAAACCCGATACCCGTCCCCACCCCACAATGGTTTAATCATTGTCGTATTATTAATGGGAAACCTGTTTATTACCGCCCTGCATCTGATGTTGATAAAACAATCAAAGACCAGAAGCACGTGACCCTCCATGTCTTTAACAATGCTTTTATTCGAGCCCGAAAATGCACTACACCCGAAATGACAACGCAACTGACCTCTGAGACCAACCGGGCTTTGACTAATATATTGCACAGTGGACAGAGCATTGATTCTTATGTTGACCGGGTAAGAAAAGGGATTCCCCTGGATCAGTTTGTTCGAGCTGAACAGTTGAAAAGCGGAGGTGCCAGTCGTGCTTTTGCTGTATCAAACTACTCCAGCGAAGGCTTTAAAAAAGCCGTATTTGTACAGGTAAAACCTTTAATACGACAAAGGCTGGATGCCTATACATACAATTTTTGTCGGGCTGGCAATAGCAAGCCTGAGTTTGTTCAGCTCTATAAAGTCACACCCGAGCAATATGCAGACGGATCAACCATGTTTCATGCCAACGAAACCTGCTTTGAAAACTTCAGTCTGGAGGAAACTGATCCTCTCCATGTTCCTGATGAAGCAACAGGTAGTGCTGCTTCATCAATCAATGAAGATACCTTAAGATGGCCTGATGGCCAGGACTTCAGAATGGCTTCGCCTGAAGAAACCGTCGAACATGAATTCATGAGAGTAACCCAGGCTACTCATCCTGACTCACCCTCAATCGACGCTGCTATTTCCGTCATCTCTGCTGCGGGGCCCCACCAATATGAAAAACTCTGTTTGCAAAATCCAGACTTGAAAAGAGGGGTGATACAAAACCTGGATGACATTACTTTTGCTCTGGGATCAAGCATCAGGGAACTCAACTTCCAACAGACTTCCATGCACAATACCGTTTTCAAGGGAGTTCTGTTCACCAGCTGTACATTTAACGCCATTGATCTTAGAAGCTGTGACATTACGAATGCAGAATTTGAAGGTTGTCAGGCAACCGGGGCAAAAGTGACTCCACCTCAACTCCTGGCAAGCAAGCATTACATTGACCAGAAGTGGCATTGCCAGGAATGGGTCGATCTGATGACAGACTGGAAGCTGAATACCGATATCAGTTGTGAACAATTTAAAGCCATTACCAACAATGATGGTCTGATAGACCTTATCAGCTTCTCTCCTGAAGAGATTGAACGCTATCGCTCAACTGACAAATAACAGATCTGGCACCGATCCCACATAGAAACAAGCCCACTTAGAAACAAGCCCACTTTCATAGCCTGCCTATGTGTTAGAATCGGTTGCAGGCCTTAAGAAAACGACAAGAATATGAACCATCCCTGTCAGTGCATTCCTCTGGGTGATTCTGCCCTATTGCTGAACTTTGGTGATCAGATTACGCCAGAGATAAACCAGACCGTTCATGCTGCAGCAAAATTATTACTCAAAGCTCATTTCATAGAAGTTATTGAGATGGTTCCGGCCTACACTACTTTGACCGTCTATTACGATCCCTGTCAGGTTCAGGCAAAGCGACCCTACGAAGCACTAAAAGAAAAAATTCTCAGCACTCTGCAAGAACTCAAGGTGAAGGAAGTTAGAGCAGGCAACCTGATAGAAGTACCTGTTTGCTATGAGGGTGAATTTGCTCCGGACCTGGATCAGGTTGCCAGTCACTGTAACCTAAGCTCAGAAGAAGTAATCAACCTCCACACAACAGCCATCTATGACGTCTACTTTCTGGGCTTTGCTCCCGGCTTTCCCTTTCTGGGCGGTATGGATAAAAGGCTAAGCACACCAAGACTGGAAAGCCCTCGACTGGAGATACCCGCTGGCTCGGTGGGTATTGCCGGAGAACAGACGGGCATCTACCCCCTTTCTACTCCGGGAGGCTGGCAGCTGATTGGCCATGCTCCTGTTTCTCTGGTGGATTTTAATGCCGACTCTCCAACATTACTTAAGCCCGGAGACAAAATACGGTTCAAAGCCATTTCCTATAAGGAACATCAGGCACTGGAGACACATAGATCCATAGAGAGGAAAGGATGAGCCTGACAGTTATAGAACCCGGCATGCTTACCAGTGTTCAGGATCAGGGGAGACTGGGTTTTCGAAACCTGGGCTTTTCAACCAGCGGCACTATGGACACTCTGGCAGCCAGAGTGTCGAACCTGATGCTGGATAATCCCGAGAATGCTCCGGTGCTGGAATTCACCCTGACGGGACCTACATTAGAATTTCACAACCCGGCTGTAATCTTCCTTGGTGGCGGAAAAGCCCATGCCACACTGGATGATCAACGGATTCCAGCCAACAGTGCCGCCATCGTTAACGCCGGTCAAATACTGAAGATAGCGGGTCTTAGAACAGGCTGTCGTGGCTACCTGGCCATAAAAAATGGATTCCAGATCGATAAGGTTCTGGGAAGCTGCAGTACTTACTTAAGAGCCCAGATCGGTGGCCATAAAGGTCGGGGCCTCAAAGAGAATGACTCACTCCGCTTTACACCCTGGCCTTCAAAAACCAGGCCTTTAAAGAACCGTTTCCAACCTGATATTGCTGCCGGCCATGAGTTTACTCATTACCTTGAAGACCCCATAAACGTTCAGCCCATTCGTTTTATTCGTGGCCCACAAGCCTCTTGGTTTTCAGGGAAAAACCAGGAAGCTTTCCAAAATCAGAAGTACACCGTACGACCCGATTCAGATCGAATGGGCTACCGCCTGTCTGGTCAAAAAATTGATAGCAGCCATGCTGATAGCCTGATCACAGAAGGTACAACGACTGGCTCCATTCAAATCCCCCCTCAAGGTCAGCCCATTATTCTGATGAGCGATTGTCAACCTACCGGAGGATACCCAAAAATCGGGAATATCATTTCCGTAGACTTGCCCAGAGTGGCCCAGCTGAAACCGTCCGATACACTGACCTTTCAGGAAGTCACTGTTGAAGAAGCCCAGCAAGAACTGATAGAACAGAGAACCAGCCTGAATCGCCTCGCCATTGCCGCTAAACATTACTGGAACCGCATCCAAGATGAATACTGATAAAGCACTGACACTGGACCTTAACTGCGACATGGGTGAAAGCTTTGGCCAGTACACTATGGGGAACGATGCCGGAATCATGCCGTATATCAGTTCTGCCAATATTGCCTGCGGTTTTCATGCGGGCGACCCAAACATTATGGCGGACACAGTAAAATTGGCACTGGAACACAATGTAGCCGTTGGTGCTCATCCTGGATTTCCCGACCTTCAGGGCTTTGGTCGCCGAAGTTTGAACATCAGCCCGTCAGAAGCCTACACCCTGATGCTTTATCAAATAGGAGCACTGAGTGCCTTTGTAACCGCAGAAGGCAGTCAGCTACACCATGTAAAACCCCACGGTGCCCTGTACAATAAAGCGGCCCAAGACCCAGACCTTGCCAACGCCATAGCCGAAGCAGTTTACCAGTTTAATCCTGAATTGATTCTCTATGGATTAGCCGGTAGCTGCCTTATATCTCAGGCTGAAGCTATTGGCCTGACAACCGCCAGCGAAGTCTTTGCCGATCGCAGCTATCAGAACAATGGCCAGCTCACTCCCAGGAATCAAGCCGGGGCAATGATTGAAGACAAGCAAAAGTCTCTCGACCAGATCAGAGATATGGTGCTGCACAAACAGGTTACCTCACTGGATGGCCAGACGATTGCCATCCAGGCCGATACGCTCTGTATTCATGGCGATGGCCCCTGGGCTCAGGACTTTGTCCGTGGCTGCGAGCGATTTCTGCAGCAGCAGGGTATCAAGGTTCAAGCCATAAACACCCTTCGAACATAACCTGCCGGTTGCCTGAGAATCCGCGCTCACATGTCTTCACACCTTTCTAAACTCAGGTTAAGTGCATGACCGCTCCGGTAGGGCTGATACCCAATACACGAGCGGTATCTCTGGCTCCCGAGCCGTTCATAACCCTGCTGATGGAAGTGGAGCGATTGGCTGATATTGGAGTCAGGAAGCTCGAGGGGGAGCGAAAGAGAGCAGGCTGAAACGCTTCAGCCTGCCAGAGGAGGGCATTTAGGCGTACTGAAGTTCAATTATCTGGTGACCATTCAGTTTTGGCAGAACAAACTCCAGACGGCCATCGACGACCTTGTGTTCCAGGACAGACATTTCAGGCACACATGTCACTTTTGCAACTTTTTCAACCATGTTCAGAGACAGTTTCAACTCATGCAGGGGAATGACATCTTCAATGATCAGGGTTTCATCAGACTTGCTTTCAGGAATGTAGTGCAACAGATGCACAACGGCACGATTTTCTGCGCTCTGTTCATTCACTGCAGCAATAACACTGGCTGGACCGCTGTGACGCAGGGTGGGTTGTGGCAGCAAACCCTCAATGGCATTCAATACCATACGTTTCACCCAGAGCGGTGCATTCTGCACATACTGATTGAAAACAGGATGCATGAAGTAAATCACGTTACCCTTCTGCACGACGCCGGGGTAGCCCGCTTTTTCAGTGGAAGGCGTGTGCATGTGTGAGCAATAATGCTCCCATGTACGATTGAAGTAAGGTACGTAGGTTTCGCACAATACTTCACTGCCTGCCAGTGCTTCTACCTGCAGACCTTTCTGATACATGACGTGTTCAGTCTTGCGCAGCCCTTGACCTATCATGCCTTCAGGCATCAGAAAATCAGGACTGAATGGCGCTTCTCCCACCCGTTTCACACCAAACAGATCACTGGCAAAGGCAGTACCTTCAGGGTTCAAGCCTGACTTGTGAGTGGCCAGAATCTTGCCGCCATTCTCAGTAAACTGCTCCAGTCGCTCAGCCAGCGGTGCAGATACTTCAACTTCGTCTGCCAGAATCAGCAGCTTGTAGTCTTCAAACGTAGCTTTAGTATCAATAATGTCGAATTGATGACCCGCTTCCGCCAGTATGCGTGTTACACCCTGCAACACCTTCGCCTGATCAGAGTGTTCGATGGTCAAACGGAATTCTTCAGGGTTGAGTACACCGATATCAGTCATTGCTTTGGCACCGGCACACCAGGGTTCTTTTTTCTCAACCTGAGAATATACAGAACCAATCAGATCATAAGTGTCATCAGAAATCTTGCCATTAGGATGCAGCTGATCGCCAATGGAGCACTTACCATTCATTGCGATCATGTGGAAAATTTCATATTCCAGTGCAGCCTGATTCTTGAAGGAATGCATGTCAGCCCATGAGGTGTGGAACTTGCCGGTCATCCCCATGAAGTCTGCGCCAAGAGTACGCGCATAGCGAACCACTGTCGGGAAGTGTCCGTAACCCCATTCACCACTGGGCAGGGATTCTACCTCCAGATGGTTATAATTATGCAGAGACTCACGGGTGTCCGGGCTGATGTGTCCCTGATTGTAGAAGATTTCACACTCTTCATTATGTTCACGAATGAAGGTGGACAGATCTTCCTTGAACTCCTTCATCATTTCTACTGCATACGTCATGCGGGCAGCTTTATCGCTTGCATTCAGGCCCTGCTCCTTCATCCCGGCGCGGCACCAGCGGCAGGAACAGTCGATAGTTTTGACGATATCCAGAAACAGTCCGTCAACCGGGAACTGGGAGAACATGTCCTTGAGGTGATCTTTCAGGAAAGCACGATAAGGAGAATTTACACACAAAGTACGGCGGAACGTCGCTTCATACAGACCCGCTGTCATTCCACCATGCTCGCCAATCACATGCCACTCAGGATGGTGCTCGGAAGTGTATTCATCCCATTGAACTGTCGTGTAGATGGGGACGCGAATTCCACGCTTATGAAGCTCGGCAATCTGTTCAACGAGCATGTTCTTGTTTTCAAGATTCGGGTGAACACGCTCCGGATGTACTTCAGAATCAAAGTACATAAGCCCATGATGACAGCGGGCAAAACAGGTAATGGAATTGACTCGTGCCTTTTCCAGCGTATCGGCGAACTCTTTCACGTCAAACTGATCGCCAACACCGGGGATATGCTGACTAGTGTGGTAATCAAGATGAATCTGGCGAAATGGCAGATGGCTCATGGTAACTCCGGAGAAAAATCGAAAACATCCAGCATAGCTATAACTAAGTCGTGCTAGCACACAGGCTAAAGAAGCTTGAAAACTCTGACCATGACATGGGTCAACATTTTTGAACGGAAATGACTATTTTCATCGTGTAACATTGTCAAACCTTTCAGGAATGACAACAGCTCAGAAATACTGACAAAGCCATGAATGGGTAATTTGTCAGTATTTCTAAAAGCAGAGGCTGGAATAGAGCAGTTTTTTTTGCTCAGGAAAAGTTGACATCCAGCTGTTCTGGATGATCTTTTTCCGCGACTAAAGGCTTGTAGCCTCGCGCCCCATAGGAAACAATGACAAGATAACCCATAACCGGCACCCAGAAAGACGACTGTAGGCCAGAGCTGTCAGCAATAAGAGCCTGCATAATTGGCCAGACCGCACCACCAATACCTGCCATGACCAGAAGCGCAGATGCTTTGCCTGCCTGATTGCCCAATTTATCCAGAGCTAGAGAGAAAATGACCGGGTACATGATGGAATTACAAAGCCCTATAGCGATCAGGGCGATAATCCCTGTCTTACCTGAAACCATAATTGCCGTGATCAGTAACACAATGGCCAGCAGGGCATTGAAGATCAGTATATTCCGGGCACGAATCCAGCGAAAGAGCAGGCTTCCAGCGACCCGACCAATCATTGCTCCTGCCCAGTACAGGGCGACCAGTTTGCCAGCACTTTGCATTGTCAGACCACCCAGGTTCGGTGAGCTGAAGTAGCTCAGCATGAAAGTGCCCACGCTGACCTCAACACCGACGTAGCAGAAAATCGTACCGATACCGAATACCAAGTGCCGGTATCGCCAGATAGAAATTGTTGACGGAGTTTCTGCCAGGGCTTCTGTACTTGTCTCAGGCATTTTCATCCTGGCGATGAGCGCTACAATAACACTTATACCCAGGGCACAGGCAAGATAGGGCAGTTGCACCAGTTTGACCTGTTCAGCGGCACTTCCCACTGCACCGAATAGCAGTGCAGCTCCAATATAGGGAGCCAGTGTCGTACCAAGAGAATTGATGGCAGACGACAGCGAGAGTCTTGCGGGAGCACTTTCCGAATCGCCCAGCATTGCTACATAGGGGTTTGCTACAACCTGCAGAGAGGCAACACCCATGGCGGTGATAAAAATGGCAATCAATACCATGGGAAAAGAAAAAACATCAGTGGCCGGGTAAAAGGTCAGGCAACCCAGAATAATCAACAGCAGCCCACCAAGCAGTGTTTTCCGGTAGCCATATCTGCTGATCAGGGCTGCTGTGGGCAGACAGGCCAGAAAGGGGGCAAGATAAAACGCCAGTTGGATCAGCATGGAACTGGTATAAGTTAACTGGAACTGCTGTTGCAGATAGGGAACCAGGACACTGTTGAGCGAGGTCAGAAAGCCCCAGATAAAGAACACACCACTTAGCAGGCCCAGAGCGACGCGCTGCCTGACAGCTTTAGACGCGGACATAATTTCTCTCTCTTAATTACGATTTAATCAAACACTGAAATAACAAAGGCTGCCGAGATATATTTCGGCAGCCTGTAAGCCCTGAAAAAAGAATTACTCTGCCTTCAGCAGTTCAGTTGCCTGCGCTATGACAGCATCCACCGTAATTCCGAACAGCTTGTAGAGCTCGCCTGCCGGAGCTGACTCGCCAAAGCCCTTCATGCCAACGATGCGACCATCGAGACCAACATATTTGTACCAGTAGTCTGCGTGCAGGGCTTCCACCGCGACACGGGCAGTGATTTCTACTGGCAGAACCTGCTGACGGTACTCTGCATCCTGCTGTTCAAAAACTTCAGGCGACGGCATGGCACAACGCGAACCCCGCGTCCCTGCCTGTCCATCTGCTCAGCAGCAGCTACAGCCAGTTCAACTTCGGAACCGGTAGCGATGAGGATCAACTCTGGAGCCTCTTCACTGTCTTTCAGGATGTAGGCACCCTGGCGATACTGGCCAGCTGGGCAGCGCTGCGGTATTGATGTCTGAGGTTCTGGCGGGAAAAGATCAGGGCGCTGGGGCCATCTTCACGTTCAACCGCAGACTTCCATGCTACTGCAGACTCAACAGTGTCACAGGGACGCCAGGTATTCATGTTGGGCGTATTGCGGAGACTGGCAACCTGTTCCACAGGCTGATGGGTTGGGCCATCTTCACCGAGGCCAATGGAATCGTGGGTATAAACGAAGATTGAACGTTGTTTCATCAACGCCGCCATTCGGACGGCATTACGGGCGTATTCCATGAATATCAGGAAGGTGGCACCGTAGGGAATAAAGCCTTTATGCAGTGCGATACCGTTCATGATGGCGCTCATGCCAAATTCACGAACGCCATAGTTCAGGTAGTTGCCATCGGCCTTTTCAGAGAAGTCGGCAGGCAGCTGACCTTTCATGCGGCGTTTGAATTCGGCGGCCAGCTCGGGGTGTGCGGTCTTATAGGTTGCAAATTTGCAGTTCCATTCGCTTTCAATAGCGTTGGCGAGTTGTTGTTTGTTTTCCATGAAGGGATCAATAATCAGTCTTGAAGAAACTTGAGCAAAGAATGCAGATTTTTTTCCTGGCGAACCTGATGAAGAAAAGCTGCATTCACGAATAAAAAACCTTTCCCAAAGGGAAAAAACGAGCGGGCCTGCTAAATCTGTTCTGTCACCAGAACTTCCAGTTTGCCCTGATCTGCGGCGAAGTTGCGAATGCCTTCGGCCAGTTTTTCCGTAGCCATTGGGTTGTCATTCATGGCCCAGCGGAAGCCAGCTTCGGTCTGTCCTGTTTTATCTGTAGTGTCGGCAGACTGATCTGCAAAAAGTTTTTGCTGCAGAGGTTCTTGATTCTGTTCCAGTTCATCCAGCAGTGCTGGACTGATTGTCAGGCAGTCGCAACCGGCCAGCTGACGGATCTCGTCAATATTGCGGAAGCTTGCGCCCATTACCACGGTCTTATAGCCGTGCTGTTTGTAGAAGTCGTAGATTTCAGTGACAGAAATAACGCCGGGATCTTCGGCGGGTGCGTACTGTTCGATACCTGTGTCTTTTTTATACCAGTCCAGAATGCGGCCCACGAAAGGCGAGATCAGGTAGGCACCAGCCTCCGCACAGGCCTGTGCCTGGGCAAAGCTGAACAGCAGGGTCAGATTGCAGCGAATGCCTTCCTTTTCCAGAATTTCTGCTGCTTTAATGCCTTCCCATGTAGAAGCAATCTTGATCAGCACTCGTGAAGTGTCAGCCCCCATCTCTTTATAGAGTTTGATCAGGTCACGAGCCTTGGTCAGTGTGGCTTCTGTATCAAATGACAACCGGGCATCCACTTCAGTGGAAATAAAACCGGGAACAACAGCCTGAATCTCCTTACCAATACCAACGGTCAGGTAGTCGCAGGCATGGCCCGTCTGCTCGGCTTTGTGATCTGATTTACGACGCCCATACTCCAGAGCTTCACTCATCAGGTTTGTATATTGCGGCAGAGTTGCCGCCTTCAGAATCAATGACGGGTTAGTGGTTGCATCCACTGGTTGATAGCGCTTTATCGCATCAATATCACCGGTGTCAGCCACTATTTTAGTGATAGCTTTTAATTGTTCCAGTTGATTCATAACGGGCAATACCTGAGAAAGGAGTGGGTCTGGAAAACTGGAAGCCTGTCAAAGGTAAACCTGACAGGAAATGGCGTGATAAAAATTACCACGCCATTGGCAGGATCAGATAGCGATATCACCAGCCAGGTGAACACGCATATTCTGGGTCAGCGCCTGTGCAGCGAAAGCCTGAACCACTTCTTTCAGGTTCTCTTCCGGTACGTAGGCAACAGAGATGTGATTGCTCTGGTGGCCAGCCATCAGGTCGTCACGTCCAACACCGTCCAGAACACAGTTCATCAGAGGCCATGACTTTTCCGTGGCATTCAGGCGACGCTGGAATTCTTCCTGGGGCAGTTCATAAGCCGTACCTGTGCCAATATGCATGTGAACATCGGTTCCTTCATAGTGAGCACGAGCCCAGACAAAGGTTCCTGCCTTGCACTGACCACTGACAGTGGAGCCACCCAGAGGGAAATACATGGCTGGTTGACGATTGCCGATAGCGCCGGCGATGCCACCTTTAATGTGCTCGAAAGGTACGTTACCGGAGATTTCAAAATCCCAGTAGTAGGTGCCTTCAAACTCACTGCCCCAGCGGATGTCGTGCAGCGTGGTTTCGGATGGCAGAGCCAGGCTGTCCAGCAGGCGGAACAGCATGGTTTGAGGTATAGCGGTACCCATGTCAACTTCATTGATGCAGGGGATTGGCTTGCCTTCACAGATAATGTCGCCGTTTTCGTCTGGAATCGGGAAACGGGCAGTAGAGCCGATAGCGCCTTCGGCAAAGTCAGAAGCTGCACAGCTGTCCTTCAAGCCCTGCTGGTATTGAACACCGACACTGGTCAGGCCAAAGCGTTTGGTTGCACGAGCCATGGCAATCATCATCGCGCACTGCTCTTTTACCTGCTCACGGGTCAGTTCGGTAGCAGAGTCGGTACCGAATTTAAAATCCATTCCCTGATCGATATACCACTGCAGGCATTCTTCCTGCAGTTCATCGGATACCAGGCTCATGTCGTGCAGCAATGCAGACTGGGACAGAGCCTCAATCGGCATGCCAATTTTGACCATAGACTCCTGCGGGAATACACCGTTCATCATACCCATACAGAACATGTCGTACAGGCCCATGATTTCCTTGTTTTCCAGTATGTATTCACCTACCTGCTGACCCATTTTGCCAGCTTCAGTGGCCATAACAGGGTGCTCTGCAGTAATTTCTTTCAGGTAAGAGGTGTTGTGTTCAATCTGACCACTTTCCAGCCAGGACTGCAGGCCCATGTAAAAGAAATCATCATCAAAGTTTTCAGACCACAGACGGCTGTAATCTTTACCCAGACTGGTCAGGGTTCCTGCCATGCACAGAGCGCCTACCAGGCCTGGCCAGGTACCATCGAAATTAGCCAGCAGCAAAATTGGGCCTTCATGATGTACCAGAGAAGGAGCGATATGGTGAGAGTATTGCCAGGCGGTCATCAATACAATCACAGGCGCTTTAGGGTCAATGGAAGCGACGACATCAGCCCCTTCACGTTGATTACTGATAAAGCCATGCCCCTGTTCGTTTTTTACCGGATGAGCACGGCGAACACTGAAGCCAAATTTATCTTTTAAAGCGACTTCGAGCTTGCTCTCAAAAGACTGCTGAACCTCCCAGCACGTTTGGTTGGCAGTGTCACGCAGGTCACCATTGGCAATAACGAAGACTTCTTTACCTTCGAGAACAAGGCGCTCTTTCTGTTCAGGCAGGTTGAGGGCTAAAGTGGTCATTGTTGTTAACTCCATCGAAGCCCTGAACAACAGGGCTTGTGTTCTATTTTCTATGAAGATGCAGCTGTTCGGGGTCGGCTGCATGGGGTTACCAAGAGTTTGTTGAATCAGAATTCACGCATCATTGCCTTGTACTTCATCTGGTCTTCGTACAGTTCGTGGAAGACTCTGTACTTGGCATCATGAAAGGCTTTGGTTTCAGTCTGAGGCGCAATCACTTTACCGGTGGAAGACATGGCCGCCATGGCGTCAGTTAACTCGGCAAAATCACCACAGGCGTTTGCGGCCAACATGGCAGAGCCGAGAATCACGGCTTCATCTTCTTTACTGAGGGTGATTTCGCAACCCGTAGCATTGGCGTGCTCACGTAGCCACAACGGGTTCTTGGTGCCACCGCCACACATGTGAATACGGATGATCTGGTGACCAGCGCTGTTCATTGTTTCGATAATATGACGGGTTCCATACGACACAGACTGAATGGCTGCCAGGTAAATCCGGGCCAGCTCGGTCAGGTCCCTGTGCAAGGATGATCCGGAAACCATGCCTTTAAGGTGCGGGTTAGCCCGTGGTGAACGATTGCCGTGGTGATATCCTAGGAGGTGGAAATGAGCAGAAAAATGTGGGTTTTCTGCTTCCAGGCGAGCGACTTCTTCATTCAGAATTTCATACTCGCTGCGCTCCTGTTGCTCTGCCATTTTCATCAGTTCCGGGTAGAACGCACTGTCATTGATCACATGATCAATCAGAGAACCTGCTGCAGACTGTCCTCCTTCGCTCAACCACATACCGGGAACCATTGCGCCCCAGTATGGCCCCCAGACGCCATCAACAAAGATGGGCTGTTTGCTGACGGCCATGTGGCAGGAAGAAGTGCCGCCGATAATCGCCAGGGTAGACTCCGGCTTGTCACCGATGATGCCAACGCCGCCGGCATGGGCATCAATCATGCCAACAGCCACTGTCGTATTTACAGTCAGACCCAGCTCAGCAGCGGCTGCCTCTGTTAGTTTTCCTGCAGGTGTACCAGGATCAACAATGACGTTACCTATTTTTTCACCAGCAATCAGGTCGTCCAGATCCAGCTTTTCCAGCAGCACTGTATCCCAGCGCTTTTCATGGGCCATGTAGGTCCACTTGCATACCTTGGTGCAGACACTGCGAGTGTCTTCACCGCTGGAGCGATACACCAGGTAATCGGCCAGATCGAAAAAACGGGCCGCTCGGTTGTACTGTTCCGGCAGATAACGCTTCAGCCATTTGAGCTTTGGCAGCTCCATTTCGGGACTGACTTCACCACCGACGTATTTCAATACTTCACTGCCAGTGGCATTGATCTCGGCAGTTTCAATCATGGCCCTGTGGTCCATCCACATGATGATATTTTGATCATCACTGCCGGTTGGTGAAACAGAAACTGGCTGGTCATTGCTGTCAACCGCTACCAAGGAGCAGGTTGCGTCAAAACCGATGCCTTTAATGTCCCCAGGTGCAACGGCTGCTTCACTGACTACGCTATTGACAACTGCACAGACCTGAAACCAGATATCAGATGAAGACTGTTCTACAAAGTCCTGTGCAGGGCGGAACTGTTTGATAGGGCTGACGGCCTGGGCCAGTTTGTTGCCTGTTGCGTCGAAGAGACCCGCTCTGGCACTGCCTGAGCCGACATCGACACCAATGTAGTAGTTCTGCATCGAAAGAGTATCCGGGTTTAGCTAATACGTATTAGCTAAAGACTATAGCGCTATATTGTTCAGTTCAAGCACAAACATGATGGGATAATTACTACCTTTGATCTGAGTCAATGGCCGACTTTTGATCAGGAGGAGTTTTTTTTGATTGTGCATATACCGCTTCCATATCTGCAGCTGACAAAAGTTGTATACCCATCGCCTTTCAAGATGCTACGTTGTTGTCAGCCCTCACTCACCTCAGTCACCTACTACTTGTAGGCTCCTGAGGATTCACTCGGTTGACGCCTAGTAGCATCTTGAAATCCAATGGGTATATTTCGTCATTGAGTGATGAAAAACCGCTCCAGGTCATAGATAAGCTGACCTTTGTTCCTATATCCTTGGCGACCATTCAAATGTTTGTTTCCAATCAGGATGTTTTGACGGCTATGACAAAGACAGTTGACGAAATAGCCAGGCTGGCTGGGGTTTCAGTCACCACAGTTCGCCTTGTGATCAACGGGCAGCACAAGAAGTACCGGATCAGCGAGAAAACCCGTCAGAAGATTCAGGGCATTGTTGATGAGTTTGGTTACACCATTAACCAGACCGCCCGAAGCCTGAAGCTCCAGAAAACACAGACACTGGGCCTTATCATTCCCCGCCTGACCAACCCTTTTTTCTCTGAATTGGCTGAAGAGATGGAGCGAGGCTGTCGAGAAGCTGGTTATCAGTTGATCACTGTCTGCTCTGATGACGATGAGGCGTTTGAGGCGGAAGTGACCAGAAACCTGCTGAACAGGAGGGTAGACGGATTGTTTGTCACACCTGCCAGTGAAGTCCGGCAGAAAGTAATAGGCAGTAAAAAGAATAAGAAAGCTGTCGTTTTTATAGATCGGGATTTTGGAACATCACACTATCCTGTCGTAGCGACTGATAACGAAGCCGGTGGAATGGCTATCGGTAAGGCTCTTGGTGAGATTGCTGCCGGACTGACTGAAGATCTGTATTTTCTGGGAGCCGATATCAACCTCCCTACTGTTCAGGCCCGCCTACGTGGTTTAAGCGCCGGATTGAATAAAACCGGCCAGCCTCTTACCAACAGGCAGACGATTATTCAGGGCCAGAGTGTACGCAGAGATGGCTATACCATCATGCAGCAACTGTGCGAATCTCTGGGAAGAATACCGGGAGGCATTGTATCGGTGTCACTGCCGATCCTGGAAGGTGCGATGGAATATCTACGACAGAATTATGGAAAAATTCCAGCAGATATGGTGATAGGTTCTTTTGACGATCACTCCATGCTGGAGTTCTGCCAGAACCATGTTGTATCCATGCGGCAGGATATTCCGGCACTGGCTTCTCTATCCATTACACTAATGAAACAGTTGATTGCAGGCGAAATACCAGAGAAGAGACAGAATATCATTCAGCCCGAAGTAACAGTGCGGAAATCTTCTCTGAAAGTGGAAAAACCCCCTGGCGAGAGGATTCTGACATATCGCTGCTAACCGGGGTAGCAGTGCTTGCAGCTAGACTGTGCAAATACCTATGCATCTGAGCCGTAGCTTATATACCCGTTACCTTTGAAGATGTGAATAGGCGGCAAACGAACGAAGCCCTATGAACCTACAAATAGCAGGTGATTGGATGGTCCGGCATCCCGGTGGAGCGAGAGCGGTCAACACTCTCACATCTTCAAAGGTGATGGGTATAGCCGGAATCAACAATTTCTCCCAAGAATCATCACCACAACACAAGATTGCTTGATATCGATCAATATTATAAAAAAACTTATCCGATAGATTTGCTATGTCGTAATAGCAATCGAAAATCAACGTCCAAGAGGAAATCATGAGCAGAGTGATTAAGCGGATCGGTGATATCATGGAAACCTATGTCCAGCCAGTTGCTATCCGTCTGGAAAAGCAGCCCCATATTGCCGCTATTCGGGACGGTTTTATCCTGGTACTCCCTTTCCTCATTGTTGGCAGTTTCATGCTGATTCTGCTGGAACCCCCCTTCAGCAAAGAAACTACCAACTTTTTGGGTCGAGCCTGGGTTGATTTCGCTGCAGCAGCAGCGGACCCCATGTGGCGTGTTTTCCAAATGTCATTCAATGCCATCGCTCTGTTTGTTTCTGCCAGTATTGCTTACAACCTCGCCAAACGTTATGAGCGTGAACCGCTTCCGGCCGCCTTTCTTTCTGTCATGACTTTCCTGTTAATTTGTGCTCCCTATGAGGGCAGTAAGATGGAGTTGTCGTACATGGGGGGGGCAGGACTCTTTCCAGCCATTTTTATTGCTTTTTACACAGTAGAACTGGCTCGCTTACTTGAGCGACTTAACATCTGTATTCGCCTGCCAAAGGAAGTGCCATCGTCCGTTTCTGAATCTCTGAATATTGTGATTCCTGTTCTGGCAGTTCTGTTGACGCTTTATCCGGCTGCCCTCTGGTTGGAAAGCAGTTTTAATTCAGCTGTGCCAGCACTGATCATGGGTTGGATGGCTCCTTTGATTCAGGCTTCAGACTCCCTGGGTGCCATCATACTGGTGGTACTGGCAACCCATCTATTGTGGTTTGCCGGCATTAATGGTTCCCTAGTAATTATGCAGCTTTGGACGCCTTTCCTGATCTCTAATATGACCTCGAACATGTTAGCCATGCAGGCCGGAGAAGCATTGCCGTACGTGGTTACCAATTCGTTCTGGGACTTCTATGTTGTCCATGGCGCTACCGGTGGTTTACTGGCCCTGACGTTCCTGTTGTTACGCAGTCGTTCAATTCACATGTGCTCTATCGGTAAAATTGGTGTGGTGCCTGCCTTCTTCTCCATTGGTGAGCCGATTGTTTATGGCCTGCCCATTGTGATGAACCCGATCCTGTTTGTACCTTTGATCCTGTGTCCACTAGCCAATGCAGTCATTGCCTACCTGGTCGTTGATTTTGGAATCGTAGGCAAAATGTTCCTGATGGCACCATGGACAACACCAGCACCTATCGGAGCCTTTCTGGCCACCGGGGGGGACGTACTTGCTCCAGTATTGAGCCTTGGACTTATTGTTTTGAATGTTTTCATTTATTACCCATTCTTCAAGGTATTTGAAAAACAGTGCCTGGCCCGGGAAGCAGAACAAGCGAAAAAGAACGATAAGAGTGACACAATGGAAACAGGGTCATGTATCAAAGGTGTTGAAAGTGCTCTCAGTTGACAAATCCTCGATAGTGGATCAAATATGTGTTTTATACTATTGAGTGTGAAAATCTGAATTTCAGAACCTGGGTCAAACGCTTGACTCGAAGAAAATTATACCTCTCCAAACTTAAGAAAATGCATGATATTGTCATCGGGTTACTGATCAACAAGATAAAATTCGGGCTGGATATTTATGCCAAAACACACACTATTCCACTACCCAGCGAATCTATCTTCTCTGGTCACTCCACCCGATATGGACTCAGCTTTTGCAACCTACCGGAGTAGCGGTAAGGGTGGTTTTTTTACCCGCTGATGAATATTTCTTCCCAAGCTTCATTGCCCTCTTCGGGTGCTCGTTTCGCGTCTTCATGGAGTGGAGGCAAAGACGGTTGCTTTGCTCGATGGATTTCAAGCCAGAGTGGCGCAAAACCAGCTTGCCTGCTCACCATGCTCAAAGACGGGGAACAAAGAACCAGTGCTCATGGGCTGCACCGGGATGTCTTGCAGGCTCAGGCTGACTGCCTGGATACGCCTATTATTTTCGGTTCGGCTGGGTTCGGTGGTTATGAACAAGGGTTAAAGAAAGCACTGGCAACCGCCATCAATGAGTATTCTGTCAGCCATCTTGCTTTTGGCGATATTGATCTGGATGCCCACAAGGATTGGTACGATCGAATTTTGGAAGATACTGCCATCCAGACCTGCTACCCACTCTGGCATTACAACCGTAAACAACTTCTGAAAGATATGTTTTTAGTGGGTCAGGAAACCATGATCGTCAGCGTCAAGAATGAATCCCTGAATCAGAGCTTTCTGGGGCGAATCCTGACCCCCTCACTGGCTGATGAGATTGAAGCCAAAGGCATCTGCCCTACCGGTGAAGAAGGCGACTTTCACTCTCTGGTGATCAACGGCCCAGATTTTAAACAACCATTGTCCGTCAAAAAATCCGATATCTGGCAGGATGACTGGGGGCACTCTGTGCTTGAACTTACACCCGCCTGAGCCAAAGCGGTACGGATGCCTCTTGCTTTTAGCCCTTCAGTCCGGCATGTTGTGCAGCCTCTCACCCTCAATTTTATAAGTGGTATAAGGGGACATCTATGCGTTCTCATTTGAATGATTTTGCCAGGTTGCATTATCGCTCATGGCTGCATCATCACTCAAGTTTGCATCATCGCTCATGGCTGAATCAGTTTCTGATGGCAGTTCTCAGTTTGTTTATGGTCACTTCGGTCTGGGCTGCAGAAGCCAAAACCAAAGACGCCACCCTGAAATTGCCGGTAAAATCCGAACTGCTGGTTCTTGATGGTGTCAGTGCCAAGGAACTCGACTTCAAAGTTGAAGCCAATAAGCCCATCACTCTTTCCGACGAACGCCATCAGGTTGTTTTTCAACTGTCTGACGTCGTCACTGATGGTGGCGACAGGAATCGCTTCACATCCAAACCCTTTATCCTGACCTTCCATCCCATTGCCGGTCAGAAATACACGATTGATGCTCCGAAATTGAAGAACATGCGTCAGGCCGAGTCCATCAATAATAATCCCACCAGCAAAATCACATTGATGAATGCTAAAGGCGAAGCCGTTCCCTTTGAGTTCGCCATTCTGCCAACCAAGGGAATCCAGTTCGGTCGTAACTATGCGGCAGACACTCAGAAGTTTAATCGCACCGACAGCCCCGCAGCAGCCAGCGAGTTTTCTGGCATGGGTGTATTTGCAGAGCAGAACACTGGCTTTGCCAATGTAACCCAGAATGAAGAAATTTACGGTTCTGCAGCCAATCAGAAAGGTGATGCTAATATGAGTGCCAGCATGCTGCGTTACTGGTTTGAAAAATCCGACCAGGAAACCCGCAAGGCTTTTATTAACTGGGCTCAGGAACAAGTCAGCCAGTGAGACTCGATAAATTCCTTTGTGAAAGCACCGAACTGACCCGCTCAGAAGCCAAAAGGCTTCTGAAAACCGAATTGGTCAGTGTTGATGGCGCCATCGTTAAAAATCCTGCTCAAAAAGTATCTTCTGACTCTGAAGTTCGGCTGGATGGCGAACCACTCTCTCTGGTTGGGTTTCGCTATATCATGCTCAACAAACCGTTGGATACTATCTGCTCAACACTCGCAGGAACAAGGGCCGAGATGTACCCATCGGTCATTGATTTGCTGGATGTGATCAAATCAGATCGTCTGAGAATTGCGGGTCGACTGGATGTGGATACCACCGGGCTGGTATTGATCACAGATGATGGTCAGTGGTCCCACCGGATCACTTCTCCCGCAAAAGAGTGTGGGAAACGTTATCGGGTAGAGCTGGATTCTCCCCTGGATCCGTCTGCAGTTGAACAGTTTGCACAAGGTGTTCAGCTCAAAGGGGAGAAAAAACTGACCCGCCCTGCACAACTCGAGTTTATTTCTGACCAGGAAGTACTGCTGACCATTCATGAAGGCAAGTACCACCAGGTCAAGCGTATGTTTGCCGCTTTGGGCAACCATGTGACAGCGCTTCACCGGGAACAGGTCGGGTCTATTACTCTCGACCGGTCTCTGGATGCAGGGGGTTGGCGCTACCTCACTGAAGAAGAAATCAACTCTGTATAGAAGACTGACTTCTGGTAAAGCTGGAAGTCGCAGGAGCCATACCCACGGATGGGTCTATTTTATTGCCCGCTACTTTGGCGATGGTCGCCATCAATGCCAGATGATGAGTCAGATGACTGCTGGCAAAAATCAGCTCCCTTGCAAGACTTGAACTCAATCGTATACTGCTGGCTTCTGATAGCAGTACTTCTGTTTTCAGTTCAGTCAACGTAGCCAGATCTTCCGCTTTCAATGACTTCAACCATTGCTGTAAATCTTTCAATTCTGCCAGACCGGCACTCTTTTCATGCTCCAACAACAAGCCCCGCCGTCTGAGATCAAAATCCACTAACCCTGCTTCAGCAGGAGCGCGTAAAGCCTCATACAGATCCAGAACATGACGTAAATGCTGACCGATTGTGCTTTGAAAAAGATCGGTATCCCTGAACCGGTAATCATCTGCACTCAGGCCAGAAACAAAACCAATTATCTGTTCAACAGCTTCCTGATTGCCCTGAAGTATCAGCTCAAAATCAGTACGCATGGTAAGAATCCCCTTTCCTTTCAATTTCTTTTATTCTTCTGTCCGTTCTGGCTGCCTGAGACTGGGTCTGCCAGCTATAACGGAAATAAACCAAAGCCAGAATGGATGAAACAAAATACACAGCCTGAAGTGCTTCCAAAGGTGGCTGTCCTTGATGCAGAACGAACCCTTGGGTCATTAAAAGCGCTATAACACCGAACAAAACAGCCACACCCAGTTGAGAGCAATAACTCTTCAACAAAAGGTAGGCATGAGTAGTCGTCTTATCGGCACGATCAAAGAACACTTTGTTAAATGATAAGCGGAATAAACTGGTCAGGAAGGCAACAACCAGAATGACCGTATACTGGAGCCCTGTTGCCATAGTGTCATCCACCAGTCCTCTTAACAGCCAGCTGAATGCATAAAGCATGATGGCTACCCGTAAAAGCCTGATAGCCGCTATCCGGTCAATAAAAGTCTGCACCAGTTTAAACAGTGCAGCTACTGCAACAGCCAGAATAACCATCATCCCACCAAGCTCGAGCAGACTTTCGCTGTTGATGAAATAAAGCGAGAGGGTCCAGAAATAACTTTCAAGGAAGAGAAACAGACCGTCGGCAAAAAACACTCCGCGAGAACCATAACCATCTCGAAATCGAAGCACTTGAGAAAAACGGACCGCTGGTGCGGAGAAGGCCGAGTTAATGTCTGACAACACCTTATGCCGAAATGTCTGAGCAATGCCCACCAGCGAAATCAACGAGCTAAGCATAAACAGGGCTGAGTAACTGGACTGTTCCAGTAGAAAAGCACCCGAGATAATACCCACTTTCAAAAGCACTGCGACCAATATCTGGAAGTTGCCAAAGTGTTGACCGGAATTCCGGCTATGACTGATGGATTTAAACAGAAGACGTTGCGCCATCCAGTAGAAACAACCATAAACACCATTCAGGATGGCCAGCAGAACTAAGCCTGTATTGTCATTGCCTGTTTGTTGCTGAAAGAAAAACAGTCCAGCCACCAGCAAAATCTCAGTCAAAAAAGAGGCTCTGACAGACCAGACGCTTCCTTTTCCAGATCTCAGGACTTCCCAAACAACCAGCGTGACAAGATAGCTAACACCTGACAGGGCAATAAACACTGCAATTTCTGTCAGCGAGTAGCCCTTCTGCCACAAAACCGTTGGCAGGAAAAATGGCAACAACCCGACCAGAAAAGCATGGATACCTGAAAACTGAAAAAAGTAATGCACTGACATCTCTCCGTCTCAGAAAACATCAGCCTGGGCGACCTGGAGTTTATCCAACTTTTCAAACACCCCTGAAATATCTTCTTTTTCACCGTACCTGGGGTAGTCGTGCATTTTCACGTAAGGCCGGGAGTTAACTTCCAGAAGAATGCATTTCTGATCTTCATGACTGTGCTCTATGCCTTTTTCCATGATGACATCGATACCAAGAATATTGGCATCAAAGGTATCCAGCACCTTTTCCATCAGCCGCACATTCTCCTTAGCCACTTTGTTAACAGGAATGGATTCAATAACACCGCCTGGTGCCAGGGCAATTCTATGAAACAGCTTCACCTGCTCTTGCTCGGCCGGGACGGAGTTCAGATCGTATCCCTGCCTGGCTATAAACTTTCGAGTCTGTTCACTTTTCTGAAGAGGGTACATGCAATCCAGCAACCCCATCTCTTTACGGACTGTGTTCTCCTGATCAATCAGAGTACTGATCGAGTCCAGACCATTACCAGTAACAAAAGGGGCAAAACGTTGAATCACAGACACTACTTCACCATTAGCCACCAGAACCCGGTAGTTTTTCCCTTCCAGATACTGCTCAACCACACTGGACGGCCACCAGATTTTGGCCAGCAGAGCCGCTTTCCATAACTCCCGATAGTTGCGAATGGGAAAATAGCTGCCTCTTGAGAATCCCCCTACATTAGGCTTAACCACCAGAGGAAAACCATGCTGTTTGGCAAAACGAATAGCGTTGAATGGGTTGATGAAAATTTCACCTTGGGCATGGGGAATATCATTTTTGCTGAAGGCTGATCTCGCCTGAGCCTTTGAGCGACAGCTCTTGCGTACTTCCAATGAGTTGTATTGAGTGCAGCCGTTCATGAACTTCTGGCTGATGTAGCTGTAAACCGCTTTCTTGATGACTTTCACAGCACTTTTCACGACACAAGCTCCTCTTCTGCCTTGGCTGACATTTTTTTAAAATTCAGTCGATTCAGGAAAAACAACTTCCTGAAAAAAATAGCTTTTCGTTCCTGGGCTCCCGGAATCTCACCGGTCACTTCAGCTAGTTGATGAGTCAGTTGTCCCACCTGCTTCAACTTCTCAAATGTGCCCAGATTTTTGCTCAACAACACCAGCGGCATCGGCAGGAAGAGATTCACTTCAAAAATCTTGAACTCCCCCTTTGACAGCGCTTCAATGCTGTCAGCCCGGATACCATAGCGAGCCATTCGAAACGGTCCTGCCTGACTCAGATGCAAGCCAAGATGATCAGTCTGCTCCCTGTCCAGTTCGTGAGTTTTATCCAGATAAAAGGTTTCACTGTTGTAGATACCATTCACTGGATGGGAGTCACTACTGGTGTTCAGAACTTGTGTTACGGACAGTGTTTTGAAGCACTTTGTGGAGTCCAGTGAACGAATCACAAACACTTCGAACTCTCTTTTGCCCTGGGCGCCATCCTGAATCAGGTAGGGTACGCTTTCCGGATTGCGATTTGCTCTTGCCGCCTCTAACTGGATCTCATTGTCGATTCGGATAACACCGGCGGAGTTCTGTCCCCATTCTGGCTTCAGAAAAACCGGGTAATGTTCTGGCTTTATGCCATCGGTATCCAGACTCTGATTCAAACGCCACCGTCTGGGAATGGACTCGTCCATATCAAGCTTGGAATAAAGTCCTTTGGCATCATTGAAGTAATCGGCATTCAATTGAAAAAACAGCCAGGGTTTCACTCTTTGTCTCAAGGCATGCCAGATGAACCCCAGGACCAGCAACGAACGAATAATCATAATGATCACTTCCTGATGTAATTGTCCTGAAGGCTTTAAACAGTAGCTCTCGCTGACTTTTCTTCTTTCCACTCTTCATTCAGAAGAGAGAAGTTTGCGATGGCCATCACCAACCCCAGTATCAGAATAGAGACCGCTGCATAGAACAAAGAGCCTCCATCACTCTTCCCCTGATGCAAGACTTCAATCCCCAGGGGAGTGGCCAGATGGAAGAAAGCTGCGCCAAACATTACTCCTGACGCCGCAAGGCCTCCGATGCAATGAATAAGGCTTTGAGTGATTTTTCCTGAAGACCCTGACACTTTGGTTTTAATAAACAAAACAACAGATGAGAGCAGAAGTATGGATATAAGCAGCTCAGCCGTACCTACCGCGTAAGCGCCATATTGAATAAACCACTCCCCAATTGACTTACCAAGAGCTCCCTGCATCCATTGACCAATAGTTCCAAAGATATGCTGGGTATCAGGGTGACTTGTGAACTTGTACGGCAACGATGATAAAAAGACTTTGAGAATCCAGAGCGTAGTTAACCAGCTAAATACTTGTATGATGCGTTTTTTCATGATGAAGATTTCCAGGCACCGGTTAGTGCGAACTCTATCTAACCGGTGTCATGAGAACAATTTACTAATAAATTATTTTAAAGGCTTTATTTAATGACTTTTGGCCAGTTCTTATCTGCATCTTTAATCAGATTCAGTTTATCTTTCAGCCAGTCCTTCTGAATAGACTCGTTGTAATTCAGATAAAGCTTGCCATCTTCGATGGTCCATTGATGGGGATCAGCACTGGCGGTGTCACCATGAGCCACAGCCCAGGCACAGTAACCACCGTATTGAGGGGCATACTTTTCAGGATTTTCCTGAAACAGTTTTTTGTGCTCAGCACTCTTGAAGTACCAGGTAGCATCTTTATAACGCGCAGTGAACTTGTCGGAACCTTTTACTGGCTTGCCTTCAGTGAAGTAAGCCACAGGGTCATAGCCACTCACAGCTTTATCGCTGAAGAAACCGGTATAAATCTTATCTTCAGCCATAGCCTGCACCGAAAAGACCAGTGTCAGTGCCATGATTAGTCTGGCCCATATCCCCCTAGAGAACGATAAGCGGGTTGGCTTGGTCATTTGTTTTGCCCCTCTGACATTCAAAAAATTATTGTCCTTATGACTGGATATACGACAAGGCAAATTAAATGGTTTCAAAAGCAGGAATAAAAATGAAATGCAGCCGAATTGTCATCTTTTTTACAGTTGATAGAAAAAGATTTTAAAGGAGTACGAAGTGACTGCAGGCATCAGGAAGCCTGCAGTATGGCCTGATAAACCTGCTTGGCAGTCACCATGCGGGTCTGTTCTGGATTCTGTCCAGCCAGTAACGCCACTGATGCCCGGGCGTTGCCAAAGGCTTTAACCGCATCCAGCAAGGTATTACCCTCATCCATAAAAATCACCTGGCGGACCAGATCGCCAACGGTCTTGTTTGAGTGACCTTTGACCAAGCAGCTGGTGATATGGCGATAGAGTACAATTCCCACCACTTTTTCATTCTCAACGACTAGATATCGCTTGTAGCTGTGCTCACAAATGAACGCCTGAACGTCATCCACTTTGGAGTCCGAAGACAGCCAAACCATTGGCCCATCTTCTGTCGTCAAAGCCGCCAGCGTTTTTTGATTCATCTTCAATGCCAGCTCGGCCATTTTACGCTCTTCGCGTTCAATGACTCCGGATTTATTGAAGTGACGAATAATACCTTTGAGTTCATCCCGACTGGGCTCCTGAGCTTTCTCAATCCTGAACAGCCGGGCCCAGACCAGTGTCATCTTGAGCAATGGACGAAGCAGAAAGCAGATAACTCTAACGAAGCGGGCTGAATGATTGAGTACGGGCGCAGCCATTTGAACAGCAAAAAGTTTGGGCAGAATCTTGGCAAAAACAAGCATGCAGTAGGTCAGCAGCGCCGTAAATATGGCCAAACCGGTGTCATTGAAATGCCTGGCGGCAATAGCACCAATCAGTGAACTGCCAGAAATGCTGATCAGGGTGATCAACATCACCATGGAGGATAAGTGAGCCTCCTTGTTCTTGATGATATATTTAATATCATCCTTGTTTTCAGGCTTATTTCTCAGAATTGTGGCCAACCTGAGATCATCAACATAAATGATGGCAGATTCAATAATTGAGAGAATGGCTGTAAAGGCAACAATCAGACAGGCGACAGCAACAACCAGAAGCATCCTTGCTCCTCCATGTTTTCAGTCCGTGGGAATAGTCTTTTATCGGTCACCTCACCTATAAGTTTACATTAAGATTTTATGACGCATGGCTTAACTTCAAATAACGGCTACTTAGTAAAAGTCTTTCTTAACAAAGGCAACATTAGAAACATACTTGCCTTTTTTCTCTCCCCGGAACAGAGTGACTGTCCCGATAAAATGATCCTGGTCTGGAGAAAAAGCCAATTCAATTCTGCCATTCATACCCTCGGGTATGGATTGATGACCCTGCCATTGATAGGTCAGATAACCGTATTGGCCACTTTTTTTGCAGTTCGACAATTGCTTATGTTGATCAAACTCCGGCTTGATCATTACCAGAAAAGCTTCGTCACTGACTCTGTCCGTTATAGTCAGCATTGCGATTGCTGAATCATCCTTGCTCAAAATATCCAAAGAGAGATCAAGATGATCAGAAACGGCATTATCAAAGCGACCTTCTTTATTTACTGTGCATTCAAACTCGGCAAAGCTATTGAAACTTAACACCAGAGAAGACAGTACAACGAACTTCATGAAGCAACGTGCCAAGGATTGAGAAGAAAGTCCCTTTCTCATTATGGTCTCCATTTTTTATTTTAGAACCATATTTCTATCCTAAAGCGAAGTTTCCTACTTACACAACCTTTTTCGCAGACTGTTGCCTTAATTTTGAGGCGGGTTTTGACTTATAACTCTTGCTCACGTATTCAGGTTCCTTGATCCCCAGTCGTCCATTAATGACCACTGTTAGCCTGAAAAACAGATTGCAAAGCATGTTGGCAAACCGATGCAATACGTCCGGCACTTCTATCCCTTCGGCATCGACAGATACCATAGCTCTGATCGCTTTTTTACTGAGTGAACGACAGCTGTGGAGTAACTGAACCGGACGAGGCCCACGCGGTAAAACAAAGCCTTTGATACGTCCGGCAATCTCTTCCTGGTAACGATCAAAATGACCAGCAAGCCATTCTATCTGCTCCTCGAATATGGCCTGTTTTCCTCGTATGGAAGCATTGAGATGAAAAATTTTCGGCTGTAACTCACAGAGAAAATCGTAGATATCCTTAAACCTATCGTCGCCTTCCAGCTCATAAATAGCTCCACCCAGTGTCGTGCAAAGCTCATCTGTAATGATCTCGTGATCACACAGAGGGGAATGCTCATAAATAAAGGGATAGCAAAGCTCCCGAATGTCTTTGGATTTTTTAAGTGTCATATCAACCACCTTATAAAAAAGCTCTCATTCCAAGAGGAATGAGAGCTTAAAAAAACACATATCAGACGTAATAGTACAAGAAGTTGCTTACAACTCAGGAGCCCAGGTCAGAGTCAGAAATACTCCTTTTGGCTCACTTTTATAACCATTCGCTGTTTGGTAATCCTTATCAAGCAAATTAACCACTTTCAGCTCCGTAAGAAGCTCTTTAGTTACCCTATATCCACCTCTAACATCAACTGTTACGAAGCCAGCTAAACGTGTTTTATTCTCGACATCATCATAAGAGTGACCTTGTGCTCTGATGGATGAACCAAGAGAAAAAAGACCAAACTGTCTATCAACATCGAGCGTTGCAAACTGCTCAGCTCTCCTAACAAGAACTTTATCCCTTTTGGTATCTTTCGCATCCAGTACAGTTGCTGACGCTCTGATATTCCAATCATCAATCCTCTTTTGAAGAACAGCTTCAATACCCTTAATTCTGGCTTCGTCAACGTTAGAAGGCACCCATTTATTTGGATCGGCAGCAGAAGGAGCCCAAGCAATAAGATCCTCCATATCATTCTGGAAAAGAGCAACAGACCAGTTGCCAATCTCATGCTGCCCTTTTAAAGCCAACTCAGCATTTTTGGAAGTCTCTGGCTTGATATTAGGATTCCCAGAGTCTGGATAGTAGAGGTCATTAAATGAAGGAGCTCTAAAAGCTGTTCCATAGGAGGTAACTATTCTGAAGTTTTTAGGTAAATCAACTCCCCAAGCTATATTTCCAGTCGTGCTATAGCCAAAGGACTCATTTTTATCTCTGCGCAGCCCGACCTGCAGATCACTCCAGCCAAAATCAGATTGATTCTGAGCAAAAATTGCTGCGTTGTATCGAGAATCAACCTTCTTACTGGTTTCAGGATTAAGATATTTACTGCTGCTATCAACCTCATCCTTGTAATAATCCACGCCAAGTGTCAAAAGCTGGCTATCCAGCCAAGAAATATCTCCTTGTGCCACTACTGAGTAACGTTCAGTATCATAATAATTTGGCGTATAAGGAGCTTTAGAGTCAGCATTCTTACCAAGCTGTTTGCTCTCTAGTGCAGTATATCCAGCATCAACTCTGGTTGTAATAGACTCTGAAACAGGTACTACCGCATAAATATTTGCTGTTGAAGACTTAAACTCTGTATAGGCATTATATGGGTAATTTTTATACGACTTATCACTCGTATATCCATCAAATTCTGATTTACCCTGATTATGTATAAGACTAAAACCTAACTCAGTTCCTGTCTCAAATATATGCGAAATCTGCCCAGTAAATGACTTATCTCTATATCCATCATCATCTAGGTTTGCACCTGTATTTACAGAGTAATTGTCATTCGTATAGTCATATCCGGCAGTTTCAAACAGGCTAGCGCCTATGTTAAAGCGGGTACCATTGACCTCACCACCATAATTCACTCCTATATCACTAGTGTTTCTACTACCTGCACCAACTTTAACGGTCAGCTTTGGATTTCCCTGACCTCTTCGTGTAAATATTTGAATGACACCACCAATTGCATCAGCACCATATAAGCTAGACTTGGGGCCACGGACAATCTCAATTTTTTCAATCTGATCTGGAGTTAAGTATTGGAACTCTGGTGTTGACGCGGTAGGGCTGTTCAATCGTTGACCGTCAACTATTACCAATGTCTGTGAAGAACTGGCTCCTCGTATAAAGACAGAGGACAATGCTCCTGGGCCACCACTCCTATTGATCTGAACACCCGGAACTTGCTTTAGTAGCTCGGTAACATCTGTCGCCTGACTGCGCTCAATATCCTCTCGGGTAATGACAGTAACGGGAGCCAAAGCTTCATCAACAGACTGAGCCGTTCTGGAAGCCGTCACAACCACTTTATCCAGCTTGGTCACTTCTTCATTGGCCTGCAGCGTGCCAGCCAGGCCAGCCGTCGCCAGTGCTACGGCAATACGCAATGTATGGGACACGGGGTTATTCCTTATGTGTGTTTTCTGGCGTCTTTGAAGCCTTGGCGAGACTTTCTTTTCTGACGCTCTCAAGTTGTTGGCAAAGGGATTCGGCAGCATCCAGAACCCGGGGTGTTGGTCTGGATATCAGGTTGCCTTCAACGGTCAACAGATGGTGCTGTTTCACCGCTTGAAGATCGCTCCATTTCGACCATCGCTCTTCGATGGTTTTACCGTCTTTCAGATTATTGGAACTGACAATCGCCTGTGGGTTTCTACCCAACAGGGACTCCATGCTGACTTTGGGGACCCGTATTTTCGAGTCTGCATAAATATTCTGGCCGCCACAGAGCTCTATCACCTGACCGATAATCTGGTTTCTGCTGATACTCATCAGTGGCTTGTTCCAGATTTCATAAAAGACAGTGACAGGCTTTTTAACCTGATATTTGTTTTTGATGGACTGATATCGAGCCAGAAGCCTTTCGGCCTCTTTATCCGCTACCAGAGAAGTACCAAACAGTTTGCCCAGGCGTTTAATAGCCGACGCGATGTCAGGAAAACTCAGAGGGTCAATATAAAAGACCCTGACTCCCAGTGACTCCAGTCTTGAGGTCACTTTCGGGCTGTTGCCTCCTGCCCAGGCGACAACGACATCTGGATTCATGGCCGCGATGGCTTCAACACTGATATTGGGAAAGCCACCTATTCGAGGCACTTTAGCTACTGCGGGTGGGAAGTCGCTGTGATCGTCAACCGCAACCACATTTTTTCCTGCACCTGCAGCATAGATCAACTCCGTTGCGCCAGGAGAAAGACTGATAATTTTTTTAACTGATTTGGGAACACAGACTTCTCTTCGCACGTCGTCTTCAATACAAACCTCTACAGCCTGCAACAACGTCGTATGACCAAAGAATACAAAGACAGCCAGCCAGATAGCCGGGAGAAGATACCTCAGGAATTTTCTTTCAGTTCCGCGTTTTCGCAGGCAACAGAAAAAGTTCTTCACCGCTTTGAGTGGTGAATTACCCTGTTCACGATTTGTTTGATACAGATGCCTCATGGAATCCCTGAGAGTCCTTGATCAGCTCATGGCTGTTTTCTCAGAGCGGCAGACGGCAGACTGGTGAGTGCTCCAGCTGCAGGATAGTCCTGATGTATTCTCGCTCTGAGAATTCAATCAGTATCCAGGGAAGATATGAATTTTCCCAACCGCCAGGTGACCCGCCCGGTTAGAAAGCTCGATAGAATCGAGCTTTCAGGTTGCTTTACTGAAGGCAGGTCTCCTGACTCCGGGATCAACACGTTTTCTCACCTTCCCGGATATTAAATCCAGTGGTATTCAAGCCTGCACAGGCTTTCGTGAGAAAACATTACTCCGTCACAGTTGCGGGCACAGCCGGGTTTAAAACCCTGTTCCCTAACGTTTGCAATCTTGAAAAGATTCAGTTTTGCAAACGATCCACAGCGTCTGAAATGTCAGCATTTTTTATATGCTGACTGCAGGCACCGTGGGACCTTCGTAAAGATCGGGCATATTACCCGAACTTTCGTTTTAATTCACCCCTCTTACGAAAAGCGAATCTGAAGCCTGTAGGGCTTATGCTTTCGAGCATGAAATTCAGTAGAGCGAGTCAGTTTTTCCGTTGGATTTGTGCGAATAGCCAACCTATTTTAAACAGATTCAACTGAGAAACTGGCCGCTCTTTCTGGATTTCAGGCCGAAATAGCCATGAGCCCTACTGGCTTCCGCTGATTTTTGTTTTGGGAGAAGCTTGCCAAAGCACTTCTCCTTCGTTTTTTCTGGCGCAATGCCTTGAGAGAACATACATCACATCTGACAGTCTGTTGAGGAAAGTAATTAAGGGTGCATTAATTTCAACCCCTGATTCACGCAGTCGAATCACTGCCCGCTCAGCTCTTCGGGAAACCGTTCTTACCATGTGACAATGACACGCTGCCGTGCCTCCACCAGGCAGTGTGAAGTTTTTCAAGGGAGGCAAGTGCTCATTCAACTCATCAATCAACACCTCCATCGCCGTCGTATGTTCTTCCTGAATCAGTTGATATCCCGGCATGGCCAACTCTCCACCGACATCAAACAGCCTGTGCTGAATATCACTGACCTGGCTCAGCTGAGCCTCCGTCAAGTTATCCGAATGCCTGAGCTCATTCAGCAACATTCCCATCCAACTGTTGGTCTCATCAACAGAACCAATGGCTTCAATCCGGTCGTCCGCCTTTGACAAGACATCGCCACTGCCAATACGAGTGGTTCCCTTATCACCGGTACGGGTATAGATTTTGGTCAGGCGATAGCCCTTACGTTCTTCTGTCATTTTGTATGCCCATAGCGAAAGAAAAACAATTTACTTCACTTTCAAAGTTAAATACGAAGTAGCAAACTGATTTTCACTAAAGAATTGATATTCACTTAAAATAAAAAATTGATATTCACTTAAAAAAAGTACCGCTCATTAATTTATCCAGATCAATGTTCTGCTCTACAGCATCTGCCATTCTGTTGATGCCTTCTTCCCTGAGACCTGCATAGTCCACTGTCGCTAATTGCTTTAGGCCCGCCCAGGATAGAAGGGCATTGCATGCCTCAGTCGTTTCGAAAATGCCATGCAGGTAGGTACCAAAAATCTGTTGATCTTCTGACAGAACACCATCCACCTCTTCTTCCAGATGGATTAAAGGATTCTCCAGAGCCAAGCCGCTGGTGATGCCTGCATGAATTTCATAACCTGTCACTCTGACCGCTTCTCTATCTGGAAGAGAAAGGCTTCCTGCCACCCGCTTCAATTGCTTTTGAGCATCCATTGTTGTTTCCAACTCCAGCAAACCCAACCCTTTGGTACTTCCAGCATCTCCTTCAATACCCTTAGGATCATGTACAGCATTGCCCAGCATTTGATAGCCTCCGCAAATACCCATTAGTTTTCCGCCATAACGCAGATGCCTGAGAATGTCCTTATCCCACTGATTTTCATGCAAGAAAGCCAGATCCGTTCGGGTATTCTTGGTGCCTGGAATAATGATCAGATCGACCGGAGGAATCGACTCGCCTTTCCTGACAAAGTGGATCTCGACATCAGGTCTGAGTCTAAGGGGATCAAAGTCGGTGTGATTACTGGTTCGGGTCAGAATGGGAACCGCTATTTGCAAAACCTCATCGCCATTCTGGGAAACCTGCTGCGATTCAATCGTATCTTCAGCCTCCAGATGTAAACCGTGCAGGTAAGGCAAAACCCCCAGTACAGGCTTGCCTGTTTTGTTTTCAAGCCAGTCCAGCCCTGACTCCAGCAACTTGATATCACCTCTGAAGCGATTGATGGCAAAGCCTGTTACCCGGTTTTGCTCAGATTCTGACAACAGAGCCAATGTGCCGTAGAGATGGGCAAAGACCCCTCCTTTATCAATGTCTGCAACAATAATAACCGGGCAGTCGGCCGCTTCCGCAAACCCCATGTTGGCAATATCCCTATCACGGAGATTGATTTCAGCAGGGCTTCCTGCGCCTTCCACAAGAACAAAGTGGTATTGATCTGTCAGCCTTTGCCAGGATTGCAAAACCGATTCCAACAACCTGGGCTTGTATTCGTGATAGGTCTGGGCATTCATGTCCCCGATAGAACGCCCATTGACGATGACTTGAGCACCTATATCGGAGTTAGGCTTCAGTAAGACAGGGTTCATATCAGTATGGGGTTCAAGACCTGCAGCTAATGCCTGCAGCGCCTGTGCTCTGCCAATCTCACCACCGTCCTCAGTCACAGCACTGTTCAGAGCCATATTCTGTGGTTTGAAAGGTGCCACTGAAATACCCCGCCTGCTAAAAGCCCGGCAAAGTCCAGTGACCAACGCACTTTTACCGGCATCACTGGTGGTTCCCTGAACCATGAGAGTACGTTGCCCTGGTGGTTTTGAATGATTCATAGGTCTGAGAATGGCAGTTCTGAAAATGAAGTGACGGGAGTTTGGTACCGTTCACTGGATGGATGCAAGCGCTTTATTGATTTCCAGCATCATTTTCTCATCGGATTCTCTGTGCGCCTGACACCAGTGCTTGAAGGCACTTTTATCATCGAAGGTCTGATAAGCGAGCTCTGACAGCAGGGCCCTGGCTGATGTCAGAGCCATCATTTGATTGGGATTAATGTCTCTCTCAGCCATCATGGCTTCAAAACAGTCTTTGAGTGAATTTTCCAGTCGATTGATTCGGCTACCCGGCTCCTGCAATCGCTGCTGAAGATAAGCAATAAACTGCGGGGTTTTCTGGGCATCCTGCAGACAGCGACTCACCTCACTGACAAAATCCTCAATAGAGTTCGGCTTCCCGACCAACCCCAAACCTTGCCCCACCTGTTTTCGCAATTGAAAAACAGCCTGCATGAACTCATCCGGTTTATCTCGCATGCTCGCCACCACGGCATCTCTCAGATGCTGTCGACAACGCTGATCAATCAACTTCTTTTTTCTGGTAACCAATCCCAGAGCCTTATATAGCCTGGGCTTTACATGGGTCAGTTTGCTGCTCATCCTTCGTATTATGCGGCTTCGCCTCAGCCATTGGGAAAGTGATTTTCTGCGAACAGGAAAGCTATAAGCCTTGGTCAGCTTCCTTCCTCGAAACCATGCCAGCGGTGAAGCATGGCTAAACGTGGCCAGCTTTTGATAGATCCGGGTATGCTCGATTTTGAAAGCCATGCAGATTCAATCCATAAATCTGTTTCAGGTCAGGTTCTATCTGTTAACATAGCTGATACTGCAACTCTCAACGAATCCAGCCTTAGCATGAGTCGATTCCTATATTCAGTATTACTTTACTTGGCGATACCTGCTGTCCTGATCAAGCTCGTTCTGCGTGCAAGAAAATCACCGGCTTATGGCTATCGCTGGGGAGAACGCTTTGGCTTTATCAAAAAGCTGGCTAATGACAAACCGGTTATCTGGATTCACTCAGTGTCCGTTGGCGAAACCATAGCCAGTGCGCCCATGGTCAAAGCGCTGATGAACCGGTATCCAGATCATTGCTTTGTTATTACTACCATGACTCCAACCGGCTCAGAACGTGTTAAAAGCATTTATGGTGACCGTGTTTTCCATGTTTATTGCCCCTACGACCTTCCCGATGCCCAAAGCCGTTTTTTAAATCGGATTCATCCCAAAATGGCACTGATAATGGAAACAGAACTCTGGCCAAATACCATTGCAGCCTGCAATGCCAGAGACATTCCAGTCGTTATTGTGAACGCTCGGTTATCGGAGAAGTCTGCCCGGGGTTATGCCAAGCTGGGCTCCCTGACCCGGAAGATGATGGAGAATATTCATCTGGTGGCCTGCCAGAACGAAAACGATGGTGAGCGATTCAAACAGCTGGGCTTGCCTGCCAAACATCTGGCCATCACTGGCAGCGTTAAGTTCGATCTGTCAGTGGATGATGAAATCAACAAAAGTGCAGCCCTGCTCAAATCCAGTTGGGAATCAGGGCTGGGCCATAAAGCAAAAATACTGATTGCCGCCAGTACGCACGATGGTGAAGACAAGCCCATTCTGGAAGCCTTCCGCCAAGTCCACAAAAAACGATCCGACACTCTGTTGCTACTTGTCCCCAGGCACCCAGAGCGCTTCAATAGCGTCTTTGAGCTGTCAGAAAGTGAGGGATTCAGCACCATAAGGCACAGTCAGGCCACTGAAGCTTCGCCGGATACTCAAGTCATTATTGGCGACACTATGGGTGAGCTGATGAAACTCTATGCGACCTCAGACATTGCCTTTGTGGGGGGCAGTCTGATTGAGAATGGCGGTCATAACATGCTGGAGCCTGCCGCTCTGGGAATACCGGTTTTGTCAGGCCCCAGCGTGTACAATTTCACGGACATCAGTCAGCAACTGGAAGCAGCTGGTGGTATGAAAACCATACAAGATGCCGATCAACTGGCAGAAATTGCTTCAAGTTTGCTGACTGATGACACCGCCAGAAAGAAGATGGGAAGCCACGCTCAGGCCTTTGTAGAAGGTAATAGAGGTGCGCTGCAGAAGCTTCTGAAGCTGGTAACAGAAACCGTCGACCGCCTTGATTGAGAAACTTCAGGGTAAAAAATAGCGCTGAGATCAGCGCTATTTTTTTATATCGTTCATGGCGGTTTACATCAAGCCATTTAGATCAAGCCATTTAGATCAAGCCATTTACATCAAGCATGCTCATCAGTCTGCACGACACTGGGCAGGGATAGATATCTCTTCTGAAGAAACAATCCAGCCATTCAGCTCAGAAAGATCTTTAGGATTCAAAGTACCTGCTGTCTGCTTCAGCTTCAGAGTGTTCACAATAAAGTCATAACGGGCATTCAGATAATCACGCTGGGCAGCAAAGAGGGTTTTCTGGGCATCCAGCACATCAGTAATGTTTCGGGTACCCACCTCATAACCACTCTGAGTCGCTTTCAAAGCACTTTCAGAAGAAACAATCCCCTGACAACGCGATTCTACCCGGGAAACATCCGAGTTAACGGTACGGAACAGGTTACGGGTACCTGAGTTGATCTCACGCAAAGCCTTGTCGTAGTTCTGCTGAACCGATTCCATCTGATAAGTTGCCTGACGTACCTGAGAGCTGGTACCACCACCGGCAAACAAAGGCAGGGTAAACTTAACGCCAACAACAGCCTGATCGCCATCGCCTGTAGTCAGGCCTTCTGAGGTTCTTTGGTCTCTGGCAGTACTGGCATTACTGGAGTTGTAGTTATAACTTACAAAAGCATCAACTGTCGGCGCATGACCTGACTTTTTGACTTTGATATTGCTATCCGCTGCCTTCAGGCTTTCCCGTGCTGCCTCAAGCTGCAAGTTACTCTTGATGGCATTATTCACCCACTGATCAGAGTTGGCAGGCGCAGGTGCACTGACCGGCATGGTTTTCTTCAGCTTGCCAATGTCCTGAATATCCATGTCAGTAATGGTTCTCAGGGACTCATATGCAACGGAAAGCTGATTCTCACCGTCAATTCGGGTGACACGAGAGTCGTCATAACGAGCTCTGGCTTCCAGAACATCAGTTTCAGCGATCAAACCCACATTGTAACGCTCACGCGCCTGATCGAGCTGCTGTTTCACAGCCTTTTCTTCTGCAATAGCAGTAATTAAACTGTCTTCTGCTCTCAGTACATTAAAGTAAGCTTCAGACACTCTTAAAATCAGGTTTTGCTGCTCGTACCCAAAGGTTGCTTCCGCTTGAGCACTTTGAAACTTGGCAGAGTCATACCCAAACCAACTTGCCATATTGAACAGCGGCTGATTAAGAGACGCCCCCCAGGTATTGGAGTTGTAGCTGTCCTTTACGTCACCGGCAGTCGTTTCAGACTTGGTCTTGTTGTACTGGGTGCCACCAGAAAGGGAGAGATTAGGTAACAGAAGCGCACGCGCCTGGGTACTGCCTTCCTGAGTTGCCATCATGTCAGCCCGCGCAGCGGCCAGCTGGGCATCATTCTTCAGCGCCAGATTGTAAACATCCAGCAAATTGTATTCTGTCTCAGCTGCATGAGCAGACAGTATTGAGCCGGCCAGGGCTGCCAGCAAAAAGCCTCTACGAAAAGTTCGTGGCATATCTCCAGTTCCTTGAAAAATGGGCCCGAAAGCCGAACAATGATGTGGGTAAACCTACTGTAACTCAAGCGCAACTGGGTGAATTTACACTAGTTTACCTGTCGTCAAAAGCAATAAACCGAGTTTGTGAAGATTTTAACTGACTTCTTCATACTGACCACCATTATTTCGGTAAAGCCAATCAATAAACCGGCACCGAATTATCGACCATCGTCTTATAGTTAGACAGGTACTGCTTCATGCTGAACATGAATTTTCAAGAATCCGTTATCATCGAAACGGAGAATCAGGAATGGCAACCCAGCCCTGCCAGCAAAGTCTTTCGTAAGCCACTGGCCAGAGAAGACAGAGAGTCAGGACATGCAACAAGTATTGTTCAGTATGTTGCAGGAGCCAGCTTTCCAGAACATCTCCACCCGGCTGGCGAAGAAATCCTGGTGTTATCAGGTATTTTTTCTGATGAGGCAGGAAACTTTGGTCCAGGCAGTTATCTCAGAAACCCACCCGGCAGCTCTCACGCCAATGGCACTGACTTAAGCCGCCTTTCCTTGGTATTGCTTGAGTCTGCGTGCCTGCGCTCTTGGATGTTGCAACCTTTTATGCGGCTTTGGTCGTCTCTTTACAGCCCTCGGCTCTGACCTTCCCGGACGGTTGCCAACAACATGCTGGCCTATTATTTCCAGCATGTTGATGATCTTCTCTTCAAGCCAGTTACCGGAGGCTCCCAGCAACGTCTGGTGGAAGGAAACAAGTGTCTCCTGTGCCGCTTTAAAACTAACCTCTCTGGGTGTCTTGCCGATGTGTTCTGCCACTTTGCCCATAAGGGCGCGTATCACGTTGTAAACCAGCAAGTTTACCGAGATTTCTTTTCTCACCATTTCCGGACTTTTGCATCGCAGCATATCCATCTTCATTGTGGTTTTGATCACATCAAAATCGGTTTCAACGTGCCAGCGCTTCAGATACAGCGCAATAATTTCGGTACGGGAATATTCTTCAGCATCCAGCAAAGTAGTAACAATTGTACGAGTTTTATTTCTAATCGCACGAATAACCAGCTTTCCAGGCATCTGATCGTTGAATTCCTGGCTCATCCATTCTGGCTTGACGGGTCGTTTCAGCTTGAACAAACCGTCTTTGGGCTCTACCTCAGATTGTGTGGGTGAATTTCATCGGATTACCCCTCTTGGATAAAGATCAAGACCACCACAATGAAAGTAAATCGCCGTTTTGAATCTTTCTCTGTTTCTGTAGCCGTAGGCAC
>NZ_JBPCXO010000375.1:0-1487 GCF_051008435.1 Endozoicomonas sp. | reverse complement strand
CTCTGTTTGCATCAGACAGACCAATCCTGCTATACCAGAGCAACAGGTCTCCCGAGGGCAAGCCTTTCATGACACAGGTGCAGTTCTGCCAATGTTTTCCCCGGCACGATTCCGGTCAGAACCATCCTGGATTTGCACAGGATACATTCCAGCGGGTCAACGCCGAAGCTGTTCTTCATCAATGCCGGGAAGCGGATGGGAATGGCTTTTCTCTCTGGCTGATCCAGCAGGTCGTAAACCTTGGGTAACAGCTTTGATCGTACCCTGGTTGCCAGAAAACCGTAATACCGGATCATGCGGAAGCCCTTGTCCGGAATGTGCTGTACCAGGCGTTTGATGAAGTCCTCGACCTTACTGGAGAACCTCAGGTATTCCTTGGTGGCGTGGTTCAGGTAGCTGAAGATCACCTCCTTGCCGTCGTAGTGTCTCAGGCGGCTCATAGACAGTGGCGGGCGCTTCAGATAGCGACCCAGGTATTTGATGTTGCGATGGTGGTTCTTGCTGGGTTTGGCGAAGTGGATGATCCACGACTTCTGGTAGTGGATATTGAGCCAGCGATTGAACGCCGCTTTGTTGGGGCAGGTAGCTTGCAGATCTTTCGGTAGTTTTAGTTCGCCTCTGTTGTACGCTTCCCGGAACAAACTGATAATCTCATAGCGCCACATGGGCATAAGTGCCTTTTTGCAATAGTAGAGCGGCTTCCAGGCAGTATTATCATTAGCCAACCCGCCGACGGTGACAGAGAGGTGGACATGCACGTTCCACTTCAGGTCTCGCCCGAAAGTGTGCAGGGCGGTGAAGATGCCCGGCAGAATGCCTTTCTTTCTTGCCGCCTTCAGGATGATTTTTGCTGCCAGCCCGCTCAGGCATCCCAACAACTCCCGGTTGTAACGAAACAGTTCCCAGAGTTCCGCAGGCATGGTGAAAGTGATGTGCTGCCACTCGGTATCCGGCAGAATGGCTTTCTGTTCCTCTATCCACTGGTCAGTGAGCTTCTTGCCACAGGTGGGGCAGAACCTGCTCTTGCAGCTGAAGCAGACCTTCTTCTGGTGCGAACACTCCAGGTTGCTGCACTGGAATATGGCATAGCCCCGCACTGTCAATCCACAGCTGAGCATTTTGGGAACGTTATCCACGATGGCAGGGCGCATGCAGTGCTTGTACTTCTCGAAGAAGCCCCACCATGTTCCATCCTTGCGGAACAGTTCTTTAAGCCGGGTTGGAAGGCGCATGACAGGTTAACATAACGTTTTCAGCATGAGCACTAAGGCTGATCTTCAGGCTGTTCATCGTCCATCCGCTGTCGCTTGGGAGCGGGCGCACCCTCGCGCCCTTTCTCGTGAACGGTGGCAGTGTGCCTTCTAAGGGGTACAGCAATTAATAATTTACCGGCTCTGGCACAATAGCAACATCCCACTTTCGTAACTCAGGGTTTCGTATGATGTAAGGTTGAATTTCCTTCAATTCAGCTTTACTGAGCTTCACTC
>NZ_JBPCXO010000374.1:0-12884 GCF_051008435.1 Endozoicomonas sp. | reverse complement strand
GAAAGAGCGGCCCATTTTTCCGATGAATTTGCTTAAATAGGTCAACTATTCGCACAAATCCATCGAAAAAATGGCCTCGTTCTACTGAATTTTAATCTCGACCGCTATTCTCGGTCAGGCTCCTAGGTGAGAGTTGAAAAAAATGCCAGAAACGGGGCAGGGGATGAAATAAAAAAGCCGTTTTTTAAAAATGTGAACTTATATTCTTAATAGTCGTGGGGTGTTCAAAATAATAAACAGAATTATTATGGCGAGGTTAATATCCCTGACAGGCTGGTCAGGGATTAAAACTGTTGGCTATCCCATAATGGTTTCAGAGCCCGGTATTACTGCTGATACTCTGGGCGTTAAACAGATTGCTCTGTTTAACAAAGGGGGGAATCCACGGGGGTGAGTTTATGAAATTCCAGCTGCCAACTGTATCCAGACAAGACGTTTTTGAAACGCTGTATATTGTTGTGAGCTCTGCTGTGAGAAAAGCCGATGCTTTCGGACGATATGTGACAGCTCTGGGAAACAAACTGGGCGATAAACTGAGTCGACTGTTAATTGGGGGAATTCATAAGGCTTTTCCCGAAGCCGCTTCAAAGCCCCCGGAGAAATCACTGGCAGCCAGGGCCATTCGTTTCCTTTCCCCTCAAAACCTTACTTATGTAGGCGAGAAAATTGCTTTTGTGCCTGCTGTGCCTGCTTCTGTTGTCGGGGGGCTTTATGGTGTGTCACTGGGTGTCTATGAGGCTTGTTATGAAGATGATTATCTGACCCCGGAAGATATGCAGAATCTATCCAATTTGGAGCAGCAGAACGGGAGTGACGCCTGTAGATTCAGAAATCATTCAGGAACGTCATATTCTCCACCCAGTTATTAAGTTCTTTTCGGACAGGGCCTGATTACAGTTGAGGCGAGCTCACTGTACTGCTTTGAGTATCTGGGCGCAGACGGTTGAATGTGTAGTAAAGCCCGCCACCCAGAGCAGTACCTATAAACCAGCTGTAGTCGTTTATCCAGGTCAATGTTCCCGTCATAAGGCTGAGAGTCGCCAGTGTAGCGGGAATCAGAAAGGCCAACACGCCCCATCGGTTAACAACCGGGTATTTTCCCTCTATTGAATAAAGATCAATCAAATTGAGGCGTTGTCGTTTAATCAGAAAGTAATCAACCACCATAATTCCAGCAATAGGGCCGATCAGGCTGGAATAGCCTAACAGCCAACTGCTGAACAGTGCTTCAACCGACAGTTGAGTGTCAAGCAGTCCAAGCTTCTTAAGCAGCTCCCAGGCGACCAGAGATAAGCCGATAATCCCTGTCAGCAGGACTCCCCGGGTCTGGTTGATCCAACGGGGAGCCAGGTTCTGAAAGTCATTGGTTGGTGAAACAATATTGGCTGCGGTGTTGGTTGAGACGGTGGCGATAATGATCACCAGCATGGACAGGGCGACCATGAACGGCTGATCTATTTTTCCTATAAGGTGGATGGGGTCTGAGATGCTTTCTCCCACCAGATCGGGAGAGGCAGCGGTCATAATTACACCCAGTGAGGCAAAAAGGCACATGGTTAAAGGCAGGCCCAGAATCTGCCCCAGAATCTGATCTTTCTGAGATCGGGCAAAGCGGCTGAAATCAGAAATATTAAGCGATATGGTTGCCCAAAATCCCACCATGGCGGTAAGCCCTGAGAAGAAGTAGGGCCAGACGGATGTGCCTTCAGGGCGACTGGGAGGTTCTGAAAGTATGGCATCAAGGTCTACTTTGGGAAGGGCCCAGAATATAAGACCTATGGCAACTGCAAGAAGCAAGGGGGCAGAGAGGGCTTCCAGTGTTTTTATGGCGTTTGAGCCCCGGATAACGATGGCAAGGTTAAGGACCATAAACAGGAAAAAGCCGAATACTTCTCCTACGGAACCAAGGCTGGCCCACTGATTGGAGAGGCTTGAGAACAACAGGTGAACCGCCAGTCCGCCAAAAAGGGTTTGAATGCCGAACCAGCCGCAAGCGATGATGGCTCTGACCAGGCAGGGTAAATTTGAACCCATTGTGCCGAAACTGGAGCGTGCCAGCACCGGAAAGGGGATGCCATATTTAGTGCCTGGAAAAGCATTCAGGCAAAGCGGCACCAGCACCAGTATATTGGCCAGACAAACCGTTAAAATGGCCTCGGTCACAGAAAGGCCGAAGTAGGTGGTCAGAACTCCGCCCACAGTATAAGTAGGCACACAGACGGCTATACCAATCCAAAGGAAGGAAAAATGTCTTGTTTGCCATGTTCTTTCAGAGAATCGGGTAGGGGCTATGTCACTGTTGTATAGCTTGCTGGCGTTTAAGTCTTTTCCTGCTTCCAGTTCAAAAATACCGTTCTGTTCAATGATACGTGAGTGCTCTTTCACTGTTCAGACCTGAGGGTTATGGGTTGAGGGCTTGACCATGGTGATGCAGTCATCGACCGGGCAGGTTATTTGACACAGGTTACAGCCCACACAGGCTTCGGGTATGACTTCAAACTGTCGTTCCCAGCCATCACCCAGTGGTTTAACCGATATGGCCTGATGCTCCGTATCTTCACAGGCGGCATAACAGCGGCCACATTGAATGCACAGGTTGGTGTCGATATGAGCAATGCTCTTATACGTCAGATCCAGTTTTTTCCAGTCTGTCAGGCTGGCAACCGCTGCCCCTCGAAACTCTGATAGTGCCGTGTATCCCTTCTGGTCCATCCATCGGGAAAGGCCGTCCACCAGATCATCAATGATTTTAAAGCCGTTGAGCATTACCGCTGTGCAAACCTGCAGGGTTGTCGCCCCCAATGACAGAAATTCTGCAGCATCCCGCCAGGTGGTAATGCCGCCAATGGCAGAAACAGGAAGGCTGGCGGTCTGGTCGTGACGTGCCAGTTGTCCCACCATATTCAGGGCAATAGGCTTTACGGCTTCGCCACAATAACCGCCACTGGTGCATTGGTTGGCGACCGATGGGAAGCCCACCATGGTGTCGAGGTTGATTCCGGTAATAGAGTTGATGGTATTGATCAGGGAGACGGCGTCTGCACCGCCTGTCAGAGCGGCGCTGGCCGTTTTAACTATATCCGTTACATTAGGCGTTAGCTTCACTATAACGGGGAGTTGAGAGTGTTTTTTACACCAGCGGGTGACCTGGGTGATGAGTTCTGGAACTTGTCCTACAGCGGCACCCATACCTAGTTCAGGCATGCCGTGTGGACAGCCAAAATTAAGCTCAACACCATCACAGCCCGTGGCCTCCACCTGTTTCAGAATACGTTTCCAGCTTGCTTCTTCACAAGGTACCATGAGCGAGACAATTAAGGCTCTGTCTGGCCAGTCTTTCTTGGTTTGTCTGATTTCATCGAGGTTGACTTGCAGGGGGCGGTCAGAAATCAGCTCAATGTTATTGATCCCCAGAATTCGACCATGAATATCCCGGTGAGCCGAATACCTTGAACACACATTGACCGGTGCAGGATCCTCGCCAAGGGTTTTCCAGACAGCGCCTCCCCAGCCAGCGGAAAATGCCCGGTAAATGTTGTATGCCTTGTCCGTTGGCGGGGCAGAAGCCAGCCAGAACGGGTTGGGAGAGTGAATCCCAAGAAATTCGGTTCTAAGATCTGCCATAGCCTTTTACTGCCTATACCTCTAGCTTTTGCAGGAACTGATCTATTGCCTGTGCCGCCCGCTTACCGTGCTGAACCGCGTGAACGGTCAGGTCTTCGCCTTTATCGACACAGTCTCCTCCTGCCCAGACATTGCCCATGGAGGTTTTAAAATGGTCATCGACCCTGATTTTTCCGTTCTGGCTGCGAGCAAGGTTGTCAGAAGAAAAACAGTCGCTTGTAAATGACTGGCCTATGGCCTTGTATACTTTGTCAGCGGGTATGACTTCATACTTGTTGGTATCGATCAGTTGACCCGCTTTGTCATGAGCTGTTTTTACAAAGCGGACACCATGCAGTTGCCCGGCTTCTGTCTCAAAGCTGATGGGCTTAAACCATGGCAGAATACGAACCCCGTTGTTCAGTGCGAAGGCCTGCTCATGAGGGGTGGCCGACATATTTTCAAGACTTCTTCGATAGGCAATGGTGACTTCATTCGCTCCCAATCGACGCATTTGGCAAGCAATATCAATGGCGGTATTTCCGCCTCCAATCACCACTACTTTTGAACCCACAGACAGGTCGGGGAGACTTTCGGTCTGACGGACAGTCTCGATAGCCCCCAGGGCTTCTTCAACACCGTCGGTCTGCTCACCGGAAAGTCCCAGTGTTCTGGCTGAGCCCAGCCCAATGCCAAGAAATACTGCATCAAATTCAATGGTTAGATCTTTAAGCTGTCTATCGAGATCCAGTCTGCAGCCTGTTTTAAGGTTTATGCCGCCGACCTCGAGAATAAAGTTGATCTCCTGCTGGGCATAGTTCTCCACTAATTTATAAGCGGCTATGCCATATTCATTGAGTCCCCCGGGTTTGCTGTGTGCATCAAAGATTGTGATGTCATGACCGCACCTGGCGAGTCGGTGTGCGCAGGCCAGGCCCGCAGGGCCAGCACCTATTACCGCAACGGAGCGGCCTGTTTGATCAGCGCGGGTAAATGGGTGGCGGTTTTTTTGTCGGTGATCAATGGCATACCTTTGCAGTCTGCCGATCATCACTGGCTGGCATTCTGGTGAGTAGTTTCGGACACAGGCCTGCTCACAGAGCACTTCAGTCGGGCAGACTCTGGCACAACTTCCACCCAGAATGTTCTCTTCCAGTATCACCTGGGCAGCGCCATCCGAGTTGTCGGAGGCTATTCGATTGATAAACGACGGAATGTTGATGCCTGTGGGGCAGGCAGCAATGCAGGGGGCATCTTGACAGTAAAGGCAGCGGCTGGACTCAAGATTGGCCTGATAGGAAGATAACCCGGGTTTTATATCAGCAAAGTTCTCCTGATAAGCCTTCTCAGGTAACCGATGGTTTCTCACACCCCCAGTACTGGCCATAAAGCGACTCCAGACCTTTAACCGATTCCAATAGCAGTGCTAAAAAAGTAGCAGTGACGGTCAGAGCTGGAGCGCTTTTTTAAAAAGATTCGGTAATGAGCGGGTTTAACTTAAAGCATCATCAAAGGGAGAAGTTTTTCAGGAGAGAAGGTGTAAACAGCTCGTGGGACTGTTTACACCTGATTGAAGAGCTGGCGAGCTATTTCTGACCAGTCTTGCGGGTGTTGGTGATCAGTCGGTTACGGTTTTGGCCTGTTCCGCTTCTTTTTCTCTGTTGAAATATTCACGAACCAGCTTGAATACCACCGGGCTCAACAGGGCCAGGGCAATCAAGTTAGGCAGAGCCATCATAGCGTTCAGGGTGTCAGCTACCAGCCAGATGAAGTCGAGGCTGACGGTTGCACCAACAGGTACGGCTACAATCCACAGGAAACGGTAGGGTTTCACGGCTCTTGGACCCATGAGGAAAACGATGCAGCGCTCGCCGTAGAAGCTCCAGCCCAGAATGGTTGTGAAGGCAAAGATGGCCAGAGAAATGGCAACCAGGTAGTTACCGACACCAGGCAGGGCTTCAGCAAATGCAGCGGAAGTCAGGGCTGCCCCCGTCACACCGGAAGTCCAGACACCGGTGGTAATGATTACCAGACCGGTAATGGAGCAGACAATGATGGTATCCAGGAAAGTACCCAGCATGGCAATCATACCCTGACGAACAGGGTCTTTGGTTCTGGCCGCTGCGTGAGCGATAGGTGCAGAACCCAGACCGGCTTCGTTAGAGAATACGCCACGAGCCACACCGAAACGGATCGCCGCCCAGACAGCAGCACCAGCAAAGCCACCGGTAGCAGCAGTAGGAGTGAAGGCGTGGGTGAAGACGAGGCTCAGAGCATCAGGGATTTTGTCAGCATTGATACCCAGTACGACCAGACCGGCGAACAGGTAAGCAATGGCCATCAGGGGAACCAGAGTACTGGCTACTGCACCAATACGACGGATGCCGCCAATAAGAACGGCGCCAACCAGACCCATCAGAACCAGACCGGTGATCAGAGGAGGCAGGCCAAAATTGCTGTGCAGTACGTCCGCTACCGAGTTGGACTGAACCGTGTTACCTATACCAAATCCGGCAATGGCACCGAAAATAGCGAAAGTTGTACCCAGCCATGCCCATTTGGAACCCAGACCGTTTTTGATGTAGTACATGGGGCCACCGTAGTGGTTGCCATTTTCGTCTACTTCACGGTACTTCACCGCCAGAACGGCTTCAGAGAACTTGGTGGCCATACCCACCAGGGCAGTACACCACATCCAGAACAGAGCACCGGGGCCACCCATAAACACCGCAGTAGCCACACCAGCAATGTTACCTGTACCGATCGTGGCAGAGAGGGCGGTCATGAGAGCCTGGAAAGGAGAGATTTCGCCGGAGTTTTCTTCGCCAGACTTGGAGCTGCGGCCTTGCCAGAGCAGTTTAAAGCCAGTGCCAAGTTTGAGGATGGGCATCAGTCGCAGGCCCAGCATCAGGAAGAGGCCTACCCCCAGGATGAGGACCAGCATCATGGGTCCCCAGACGATGCCATTAATAGCACCGATGATTTCAGTCAGTGTTTCCATTTTGAAACTTCACTCCACGCTAATTGTTATTTTCTTATTATTTTTTGGCATTTATCATGCGACACCTCAGGGTGCCAGTGCAGTCAGATGGTCAGTTGTCAGAACAAATAGTTTTAAGGTTTCGTATCCTGACGGTACGCCTAACTTAATGAAATAAAGGAGCAAATACAACGCTGGATGTGCATTATTGGAAACTTTTGACAATAAAAAAAAGGACATTTTTACCTGAAATTGTGACTTTCGTCCTTTAAAAATGCCGTCTGCATGAATGCTTAATGAAATCTGAAAAAGGTGGATTAATTAAGCAGGTTCTTTTTGCTTCTCCTTAAATTCTTCAAAAGCCTGTAGGGACTCCGCTGCATACATCAGTGATGGACCGCCCCCCATATAAACAGCCATGCCGAGTGCCTCTTCTACTTCCTGCTGGCTGGCTCCCAGTCGAGCCAGTGCCTTGCAGTGAAAGCCAATGCAGCCATCACAGTGGGCGGCCACTCCCAGTGCCAGAGCAATCAACTCTTTTGTTTTTTCATCGAGGTGGCCGTCCGTTGTCGCATTTTTAGCCAGTTGTCCAAAACCAGCCATGAGTTCAGGCATGGACTGCTGCATCTGGCCAATACCACGACTGATGTTACGGGTAATTTCTGTATAGGACTTTTTCATGTTATGACCTCAAGTGTTGGGCTGTGTGGTTTTATTCCAGGGGGCAAAAGCCAGAAGTCTGGCCATGCCACAGAACCCCGTAAGACCAGCCAGTGTCAGGCCGCTTCCTACAATAATGAGTCCTGCAGTAAATAGCGGGTTGATGGTCAGGCTCAGCAGAGTGAAGGCAAGAATCAATACGCCGGCGATCAGGTGCACTTGTCTTTGCAGGCTTAGACCCGAACTTTGAGTGCCCAGGGTTTTCATGCCTTTTGCCTTCCAGGCGTCCAGACCTCCTTCCAGCAGGTAAATCTGTTTATTATTCGGGTTCTCAAGAGTCTGGCTGAGCCGTTCAGTCCGGGTGCCGCTTTGACAGTAGACAAGAAGTGACTCTGCTGGCACATGAGCAATATTGTGTGGGGTCACCAGACAACTGTCGGGTATATGAGACAGCTGATGCTCTTGCTCACTTCGGATATCCAGGCAAAGGATGTCGTTTTTCAGAGAGAGTTTCAGTTCAGAGAACTGTTCGGGTGAAATCCAGTTTACAGACATGTGATATTCTCTTATAAGTAAGTTCTAATTTAGTAAAATCTAATATAAAGAGGCTTAAAAAAGACTCGCTCTGGAGTCCTGGTGGTTCAGTTACTGGCAATAAAACTCATAAAGCACCGCAAGAATTTTTCTGACTTCGGGTTTGGCCAGCCGGTAGTATACGACTTGTGCCTCTTTTCGCGTTGCTACCAGCCCCTCTTCTCTTAAGACCGCGAGGTGCTGAGAAAGTGCAGACTGCGACAGGGGCAGTTTCTGGTTTAGCTGCCCGACGGACAGCTCTGTTTCCAGTAGCATGCAGACGATCATTAAACGGTTAGGATTGGCCAGTACTTTTAACAGTCTTGCCGCTTCACTGGCGTTGGACTGCATAACCTCTAAATCTTTCATACAGCAATATTAGAATAATCTAATGTACTGGGTCAAATCAAAATCCCCTAAAGCGTCATGGCTTTCTTTTTCGGGGGAGCTTATATAGTATCGAGAAAATCAGGATGTCGAGATAATTATAAATGTCAGAACAGGCACACTTTTTAAAGAAGGAAAAGCAGTCGGTCATTATCACCCGGAGCCACAGGGAGTCTGAGGTTGAACCTTTGCAACTGGGCAAAAGGGTTCGTGAGATACGGTTGAGCCTGAATCTGACTCTGGAAGAAGCCAGCCAGAAAACCGGCCTGGCCCGATCCACGCTCTCCAAGATAGAAAACGAGCAGATTTCCCCAACTTTTACTGCGGTCACCAAACTGGTCAATGGTTTGGGCATTGATATTCCCCAACTGTTTACCCAGCCTATTGAAAAGAAAGCGGCCAGTGGGCGGCGGGATATTACCCGCAAGGGACAGGGGCGTCTTCATCCCACTACGACCTATGAACATGAGCTGCTGGCCACTGAACTGTCGGGCAAGAAGATGGTGCCTTACAGAACCACGGTCTGTGCCCGATCCTTTGAGGAATATCAGGACTGGGTAAGGCATGAGGGGGAAGAGTTTTTGCTGGTTCTCAGTGGCAAAATCATGCTTTACACAGAGTTTTATCAGCCGGTAGAACTTGAAGAAGGCGATAGCGCTTATTACGACGCAGAAATGGGTCATGCGCTGGTAACTCTCAGTGTGGAGGACGCCGTTATTCTTTGGGTTACGGCCTGATTTGCCTTTCTATACAGGGCGATTCCTGCCCTAACGTCTACTCTTGTTAGTTTTGTTGAACCCTTGGCTCTTTGCAGAGTCAAAGCAGGGATAAGGTCAGCATTTTTGCCTGTTTTCAGCAGGCTCCTGTGTCTGGCTGGTTGTACCTATTGCTCTGATGTGGAGGTTTACGTGATCCGGACATTGAAAACTTTGTTGTTGTCTTCTGTCACACTGGCATGCTCTGTGAGTTCACAGGCTGAGGAACAGTTTGTGTTTCAGCTGGGAGCTGTCAATAGCGACGGTAACGCGGTTGTTGTCGAAAACAGAACTGGCAGCAAGGAGTGGAAAACAGTGTTTAATGGCAATCTTCCTGGTTGTTTGATGAATGAATATACCAATATCCCTCTTACCGGCAAAACTATGGCTCATCATCATAGTCTGAGCACATTTCATCAGCCCCTGGGGAATAACCGGTTTGCCTTCGGTTGCTCTAACGGTTATGTCTTTATTGGCTCCTCCGCTGAAGAGGTTTTATCGGTAGCGTCCCCTTCACCTGATTTTGGCTATTTCAATTTATCTTACGCTAACTCTCCTATTTACCTTGCTCACAGTGCCGAATTTAACCAGCGCTATAAGAAAGACTGGCTGTTTGCTGCCCAGCATGGGCATCTGTTTATCATCGATCTCGACAAGAAGGCGCTGGTGACGGTTCCAGGCTGGAGCGAAAACACCTACCTTTCAATGGAAGATGACCGTAAAGGCGTTGACCACTCCAAACCCGTGACAGGATTGGATCTATATCAGGACAAGGAAGGGGTTTTCCATGTTCTGGGCGTGATGGAAAGAAATCTGTCCAAAAAGGAGAGTTTTTATTCCAGAGCGCTTCTGCAGAGTGTGGCTCTTCCCGGTGGTATCCCTGCCAGTCGCTGGGAAGATATAAAGGATGAGCCTATTAATAAAAAGGGAGACGGTATATTGCAGTTTGCAGATACTGCTTTCGGAGTCACCTTGTCCGGGGAAAAAACTGAGCATGTGGTTGAAAGGAATACGCCTTTAAGAGGTGATGTCAGTGGGCTCAGTGTTGATCCCTATACCCATGCAATGATTCTAAGAGGCAAGCATCACAAACTGATGGTTGTTCGATATCCGGTAGAGCCGGTCAGTCTGGCCTATATAGGTGCCTGGGGGAAATTGGTGAGCTCGAAAGTGGAAGGTTATGAGCCTCAGTTGCTCGAGGATGGTTTTTCAAAAACCTTTAGAGTGGTGCATGATCTCCAGGACGATAAAGACTTGAGACCCAAGGTTAATGACGACGACAAAAGAAATGCTCATCATCATATGATCAATATGAAAAAAGGCATTATTTTTTCTGCAGAAGCGGACTTTGAAGGTTTTGGTCGGTATGTCTATCAATGTGATACAGGGCTCAGTTCTGGTGAAGCATGGAAGCAGGGTGCCTGGATTGAACCCAGACGCTGTGACTGGGTGAGAGCTTCAGCGAATTACGTGATGCCGGCAGAGATTGAGGGGCTGAAGTCTCCATTAACCGGATTGAAATATTTTCATTCATTCACCACTCAGGTGATGGATGAGAAGGGGGTTGTTAATCCTAAACTCCCGATTTTAAAGGATGAACTTTAAGTCGAATGAAAAATAGAACTCGTGTTCTGTACGGATGACGATCTACCTCCCTCGATGATACACTCTGCGCCCTTGAATGAACCCTGGAAATGCCAGAAGGGCATTTCCAGCTTCTACGGGAGAGTGCAGGTTGTTGTCCAAATCCTACAAGCGATCGTTAGTGATCGGCTTACTGTTACTTGCCGCAGGCTTTTATGCGATGAGTATGCGTCCTACCCTGAAACATATCAGGGGGCAGACTATGGGCACTACCTACAGCATTACCTATACCGCAACACCTTTTTCCCACTCTTCCGATGACATCAAAAAGAAGGCTGATATCCTGCTGGAAGCGGTCAATGACAGCATGTCAACGTACCGGAATGATTCCGAGTTAATGCAGTTCAACCGATCCGAAATCGGCAAGCCTTTCAAGGCTTCTGATGAGCTGGTGGATCTTGTCGAGAGAAGTCTGGTTATTTCCCGAATGTCTGACGGTGTCTACGATGTGACCGTTGGACCTCTGGTGAACCTTTGGGGCTTTGGGCCTGCCGATGCGGACAAGCAGCCAGCAGCAAATGCTGCCAATGCATCTTCTTCCGATGAACAAAAAGCGCCAGAGTTTATAGAGTGGATGTTGAAGAATTATCCGGCTGAACTCCCATCCGATGAAGACGTTGCTGCAGCACGGGCCAAAGTGGGTTACCAGTTTGTCATTGCCGATACCCGTAACAATCAGCTGACGCGAAACAAAGACGTGTTTGTTGACCTTAGTTCTATTGCTAAAGGGTACGGTGTTGATAAAGTAGCTTATATGCTGGAATCCGAAGGCATTAAAAGCTACATGGTTGAGATTGGTGGTGAAGTTAAAGTAGGGGATCCTAAACCCGACGGCACTCCCTGGAAACTGGGTATTCGTGGCCCCGCCATGGCGGGCAACAAGCCGGCTCTGATTGTGGCTCTGGAACGCCAGGCTCTGGCTACCTCGGGCGACTACCTGAATTACTTTGAAGTGGATGGCCAGAAATACTCCCACACCATTAATCCGAAAACCGGGCACCCGGAAATGGGTCGATTGGCTGAAGTGGCCGTGATTCATGATAATGTGGCAGAAGCGGATGCACTGGCCACCCTGTTTATGGTTCTGGGCGATAAAGAAGGCCTGAAACTCGCCAACAGGGAAGGAATCGCCGCTCATTTTACCTATCATACAGATAAGGGGTACGAAACCGTCAATAGTGACGCTTTCATACCTTATCTGCCAAAACAGAATTGATTCATGGTTAGAACAAACACGGTTTCTAGCCTTGAAAACGACAGCGTATTTATAACCGTGAAAAACATTTTTCCACGCAATGCTTTGATGATTGAAGGTGATGCAAAATGTTTTTCTTTCGATGGGCATAGAGTCAGGAGGGCATTACCATGACATTGATGCTAATTACATTTGGAACCTTTCTGGGACTGATCGCTCTGATGGCCATTGGCGTCATTATTGCCAACAAGCCGATCAAAGGCTCCTGTGGTGGTTTGAGTACCCTGGGCCTGAAAGACGGATGCGTGATCTGTGGAGGAGCTGACAAGAATGATCCTTTCTCTGAAGCTCAGCATAGGGATATGGAGCATCTGTTTTTTGATGCGACGGCTGACAAGGCTGTAAAAAAGGCTTGAAATCAGTACCGGTGAGCTTCCTGGCTTAAATGAGTCGGGAAGCTCCAGTTCCAGGTTTATTACTGCTTCAGCACTGGCTGAATGCGGAGTTCGACATGCCTTGATTCTCCAAGAGGCAGGTACCAGACATATAATAACATCCGGCAAAACCGGAGTTTCTGAGTACAGATGACCGATCGTCTTTGTACTGAATGTTAAGAAGATTAAAAAAGATAAGGAAGCGTTGCAGTATCATGGATCTCTGCGTACGCAGATCATGACCTGTTTGCAATGCTCCCTGGACCGCTTTGAGGGGTTAAAGGATGGGCGTAAGTCACTACGACCTGGTTGTGCTGGGTTCCGGACCAGCTGGTGAAGGCGCAGCCATGAATGCTGTCAAGCTGGGTAAAAAAGTTGCAGTCGTTGAACAGAGTGCCTTTATCGGCGGGAACTGTACCCATTTGGGGACGATTCCTTCCAAGGCATTACGGCATTCTGTTAAGCAAATCATGGACTTTAACACCAATCCCATGTTTCGTGAGATTGGTGAGCCACGCTGGTTCAGCTTTCCCAAAGTGCTGAAGACCGCAGAACGGGTTATTCAGAAGCAGGTGCAGTCTCGCACCATGTATTACGCCCGCAACAGAATTGATCTCTATTTCGGTCATGCCTCTTTTGTTGATGAGCATACG
>NZ_JBPCXO010000373.1:0-11812 GCF_051008435.1 Endozoicomonas sp. | reverse complement strand
AGAACGGCCCAATTATTCGATGAATTCGATTAAATAGGTCAACTATTCTCACGAATCCATCGAATAATTCGACTCGTTCTACTGAAATTTATGCTCGAAAGCATAAGTCCGACAGGCTCCTAGAGATATAGCCATTCTCACCCAGCGACTGATTCAGGATGCCCCTGAAGTCTATGAGATCTATCAGGAAAGGCGCTTCCAGTGGAACGGAATCACCCAGTATAACCGTAACAAACTGCTCTGGGATCGCTCACTGAATGTTGACGGAGGTAAAACCGGTTATACCCAAGACGCCGGACACAGTCTGGTGACTTCCGCCGCTCAGGATGACATGAGGTTGATTTCAGTGGTCATGGGTACCCCCAATCCAACCGCCCGCATGGAAGAAACCCGAAAGTTACTGACCTACGGTTTCCGTTTTTTTGAAACCTCAACGCTGCTTGACCAGAACCAGACCGTTCAGAGCGAGAAGATATGGATGGGGGTCAAGGATCAGATCAACCTGGGAGTGAGCAATGATATCGCCGTCACCCTTCCCAAAAGACAGGCTGATTGACTGACCATTGAGTATGAAATAGACAGACCACTGAAAGCCCCTCTGGAAGAGGGTGAAATTCTTGGTCAGGTCCGCTGGACTCTGGACGATCAAATTATAAAGGAAGCAGACCTGCTGGCCATGGATACCGTCGAACAGGGAAGTCTGATTAAACGATGGATAGATACTGTTCTGTTGTTCATCAACAACCTGAAAGAAAGCCTGTTAGCCTGATAACAGGTTCTGTTAAGCCAGGATCCAAAGCATGAGCGTGCTACTGAATAATCGCAATTACCGAAACCTGCTACTGGCCCAGATTACCTCTCTGGCTGGTACCGGCATCAGCACTATTGCTCTCGCCCTTCTGGCCTGGGATCTGGCAGGAGCTAATGCCGGTTCAGTTCTGGGGACGGCTCTGGCATTGAAAATGGTGGCTTATGTGGCGCTTGCCCCGGCGATTGGTGTCTGGGCACATAAACTCCCCCGAAAACACTGGTTGGCTGGACTGGATTTTATTCGGGCAGCACTCATTCTCTGTCTGCCCTTTGTGACTCAAATCTGGCAGGTTTATGTTTTAATTTTTGTGATCAATGCTTGCTCAGCAGGCTTTACCCCCGTTTACCAGTCTGTATTGCCTCAGATTCTTCCTGATCGGAGTGACTACATCAAAGCCCTTTCCTGGAGCAGGATGGCTTACGATCTGGAGCAATTGCTCAGCCCTCTGTTGGCGGGGCTATTGCTTTCCAGCATTGGATTCAGGGAGTTATTTGTTGCTGATACTGTAACGTTCCTGGTTTCAGGACTGTTAATCGTATTTTGTACTATCCCAAAAGCCCTGGAGCCCAAGCGACAAAAGGGGATTCTCCACAACCTTCACTTTGGTCTTAGTTCCTACCTGAAAACGCCCAGATTGAGAGCTTTGTGGGGAGCGTATTTTGCCGTAGCCAGTGGCAGCGCCATGCTGATTGTCAATACTGTGGTTTATGTCAAAGAGAATCTGAAAGGTGGCGAGCAGGAAACCGCTTTGGCTATGTCGGTTGCAGGGCTTGGCTCCATGCTCATTGCTCTGAAACTTCCCGGCTGGCTGAAAAAGTTCTCTGACCGGTCTGCCATACTGGCCGGTGGCGGGCTGATTACCCTGGCCCTCATCACGGGATCAATGGAGCCTGGATGGCCTGTATACCTTCTAACCTGTCTGATGATTGGCATGGGGTTGTCGTTTATTCAGCCTCCGGCTGGAGCCCTGATCACCCGTTTCTGTCAGGAAAGTGATGCACCCGCCTACTTTGCTGCTAACTTTTCCCTGTCCCATTTCTGCTGGTTTTTGGCTTACCTTCTGGCGGGTTGGAGCAGTACAGCTCTGGGCTTATCCATATCCTACACCCTGATGGCTACCCTGGCTGTCGCAGGGGTCATCTATGCCAGACACACCTATCCGAACCCGGACCCTGAAGAGCTGACTCACACCCATTCTGCTAAAGATCAGAGCAGCATCCCGGTCGAGCATAGCCACCATTTCGTCATCGACAATGAGCACAGACGCTGGCCAACCTGAACAGGTTCATGCAGACTTCCTGAAACAGCCATGAGCCGGAATTACTGCAGCAGGAATAATGAATGCTGTAGAAACCCCACAGAGCTCTTACAATAGAGAACTTCAGTGAACGACAGCAATCAGCCCATCCTTTACTCTTTTCGTCGATGCCCTTACGCCATGCGTGCCAGACTGGCACTGACATACACAGCTATTCCTCTTGAACACAGAGAGATACTGCTGAAGAACAAACCTCAGGCCATGCTTTGTGCCTCCCCAAAAGGCACGGTTCCTGTTTTGGTTCTTTCTGATGGTAAGGTTATTGATGAAAGCCTGGATATCATGCTTTGGGCACTGGCCATCAATGATCCACAACATTGGTTAACTGAGAACCTTAACGACAGAGCGGAGGTCATGGCACTGATCCAAAAAAGTGACCTGGAATTTAAACCGCTGCTGGATCGCTATAAATACGCTGACCGACACCCTGAACATCCTATGGAGTATTACCGTACTCAGGGGGAACGGTTTATTGAGTTACTGGATTGCAAACTCAGCAGCCAGAACTATTTAATGGGAGACGAAGTCACTCTGGCGGATATGGCTATAGCCCCTTTTATACGACAGTTTGCCCACGTAGACAGAAACTGGTTTTATTCAACGCCTCATCAGAGAGTACAGAGGTGGCTTACAACATTTCTTGAATCAGAGCTGTTTTTACAAATTATGACCAAACACCCTTTATGGATTGAGTAACATCCTCACACACCAAAAAGAATCAGAAGAAATCAAACCTCACCATAAAAGTGCACGCGCACCGCTTTATTGCTCGTTTATGCGCAATTCAGGTGCCTTTTACCCTTACGCTCATAGTCATTCGCGCCTATCATTGTTATCCTCACTGCATTAGCCATGAACGAATGCCAGACTCAGGAAACTGATCGAGAATAGGACTCAAGCACCAAGCTCAATAAAATGAACAGCCTATTCCCAGAGTTTTATCACCCATGATGGCATCTTCAATAAGGCAGCCATGAGCGAAAGAAATCACCTTTCTTTGCCTTCGGCACTCTGGGAGCCTGTCTGAAGTACGACGGTCCTCTGGAATTTTCATATTAAAAATAACGATGAAAAGACAGTCAGGTTGTTATGGCGAAACTCAATCCTTTTATAACTGGTAAGACTGCCTTCGGCAGTGCACTGATATCTGAATCCCCGTTCTCTGATAGGCCGCCAGCATCACCGGACCTAGCGGATACCCGTCCCTGCCAATACCAAAAGCTGCTGCGTAACCTGGACCAGCTTTCTTCGATGATGACTTCCGTCAAAAAAATCATGGCAGAAAAGATCGGTCTGAGTACTCCTCAGCTGAATATTCTGCTGACACTGGCAGAACCGGACAATACCAGAGGCGTCAACGTCCGGGATGTTGCGTCCATACTGAATGTCTCCGGTGCATTCATTACCGTGGAAGTGAACAAGCTGGTGGAAGCAGGCTATATCCTCAAGGCCACCAACCCCAAGGATCGAAGAAGCGTTCTACTCAGACTGACCAGAAATGGAAAGCGCAAGATCGACGCCACTCTGATTGAACTGGAACAATATAATGAACAAGTATTTGGCCATCTGTCCTCTCTCGAATTAGATGATCTACGAAATCTTGCTTCCTCTTTGCTGGGTAATGGTCAGGAACTACTCGCCAGCCTCAACAACGAGAATAATAACACCTGATACAGATGGGATAGCCTATCGAGCTGTCCTGCATCTTCCTTTTAAATAGAACTTTCACCTCCCCTCCATAAGTTGTTCTATGGATTTCCACAATGCATCAGCGTTCCAATCCCGCTATAATCCCGCAGTTTTTACCATGAAATGCAGTCAGGAATGGCAATCTCCTTTCTTTGGGAAGCCTTCTTAGTTCAAGCAAGTGCATGAGCCGTTTTATATTTATTCCTTTTAGATCTTTAAAGGTCATTTAACTGCGTTTTTCTAGCATATATACTTAACGGTCACATTCGGGTACTGACACTGCTGATCTTTGAACAGGGCATTCATCGATCAGCCTGCCCTCGAACACACTCTCGGTAGAGTCAAAATGGAACAGATGAGCGAACTGGTACTGATCATGATCAGTGCCATCCTGGTCAACAACTTTGTACTGGTACAGTTTCTGGGCCTCTGTCCGTTTATGGGTGTCTCCAATAAACTGGAGTCGGCTATGGGAATGTCTCTGGCTACCACCTTTGTTCTTACCCTGGCCTCTATTTGCAGTTATCTGACGTATCAGTACCTGCTGATTCCCCTGGGTCTGGAGTTTCTAAAAACCATTGCCTTCATACTTGTCATCGCGGTAGTGGTCCAATTCACCGAAATAGTCGTCAGAAAAGTCAGCCCTCTGTTACACCGGGTTCTTGGGGTATTCCTACCCTTAATCACCAGTAACTGTGCCGTACTGGGTGTAGCTCTGCTGAACAGTAACCGACTGAACAGTTCACTGGTTGACTCTGCTACTTATGGTTTTGGTGCCGCAGCCGGTTTCTCACTGGTACTTGTTTTGTTTTCTGCCATGCGTGAACGCATCGCTGCTGCCGATGTTCCCACTCCTTTCAGGGGAGCTGCCATCGGCATGATCAGTGCTGGCCTGATGTCATTGGCCTTTATGGGCTTCACCGGCCTGATCAAACTGTAAGGGAGCCCTGTTAAGGATTATGGAAATCGTCTTCTTCGCCATTATCGCCCTTCTTGCTCTGGCCCTGGCCTTTGGCGCCATACTGGGTTTTGCCAGCATTCGCTTCAAGGTCGAAGGCAACCCTATTGTTGATCAGGTGAATGAGCTACTGCCGCAGACCCAGTGTGGTCAGTGTGGCTTTCCTGGCTGTCGCCCCTATGCAGAAGCTATTGTCAGTGGCGAATCTATTAACCGCTGCCCTCCAGGAGGTCAGTCCACCATCAATGAACTGGCCGATTTGCTGGATGTTGAGCCTGAACCACTGGACGAAGAACACGGTGCAGAAAAAGCACCCATGGTCGCTTACATCCGGGAAGATGAATGCATAGGTTGCACCAAATGCCTACAGGCCTGTCCGGTCGATGCTATTCTCGGCGCTGCCAAGCAAATGCACACGGTTATGAAAGATGAGTGCACTGGCTGTGATCTCTGTGTTGAACCCTGCCCTGTTGACTGTATTGACATGGTAGCCATTGAAACAACGACCCGTACCTGGAGCTGGACCTTGCCCTCCAAGGAAGCAGAACCCGGCCTGATCGCCACTGATATGAGAGGACAAGCAGTATGAACCTGCCTCTCAAAGATATTACTGAATCAAAGCAAAGGGTCTGGCCTCTCACCGGTGGTGTTCACCCAGAAGAAAACAAGCACCAGTCAACCAGTGTGCCTATCAAGCCAGCACCACTGCCTGAGAAGTTAATTCTGCCTTTGTCACAACATGCTGGTTCCCCTGCTGAACCCATTGTTTCTGTTGGAGAGAAGGTATTAAAAGGGCAAATGATTGCCAAAGCCACCGGCTTTGTCAGTGTGCCTGTTCACGCTCCCACCTCCGGTACCATTGCTGCAATCAGTTCAGAAGCCATACCACACCCTTCCGGTATGCACGACGAATGCATTACATTAATTCCGGATGGAGAAGATCAATGGTGTGAGCTCCAGCCCGTCAGGGATTACAAATCTATTGAGCCTTCGGCTCTGGTTGATCATATCCGCCAATCGGGTATTGCAGGTATGGGTGGAGCCGGTTTTCCAACAGCTGTTAAGCTGTCTCCCAGAAGCCCGATACACACCTTGATTCTTAATGGCACTGAATGTGAACCTTACATCACAGCTGATGACATGCTCATGAGAGAGCGTGCTGACAGTGTTGTGGCCGGTGCCGAAATTTTGCAACACCTGCTCAATGCAGAGCGCTGCCTTATCGGCATTGAAGACAATAAGCCGGAAGCCATTGCAGCTGTTAAGAAAGCGGTAGCCCAGAGCAGCAAAGGTCATCAGATAAAAGTGGTGGTCTTCCCAACCAAATACCCTTCCGGTGGTGAAAAGCAGCTGATTCAAATACTGACAGGACTTGAAGTTCCCTCTGGGAAACTGCCTTCAGATTTGGGCATGGCGGTTCAAAACATTGGTACGACTGTGGCTGTTTATGAAGCGGTCCAGTATGGAAAACCCCTGATTTCCAGAATCACGACCATGACGGGTGAAGCGCTATCAAGCCCGGGCAATCTTGAAGTCCTGCTGGGAACACCGACCAGACACCTTTTGTCCTGCGCAGGTGTCAATGATCAACAGCTGGAAACATTGATTATGGGTGGACCCATGATGGGTTTCACCCTGGATGAGCTGGATATCCCTGTCACCAAAACCACCAACTGTCTGATTGCCGGAACACAGGAAGAGTTCCCTCCGGCCATGCCCACTCAAGCCTGCATTCGTTGCGGTATGTGTGCAGAGGCCTGCCCATCGTCTTTGCTACCTCAACAGCTTTACTGGCACGCAAAATCAGAAAACCATGAACAGCTGAAACATCACAACCTGTTTGATTGTATTGAGTGCGGTGCCTGCTCCTTTGTTTGTCCCAGCAGCATTCCACTGGTTCAATACTACCGGGCGTCCAAAGGTGAAATCCGGGCTCAGGAAGCCAAGCATGCCAAAGCAGAGCGCTCCAAAGTCCGCTACGAAAACCGCCAGGCCCGTCTGGAAAAAGAACAAGCCGAGAAAGAAGCCAAACGTAAAGCTAATGCTGAGCGTGCTGCCAAACTGAAAGCAGAAAAAGAGTCTTCAGGTAGTCAGGGTGCATCAGCGGTCACAGATCCGGTTCAAGCGGCCATAGAAAGAGCCAAAGCCAAAAAGGCTGCGGCAGGGTCAGCCAATAGCAAACCAGCTAAAGCAGCCATGTCTGCTGATCAGAAAGAACTTAAGATCCAGCTATCTCTGGCCAACGCCCAGCTAAAGAAAACGCGCAGAGCTCTGACACAGGCCCAAGAAAAGGGAGAAGGCGACGCTGACAAGCTAAGTGCTGATGTCAGTATGCTGGAGAAGCAGGTTGCCAAACTACAGAAAGATTTTGACGAAGCAGCCTCTACTGAGCCCCCAAAATCTGAAAAGACGGCTAACGATGAAGCTGCCAAGAAGCTGAAAATAGAATCCGCTATGGCAAAAGCGGCATTGAAAAAAGCTGAGAGAGCCCTGGCCAAAGCACTTGAAGAAAACAGCTCTGAAACTGAAGCTCTGAAGGAAAAAGTGGAAGAGTGCCGCAAGAAAGTAGATACTCTGTCCAAAGTGCTGACAGGAACCACTACTTTAACATCTGAGCCGTTATAAAACGAAGGAATGACAATGACAGCCCAACCCAAACTTACCTATAGCCTGGTTAAAAACAGATATGAAGCTCTTCGGCAAGTGGCACGTGAAGCAACACACGAAGGACTACCGACAGTTTTAATCAACAAACGCAGCATGGCGATTCAAAAAGACACGATATCACTGGAAGGTTTCACCTTTAAGAGTCAACACGAATTAAAAAAATGGGAGCTGCATGGACTTAGACGCGTTGCCTGGGACTGGGATGTTGTTCAGAAAAAATACAAAACGCACCCGAAGCGGTTCGAACTCTCCATTTGGTATCGTCACCAGACTCTTTGCGCTGCGAGCATTGGAAGACCTACATGGGGTGGCGGGAAACTTCGGTTAGACTTTATTGAGTCAGCCCCATTAGAAACACCACTGGATGGACTGATCACTGATATAACTATTGCAGCCGGAGTTGATTATGCACTCTCGATAGGAACATCACAATTGCGCATAATGAACCCGGTAAATACTGAAGTTCAAAATTATTATTTAAGTAAACCTGGCTTTTCATACGATTCGCGTGGTGATTTTTGCTATAGAGACTTAACATGACTGACAAAAAATCGACAAGACCCCCGGAAGGTACGCCTGAGTTTAAAGAATGGCTCGTAGAACAATCTTCAAAGCATATCAAGGATATTTTCGGCGACAACCACAAGCCTGCAGACTTTGAAGAAAGCGGTGCAATATTTGGCAATATTGAAAATCTGGACAAGACAGACGCCGAGCTTTTTCCCGATGAATTAGAGGAGCACACACCAGAAGAGAGAAGAAGAAAGTTCAAAGTTCATTCTGATAAAGCCAAAAAAAAGTAACCACAAAAATGAACAAAAGTTTTCTTTTGTTTGTTTTAGCCATTAGCTCTGTATCAGCTGCGCAAGCCTATATAGCTGCACTCTACGGAAAATATATAATCTCAGGGCATGGCATTGGTATCTATGCCGTTATGTTATATTTTATTATCCTTTTTTTCAGTGCTCTGCTTTGGCTAGCCTTGTATCGGGAAAGCAAAAATAAAGTCCAAGCCGCTGTGTATTGGCTTTTCTCGCTGCTATTAATTCCAATCATATTCTTTCAACCTGTCTGGTGGGCAACTCCACAGATCAATTAAGTAGCGGAAAAAAAGATGACCCTGGTAAGGCAGACATCCCCCCATGCTCGCGGCCCCAATAGCACGCAGCAGGTAATGAAACGGGTCCTCCTGGCCACAGTGCCAGGTCTGGCCATGCAGACCATCTTCTTTGGCTGGGGAACGCTGATCAATCTTGTCTGGTGCGTATTCATTGCACTGGGTTCGGAAGCCCTGATCCTCAAAATACGGCAACGCCCTGTCAGTTTCTATCTGTCGGATGGCTCAGCGATTGTTACTGCCGTATTGCTCGCTCTGGCACTGCCACCACTCTCCCCGTGGTGGTTAACCCTGATCGGGGTATCCTTTGCCATTATTATTGGTAAACAACTCTATGGTGGCTTGGGCAACAATCCGTTTAATCCTGCCATGCTGGGTTATGTACTCCTGCTGATTTCTTTCCCTCAGGAAATGACCCAGTGGCTACCCCCCCTTGGTTCAGGAGCAGGTGCAGAAGGGCATACGGCCGTGAAGAGTTTCAGCGATGCACTTTTCACCCTATTCCCACTCTTTGGCCAGCCTATTAATATTGACGCCATCAGCATGGCGACTCCGCTGGATGTGGTTCGAGAGAACTCATCGCTGACCATGAAAGAGCTCTGGTCAGAAAGTCCGGCACTGCATTACTTTGCGGGTCGTGGCTGGCTCTGGATCAACCTGGCGTATCTGGCAGGCGGTCTTTTCCTGATCTACAAAAAGGTTTTCACCTGGCACGCTCCTGTTGGCATGCTGGCAGCCTTGTTCGTGATGTCCACCTTATTCTGGGGGGGCACAGGATCAGGCAGCCATGGCTCTCCTCTGTTTCACTTATTCAGCGGTGCCACCATGCTGGGCGCCTTTTTTATAATTACAGACCCTGTCAGCAGCGCCACCAGCAACAAGGGCAAACTGATCTTTGGGGCTGGAATCGGAATTTTTGTTTATGTTATTCGCGCCTGGGGGGGCTATCCGGACGGTGTCGCCTTTGCCACGCTGTTAATGAACATGGCAGCACCAATGATTGATTACTACACCCAGCCCAGAACCTATGGCCATAAAAAGCCTAATAAGGGTCTGCCAAAGCAGCCCTGAGTGAATGCAAATGAGTGACTCACGAATGCCCGCAGAGAAAGAAGGCCAAAATGAGCCAGAACCGTCTTCTGAAAAGAAAAAGCGTTCTGTAGATCTGGCCAGAAGCATAATCCGCAACAGTCTGACACTGGGTTTGTTTGCTATTTTCACCGTAGGCCTTATTGCTCTGACTTTTGTTTTCACTGAAGAGAAGATTCACGCTCAGGTTCGTGCCTTTGAAGCCCGGGCTCTGAAAGAAATCCTTCCGGATGAAACACACGACAACAGCATTCTTGATACCCGGATTACCCTCCCTGCCAATGACTTACTGGCCACTCCTTCTGAAAAGTATGGGTACGTGGCTTTCAAAAATGGCAAGCCTATTGCGGTGATTCTTCCCGCTATAGCGCCGGATGGCTATGCCGGAAAAATCGAGCTGCTGGTCGGCATTTATGCCGATGGGACTCTGGCCGGAGTCAGGGCCACCCAGCACAAGGAAACGCCTGGACTGGGTGATAAAATAGACACCAAAGTATCCGACTGGATCTTGCAGTTCCGTGGGAAGTCCCTCATCGACCCAGCGCCTGAAGACTGGGGAGTCAAGAGAGATGGTGGCCAGTTCGACCAGTTTACCGGTGCCACCATTACCCCCAGAGCGGTTGTTGGATCGGTTTATCGAACCCTGAACTATTTTGACTCTCACAAGGAAGAACTCTTTAAGCAGGGCAAAATAGCCATGGAAACCTTGGCAAGGGAGCAGAAAAATGACTGATGACGTTACTACGGACTCAGAACTGCAGAAAAAATCATTATTCGCTGATCAGTCTGCAGCTAAGATTGCCTGGGACGGACTCTGGAAGAATAACCCAGCTCTGGTTCAACTTCTGGGTCTTTGCCCCCTGCTGGGTGTATCCAACAGCATCGTAAACGCTCTGGGACTCGGAGTAGCCACCATGCTGGTGGTCATGGGCTCCAACATTGTGGTCTCTCTGATTCGACACCAGGTGACTGATGCTATTCGCCTTCCTGTTTTTGTTATGGTGATCGCTTCCTTTACCACTTGCATCGAGTTAGTGATGCAGGCCTATACCTATGAGCTGTATAAAATTTTGGGGATTTTCATTCCCCTGATTGTCACCAACTGCATCATTCTGGGACGAGCCGACGCTTATGCCTCCAAGCAACCCGTTGTGCCCGCAGCCTTTGATGGTTTCATGATGGGAGCTGGCTTTGCGGTCATTCTGGTTTTATTGGGAGCTCTTCGGGAACTGGTCGGCCAGGGAACCCTTTTCTCAGGTATGGATCTGCTGCTGGGTCCCGTTGCCCAAAACTGGACGATTGTCGTTTTTCAGGATTACAAACAATTTCTGTTCGCCATTCTTCCACCAGGCGCGTTTGTATTCATGGGTTTTCTGATTGCCATTAAGAACGTCATCGACAAGAAACAAGAAGAAGCCAGAAAGGCTCAAGAGCCGATATCAGAAGCTGGGAGCAGACGGGTTCGTGTAACTGGCAATATCAGTTAATCCAGCTATTTGATTCACCAGGCTTATGGGTACTTACCCATAAGCCTGGTTACAATTAACTCATCACAAATCCGTTTCTAACGATCCATCAACCCAAGCCTGTCGATAGTCCCTGAATCTGTTTGCCGCTTTGAGGAACTGAGCACCATCACTGCTTTGAGCCATATTATGAAGCTCGCCTGCGGCCTGATGCACGACCAGCCAGTTTATAATCAGTTGCCAGGTTGCCTCTCCATAATGAACAGGCAATGTTATTCCATTATTCTGAGCAAAGTTTGCAATGAAGTTGGGCTGAGAAGGATAGAGTTGCATCAATATTTGAATAAAGCTTGCTGGGGTAGGCTCAGGTAACACCTCAGACTCTCCATCTTCCAGCTCAATATTTAGCTCAGTATATATTTCTGCTGACCCTACTACCTGAGCAAATATTTGAGCATGACTCTCAGGAACCAGATTTAAGAGACTACTGAGATGCTGACTTTCACTACCTGACTGCGAAGCAATCCAGCTAAATAGTGCAACCCAGCTTTGTTCTGAGTATGTCTCTGGTGTAACTGCTCAGAATTCGTAGGGAGTCAACACACAGGCATCAAAACTTTGTGTATTCGAGTCGGGCATAATCTCAACCCATGAAGCCGTCCAAAACCTCAGCACTTGAAACAGAAGTCAGCGAACT
>NZ_JBPCXO010000372.1:0-23809 GCF_051008435.1 Endozoicomonas sp. | reverse complement strand
CTCCAGATATCTGAAGGATCGAATCTCCGGGACTGGAACTATTCCCCGGTTATCAGACATGGTGCGGGAAAAATCTGTTCAGCTCATGAACCGCTCTGCCTACGAATTTTGAGCAGTTACGTTTTTACCTCATCTGCTATTTCTCTAATTCAGGTCTGCCCACGTCACCACCATCAAACCAAAAAAAACACATAGGCAGCTCTTCATCCAGCGCAACCCGCCGAATAAAATTCCCACGGGTTAACCCTCCAACAACAGCCTCCCAAAAAGCCAGCCCCTGCTCATTCTCTTTAAGCACCCGAACCTGCCACTTGCCCTGAAACTGATCAACCAAAGCCTTAAAGGCCTGACGACCCACACCCAGTCCTTTGAACTTCTTCAGCAAATTTGTGGGTGTCCTATTTATTCTCTATTTATTCTCTGTTGAAAACCATCTATGGAGTAGGCGATATCCTAGCGCTGACCATCCTTTATGAAATTGGCAATATCTCACGGTTTGAGAGCAGGTTAGGGGGCTGTCAAATTTGTGGGTGTCCTATTTATTATTTTTATTTTTGTCTCAATACGCAATCTAAGTTTTAAGGCCTTACTTAATTTTTCCTGGTCAGTTGCTTTGAGCTGTACTAAAAACTTGTTTCCTGTTGCTATGCCTTCGTCATCGAAAATTTCAACTTCACCATCTATTCCATAGTCATATTCAGGTGTTCTATAAACCCATGTTGATGGAATTGCATTCTGAATTTCTAAAACAGACTCAGCTTCAAGCTGATGAGTCCTATGTCTTTTAGGTAATCTTTGACTCAATGTATGAACTCTCTAAAATGCCTAACGCCGGGCTAAGCCGCGCGCCGAAGACGCGTCGGGTGGAAGGGCTTTAGCCCTGGAACGAACTTGAGCCCTTTGTTAGGCTCTTGTTGTATACACTACTTTGGAACTGTAAAAATGGATGATCTCCCAGATCAGCAGCAATGAACATTCTACTAATCAGATCCTTAGTATCAGAAAATACTTTGTTTGCATTTTCTATTTTACAAAACTCTGTCCAATCATTACCGATTGTGAAGAACCTTTCTTCTTGTTCTGTTAATTCAACAGGTTTACTTATCTCTACTTCTTCAGTTTTTCCATGAGCTAGTTGATCTCGAAATGCAAATGCTTCAATTGCGCTGCTAAAAGGTTCTTTATCGAGATCGTATTTTATTTCACATTTTTCCAGAAATGTAATGAATTTCTTCCTTTTTGATAGTTTTCTTTCCCTCTTACTCCAGTCATCGTAGAAATGCTCACCAAGATGGTTAAAGAAAGCCTCTAAAGCAAATGCAGAGTAGACAATAGTGTTCATTGAATGAAAAAACTGGCCCTCTTCATTTCTATTGCCTTCTTCCAAAGCTAGCCTTGCTGCCTTAAACATCCAATTATAAGTCGTTACTTTACCTGTGCCTGAAATGTGGTATGACTTTTTCATGGTTTACTCGATGTAGATATAAGTGCCTAACGCTTAGTTCAACAGCTATTAAAAATCAAACGAGCAATATTGGATATTACGCGCACGCGGCATATCCCCCAAATCAGGGACAATTCACTCACTTGAGATATACCTCAACTTTCCATTGTCTCGAAAAGACATTAATTTTCAATAGGCTATAAGCTATTTTTCCTATTGCCCAGAATAGGCCGCGTGTGAGTTATTTGCATTTCTTGCATCCTCACCCCCAAACCCAAAAAACCACATCCCCAACCCATCATCATCAGCAACCCGCCGAACAAAACGCCCACCAGAAACCTCATCAACAACAGCCCCCCAAAAAGCCAGCCCCTGCTCATTCTCTTTAAGCACTCGAACCTGCCACTTGCCCGGAAACTAATCAATCAAAGCCTTAAAAGCCTGACGACCCACACCCAACCCCTTGAACTTCTTCAGCACAAAGAACTGATCCATATCGAATAGGCTCGGGTCGGCCGGGTAATGTCTGACCAGGGCAAAGCCGGCTATTTCATCATTACACTGTATAAGGAAGGGGTAGTGGTCTTCTCTTTCCTGGTATGGGGTGAGAGCAAATTTGTGGGTGTCCTATTTATTTTGTTCGAACCTTTCTGAACTAACCGTCATGTGCCCAATATGAAGGGCAGGGCAGTGATTGCTGGCTTGCACGTAAAGCTTTGATTCCGGGTTTGCTTGCCAGATTTGTTCGAAACTGACCAACTATGAAGCCTTTGAACTGGCATGGCACGGTTGGAAAGAAAGTAGCCAACTTGCCAGGTCACATAACCAAAATGCTGATTTTGGCATGGCACGAATAAAGCAGAAGACAATGCCTGAATGCCAATTATGAAACCAACAGAGTGGCTCGAACCTTAACTTTCTTTCCACCTGTACGATGGTTACGTATTTGAGGCTACACTGAACTTCCGCCACATAACGCCTAAATCAGGTGCGCCGTAGGCGTCACCTGGATTTATTTGTTAGCTGCTGTAGGTCGGTGAGAATCCATTTGGTATATTCTGCACCTGAAGATGAGTTTGTCTCTATAACCTTTTTCAAGGTAACTTCATATATACCATTAATCTCAGAATGCTCTACTTTATTAACTGACTCTTCTGAAATCTTTCCAGAATAATCTTCATTTTCAGCTATATTTCGAACCCTGTAGCGCTTCGTTTTGACATCAAGTCCTAAGAGTTCCGCTTTAAATACTGTAGCTTCTGACATATCGATATCAATTTTACTAACAGCCTTATAAGCATTCACAATAGTGTTCTTGTCCAGTTTGAGATCTTTGCCTCTTTCAAGGTTTGGTGACCCCCAATTTACTTTGAGAGGCGTATCTAACTTAGCAAGAGTCTTTAAAAAAGACTTATATTTTGATGCGACTCGTCCTTGCAGTTCGTGCAATTTATTGCTGATAAAGTCTTCATTATCTCCAGTTTCAAGGAGATTAATCAGTTCATTTATAGCATCAGATGCTAATGAGTTTGAAAACAGATCGCTAGAAGAGTCGGATCTTAACTGTATACCGAATGAACCATTAAATATTTTTGTGGCCTTAAATTTAGTGGCTGTTAATATTTCAGCGGATATTGGCCCCTTTAGCGTTGGTTCACCATTGCAGTATTGTCCTAATGAGTCAACCAAGTCTTGGAATGATATAAGAATCGAACCAAACCCCTTAGCTTCATATTCAGGTAGTTTGCTGTCAATTTGATATAAGTGCATGTTAAAGATTTCTCTTCTTGAGGATACCGCTGCCTCAACTGCATTTATACAATCTGATTCTATTGAAACTGGTTCATCACATTTTAAGAAAACACCGTCTTTCGGCAAGTCGGCATTATCAATTTGCTCAGGGAATTTGTATTCGACTTCAGCTTCTCCATAAAAATTAGACTTTACGAAGAATATATAGCCATCTTCAGGGAGCTGAAATGCTTCTCGAAGTGTGATTTTTTGACTTATAACTGATGCAAGTCTGTCATTAGAAATGGGCAGATATATCCACTCGAATGAATCATAGTCATCAAATGTTGAAAGGACTAAGTACTGCGTACCTGTTTTATTTTTGCAGCTAAAAATTCTTGGAATATCAAAATACTGAAAAGTATTAACTATTTTCAGTTCACCAAGAAGCGTGTTCATTGGGAGGTTAAGCATTTGCAGCCTCCTCGATATCTACAGATTTGAACCTGCTAGCCATTTCTTTTGCATCCACTAACGGCCAAAGCGTATTGTGCTCGCTTGAATTTCTAGATGGCGTCTCAGCAATAACACCATCATTTTGACTGAGATTAGCAACAGCTAGCTTTTTCTTTGCTAAAGCTGGAACTTGCTCTGCCATATCGTCACATGCCTCGATGGTTCTGAAAACAGAGAGCCCTCTAGCCTGACAGCCTTGATTTCCCCAGTCTGTTCCTGGCCTCTGTTCGTAGTTCGATTTGAAATCTCTTTCCTTCGGATTGGTACGATTAACAAATCTATAGACCTTACCAGATACAGACTCTGCTGACTCTGGAGGACATTGCTCTGGGTAGTGATCAGGCCATTTCGCCATGTGAAAAATCCATTCTCTCTGATATTGCTAGCAACGCCCATAAGAGCAACCTGAGATGATACAGTCCTGAGCATTCTTACTGAAGCACTAAATTTACACTACAGCCAAAAATCATGCCACTCATTGGCATATCCACTGCTCAGCCTCACAGCAAGACCATAGGTCTGTTTTTTGCTCTTACCGATTTTAATGATCATTGATTGTGAGGAATGTTGCAGGGATTGTGATGAAGCAGCTAACAGCCATTAAAACCCAAGCAAGTAATATGAGATATCACACTCACACACACAGCATCCCCCCCCAAAACAGGGGCAATTAACTCACTTGAGTCATATCCCACTTTTTCAGATCTCTAAAAAAGTTATATTTATCAATGATCTATATTATTTTCTATCTGTTGAGCAGAATAAGCCGCGAGTGAGTTTTTACTTCATCTGTTATTACTCGAACTCAGGTCTGTCCACGTCACCACCATCAAACCAAAAAAACCACATAGGCAGTTCTTCATCCAGCGCAACCCGCCGAACAAAATCCCCACGGGTTAACCCATCAATAACAGCACCCCAAAAAGCCAGCCCCTGCTCATTCTCTTTAAGCACCCGAACCTGCCACTTGCCCTGAAACTGATCAACCAAAGCCTTAAAGGCCTGACGACCCACACCCAGTCCGTTGAACTTCTTCAGCACAAAAAACTGATCCATATCGAATAGACTCGGATCGGCTGGGTAATGTCTGACCAGGGCAAAGCCGGCTATTTCATCATTACACTTTATAAGGAAGGGGTAATGGTCTTCGCTTTCCTGGTATGGGGTGAGTGATTCCGGGTTAAAAGTAAAAAGGCCTTCTTGGGAGGGCGCTCTCTGCAAAAAGTCCGACATCTCGTAAATGTAATAGGGAAACAGGTTTTCGATGATGTTCATATCATCGGCTTTGGCCGGTAACAGCTGGATCTCGTTGTTCATTATTTATACTTCTTCTGCATTCAGGCACGCTACCGCCCTCACCAGGCTGTCGTCCTTATCAGCGGTGCTTAATGCCAGCTACTTAAATTGTGAAGCGGTCGAGAATACACAAAATCATAAGCAAAAGTAATGCCGGTTGGCCGAGGATAAATGAGTAATATGTAAATTAAGTGAAAGATGCTTTACAGGATCTCATGGCCGGAGTACAGATACTGTTTCACAGTTCTGGACTCAGGCACTTTCATCCAGTACTGTGCGACAGGATTATCATAATTATAAATGTCCCACGGACAGGTAACATGGCAAAAAACAACGCTCTCCGTCAGACAGTGGTCTCTCTGACGGTTCTGGCTGTATGCGGTGGTATTGCGTACGGTCTGTCGACTTGGTCCAAACCCCCCAAAAAGGAAGAAGAACTGGCAGTGGATCCTCTGGTGGAATTTCGGGTTATGATCCCCGAAACCCTGAGTTTCACGGTAGAAAGCCAGGGCGTGGTCCGTCCCTCCATAGAAACCTCTCTTGTTGCTGAAGTCGCCGGTGTTGTCACCGAAGTCTCTTCCCAGTTTGTCAGTGGTGGTGTATTCCAGAAAGGGGATGTGCTGGCCAGTATTGACGACAGTGATTATCGTGTGGCGGTACGCCAGGCAGAAGCGAACCTGACTGCCAGTGAGGCACGTCTTCAGGAGGAAAGCGCCAAAGCCCAGGCCGAACGTAAGAACTGGACTCGTTCGGGCCGGTCACTGGCCGACGCTCCCGATCTGTTATTGCGTAAACCGTTTGTAGCCGAAGCCAAAGCCAATGTCATGGCGGCCAGCGCCCAGCTGGAAAAAGCCCGTCGCGATCTTGAGCGCACGCGCATTCGTGCTCCCTACGATGGCATGGTGCGTGAGCGCAGTGTCAACCTGGGTCAGTACGTCACCACGGGTATCCAGGCGGGCTCCATTTTTGCCATTGCCGATGCTGAAGTCCGGTTGTCCCTGAAACCTTCTGATCTCAACTTTATTGATCTGCCTTCGGCCGGAGAAGTGGTGGAAGAGCCGGTTGCGGTGGAGCTTTCCCAATCCATGGGCAGTCAGACAATGACCTGGCAAGCCAGCCTGGATCGGGTAGAAGGTGTGGTTGATGAACAAAGTCGTATGCACTATGTCGTAGCCCGAGTGGACGACCCTTACGGTTTGTCTTCCGACGATGACAGTTTCCCTTTAAAGGCAGGCAGTTTTGTTTATGCCCGTATTCTGGGCAGCGAACTGGAGGGGCTGTTTAATCTTCCCCGCAGTGCGGTTTATGGCGATGGCCGAGTGCTGGTCGTGGATGAAAACAACAGCCTGCATTTTCGCCGGATCATCCCGGTCTATGCCGACGAAGCCAGTGTTTACTTCAAGCAGGGGCTGTCAGAAGGCGACCGGATCGCCATTACTCCTCTGGCCAATCCTATTGAGGGCATGCGGGTGCGTCTTATCGATCCCGAGCCGTCGGTAGCAGGTCTTGCTGTCCCGACAGACAGTGAGGGGTAAGCCATGGAGCAGACGACAGAAAACCAGAAAGGCTTTATAGCCTGGTTCACCAATAACTCGGTGGCCGCCAACCTGCTAATGATCATGATTGTGGTGGCCGGTCTGATGACGGCTGTCACCATCAAAAAAAGAATGTTTCCCGATTTTGCCGTGAACACGGTGCAGGTAGAAGTTATCTACCCGGGAGCAGGCCCTGAAGATGTGGAGCAGGGGGTACTGATCAAGCTGGAAGAATCCCTGCGGGACATTACCGGCATTAAAAAAGTAGTGTCCATTACCTGGGAAGGTTATGGTCGGCTCCGGGTGGAGCTGGAATCCGGTTACGACATTGACCAGCTTTATGACGATGTAAAAACGGCGGTGGAGGGGGTCACTAACCTGCCCACCGATGCCGAAGAGCCCACTGTCACCAAGCTGGAGCAGAATGAGCAGGTGCTCTATATCTCTCTGTACGGTGATATGGATCGCATCTCGCTGCAGCGCATGGCCCAGACCCTGCAAGACGAATTGCTGACTCTGCCAGACGTGCTGAGCACCAATCTGCTGGGCGAGAGTGGTCTGGAAATCTCGATTCTGGTGTCCGAGAAAAAGCTGCGTCAGTACGGGCTCACTTTTGATGAGGTGGCCCGTGCCCTGAGAACGTCGTCCATTGATGTGGCCGGTGGCTCCATTAAAACCGACGACGGTGACATTGCCGTTAAAACACGGGGTCAGGCCTACAAGGGTTTTGATTTCTACGACTTTGAAATTCGTACCAACCCGGACGGCAGTCGTTTGTTGTTGTCCGACATTGCCACCATTCACGACGGCTTTGAAGAAAGCCAGGGCTTGATCCGCTTCAATGGTAAAACCGCTGTCGCCATAGAAATTGTTTCGGAAACCGAGCAGAACGACATCAAAACGTCCAAAGCAGTGCGGGCGTATCTCGACGAGCGCAAGGCCAGCCTGCCCCAGGGCATGGAAGTGAAGATCTGGGGTGACATTTCCCATTATCTGCAGGGCCGTATGGACATGATGATGGAGAACATGTTCTACGGAGCCATTCTGGTATTCCTGCTGCTCAGTCTGTTCCTGCGTATTCGGGTCGCAATCTGGGTGATTGTGGGTATTCCGGTGTGTTTCCTCGGGGCTATCTGGTTAATGCCCAATGGCTTTATGCCGGTCTCCATTAATATGCTCAGTCTGTTTGCCTTTATCCTGGTGCTGGGGATCGTGGTGGACGATGCCATTATTATTGGCGAGAGTGTCTATACCCAGATATCGCGGCATGGTCACACGCCCGAAAATGTAGTGGCCGGGGTAAAGCGGGTGGTGGTGCCCGCTACCTTCGGGGTCTTAACGACCATGGCTGTGTTTATACCGCTGTTGATGATCGAGGGTTCCGGTGCGCCTTTCTTTACCGCGATCTCACTGGTGGTGATTTTCTGCCTGATCTTCTCTCTGGTGGAATCAAAAATGATTCTTCCCGCCCACCTGGCCCATATGAAAAAGCTGGAGCAGAACCCGGCGAAAAAAGGGTTGGTGACCCGTATTCAGGATCGCTTTGCCCTTTGGATGGAAGGTTTTGTTGAGCGCCGTTATCTGCCTTTGATTGGGGCGGCCGTCAGGAATCGTTACCTCACCATCAGCGTATTTGTCGGGTTAATGGTAGTGCTGGTCGGGGTGATCCAGAGTCCGCTGATCCGTTTCTCCTTCTTCCCGGAAGTGCCCAGTGAGTTTATTCGGGTTGAGCTGGAAATGAGTGCCGGCAGTTCCATTGCTGAACGTGACGGTGCCCTGACCCGGATTGAACAGAGCATGTTCAAGGTTGACGAAGAGTATCGTGACAGTCATCCGGACGAGTCCGGGCTATTTGACGGCATGATGCTGTGGAGCCAGGGCGATACCACAGGCATTGTCTTTGTGGAGTTGACCAAGAATGAAACCCGGACACTGGGACCCAAAGAAACCGCCAACCTCTGGCGGGAAGAAACCGGTGAGATTCTCGGGGTCAAGCAGTTAACCTTTTCTTCCGGGCAGAATGCCGGGGGCTCCAAGCCGGTTTACTTCCGTCTGACCGGATCGGACAGCAAACAGTTGGATCTGGCTGCGGGCGCTTTGGAAAAACATCTGAACAGTTACGAAGGGCTGTTTGATGTGGAAAACTCTGCCGACGCATCCGCCGACGAAGTGGTGGTGGATATTCTGCCTTCTGCCCAGGCTCTGGGTTTGAGTCTGGCGGACCTGGGTAACCAGATTCGTCAGGGCTTTTATGGCGAAGAAGTGCAGAAGATTCAGCGCGGTCGGGAAGAGGTGAAAGTGATTCTTCGCTACCCACCGGAAGAACGGAACGACCTGACCGACCTGGAAAAAGTACGGATTCGAACCGCCGATGGTAACGAGGTACCTTTCTATCAGGTGGCATCTGTGGAAAAAGGCGAGGGCGCCAGTTTCATACGACGCACGGATGGTAAACGCTCACTGGCGGTGAGTGCCGATCTGGATAAAGAAACACTGGACACCCAGACGGTAGTGGACGATGTGATGGACAACTTTGCTCCGGAACTGAAAGCCCGCTATCCGGAAGTGGATATTGTGCTGGGCGGTGCCACCAAGGAAGAGATGGATTCCCTGCAACAGCTGCTGGTGCTCACGACCATGGCTATGTTGCTGGTTTATGCACTGATCGCCATTCCGCTGAAGTCTTACCTGCAGCCAATGATCATTATGGGCATTATTCCCTTTGGTCTGGTGGGAGCGGTGATTGGTCACCTCATCCTGGGACTGCAGCTGAGTATGATGTCGATCTTTGGTCTGATTGCTCTGGCCGGTGTTTTGGTAAACGACAGTCTTATTCTTGTCGACTTTATCAACAAGGGCCGGGATCAGGGCATGAGTCTTTACCATGCAGCGGTGCAGGCTGGTAAGGAACGCTTCCGGGCGATTATCCTCACCTCATTAACAACCTTTTTGGGTCTGGTGCCGATTACTCTGGAGCAGAGTCTGCAGGCACAGTTTGTTATTCCCATGGCGGTGTCACTGGGCTTTGGTATTTTGTTCGCCACGGCCATTACCTTGATACTGACGCCTGCGCTGTATCTGGTGATCGAAGACATCAAGTCGGGCTGTCGCTGGATCTGGACCGGGCAGAAAAGGCCGGATATGGAAACAGCCAGGATCCCGGAGCCCGGTTATGAGAGTCGCCGGGAGGTGGAGACCACCACCTGAGTCAAGGCCAATAGCCTGACCGCAAAACCAGGAAACCTCTGCTCCTGGCTTTGCGGGTGAATCTCAGAGCGCCATCCTTTCGGATGGCGTTTTGCTATCAGACACTGTGTGCAGTACTAAAAAAGCCCCCCCGACAGGTAATTAATCGCTAAGCCTCCAACCGTCATTACCATTGTGTAGAACAAGCTGGAGCTGCCGGTTGTGGACACGCCGGAGTTTGTTGTGGCGCCATCGGTAGGAGGTTGAGGGGTGGGAGTTCCAGTGGGTGATGGAGCTACCTGTTGGGTGGTGCTTGCTGATTCAACCGGCGTTGTTGTTGAGGAAGGAGATACAGCAACAGAGGTTGAGGCAGAAGCAAGGCTGCTGGATGCGGGCATCTGAGCATCGCTGATGGAGGCTGAAGCAAAGCTGCTGGATCCGGGCATCTGAGCATCGCTGATGGAGGTTGAAGCAGGGCTGCTGGATGGTGCCATAGCAACAAGAGTTGGTTCAGTCACAGAACTGCTGGATGAAGTCATAGCAGTACTGGTTGGTTCAGTAACAGGGCTGCTGGAGGAAGTCATAGCAGCACTGGTTGGTTCAGGAACAGGGCTGCTGGATGAAGTCAGAGCAGCGCTGGTTGGTTCAGGAGCAGGGCTACTGGATGGAGCCATAGCCACAGTGGTTGACTCGGGAACAGGGCTGCTGGATGGTGCCATAGCCGAACGGGTTGATTCGGGAGCAAGGCTACTGGATGGAGCCATAGCCACAGTGGTTGACTCGGGAACAGGGCTGCTGGATGGTGCCATAGCTGTACTGATAGCCGTACTGGTTGATGCGACAGCAAGGCTGCTTGATGAAGTCATAGCAACACTGGTTGGCTCAGGCATGCTGGATGAAGTGGGTTCTAAAACTTCTGTGGAAGTAGGCTTATCAGCATCTACGAAACTGGTGCTGGGTTCAGGCATGCTGGATGAAGTGGGTTCTAAAACTTCTGTGGAAGTAGGCTTATCAGCATCTACGACACTGGTGCTGGGTTCAGGAAGAACAGGTGTTGAAGAACTGGCAATCCCTGTGGAAGTGGGTTCAACCATCGTTACCATCGAGGTGCTGGTTTCCATCCTGTTTTCAGTGGTGGTCGTTGTTGTTTCTGGCTCCATGGGTTCCGGGGTTATTCCACTGCCCTGATCGTCAGGCATCTCATTAGCAGCGGCACGAAGCTGTCTTGCCAAAGGAACCGTCGGTAATGACAGGGTGACAGGGCCTATACCCAACTCATCATAAGTGATGCCGGAATACCAGGGGGCTTCAGGGGCTACATACCAGCGAATATACAGGTCGCCATTCACTGGAATGGGTTGATGGGTATAGCCGGTTAACTTTGTATTGCTGAGTTGTTCGATGGGGAGGGGCTGGGAAGAAAGATCTTCAAGTCGTTTAAAAACAGGTTCCCGAACCGATTGTTGGGAAATGGTCGCATAACTCATTCTGATAGAAAGGGGGCTCTGATCTTTGTAGATAAGCAGTTCGCTCTCTATTTTCAGGAAATTGATTTCTAGGCCTGTATTGTTGCGGATTCTCAGTGTGACGGTGCCCGGAGTGAAATTTCGATCGTCTGACTGGAGCCACAGATAGGTCACCCCCTGATGTTGCATAGCGTACATTCCTCCCTGAGAGACTCCGGCGGCAATGGGGCTTTGCTGACCGGATTCATAAGTAGAGCCGAAAGCGTATCGTTGCTGGCCAATTCCGTTGATACTCCAGCTGTTGCTGTCCAGACTCCCCATGATCTGTCCGCCTGGGGACAGCCCTGCACCGGTAAAATCAGAAAGGGTGAGAATTTTCTGCTGTCCGCTCATTTCATCAAGACTGTCAATGGAAGCCAGGGGCGAATGGGGGGAGGTTGATGTTATGGGGACTGAGGTGGGAGTTATTGTTCCGTCTGCTGATGTCGTGCCTCTTAACTGGAGTTGGTTTCCCAACGACTTTGTAAAAACAATAAGTCCCGATGGAAGATCGGTGTCTGTCGAGGTCACGAAGCACTCCCCACCCAGGCAGATGAGTTGCCCTTGAATGAGTTGGTTTCCGAAAAGGATCAAGGCATCGGGATCAGGAGTGTTTATTGGGGTTGATGTGGCCAGGGCCATCTGATGTTCGTTAATACTGTCCAGAGGGGTGTAAATATAAATCAAGTTTTCGTCCGAAGAGATCCTGGTGACAGGTGTCACTGGACTGTTTTCTGATAACGTTGTTTTAAAGGAATTTAGGGTGGAACTTAGTTTGGTTTTACTTTTACTGCAACGTTTTGGAATGACGCCGGTTACGCCTCTGTTATTAGCGTCTATGATAACGCCCCGACAGTCAGCGGGAACATTCATGGAAGCAGAAGAGTTAGCTTCGGGTTTGAAGAAAGGAAATTCATCCGCTGTTTCGTGTTGAGCAAATGCGATATCAGGAAGCAAAAATCTGCTAATACATAGCAGTGTTAATAAAATGCCGTTTCTAAGAGATAACATGATAGGACTCACATTTTGCAGGGAGGTATGAGCTAAAAACAGGGCAGTTCATTGCTTGAAACAGTCATGAACAAGACGACAGTATAGCTGTGATGGATTACTTCAAGCTCAAAAAAGGCTTGGTATCTATTGAAGATAGAGAATAAATGAAAAGATATACAGTCATTGATTGGTTTAATGGTTTAAATCGGGTATTCAGTGAATTGAATGACAGCTTTATATTACGCCGTTTTTTAAACTGTTTAATATGATCGGTCAGACAAGAAAAGAATGAAATGATTAAAAAGTTATCCGAACAGGCGATCTTATGATCTGATTCATTTCTTTATTAACGCCTTCTTTCTTCTTAATAACAGACTTTAAATAACACTGCTCACCAGCCAGCAGTTTCAATCATTATTTCATCAGGTGAAGTTTAATCAACAATAAAAGTCCGGGAATAAAAAAGCCTACGATGGCCCCGGTTTCCCGATGACCGAATTTTCTTTCGGTAATGCTTCCTGCCAGTGCCGTCAGGCCCAGCCAGGAAATGAAATAGCTGAGCACAATCGTCCATTGGACGAGATCCAGGCTGTTGAGCGTCTGCTGCAGGTTGTCCATGTCAGGGTGCCTTCTGAATTTGTTGTTTTCTCGGCAGATTCCGTCCAATAAAAGCTTGTTGAAAGTGCGTGGTCGCTGTGTGGTTTTCTGAAACTCGTTACGGCGTTGTACACAGCTCTACAAATTAAGCTTTCCGGTCTTAACCAGAGATGAACGCAGCAGTCAGTGAACTGTAAATATTGAGCCGGGTCATAGCAGGGGGAGCGGGCTAACCGAGGGGGTCTTTCAGTGCCTGCGAGTGTTCCAGGGCCAGTCGGGGTTGTGGAATGTTGTGGGTCTTCATGACTTTTAGCAGCTCTTCCAGAATTTCTGAGCGGATTTCGGTTCGCTTGCGCACCTGGGTGATACGGTAGCGTGCTTCCAGAGCTATGGCAGAAACGCAGCTCTGATCATGGTCGTCGCCAATAGAGCGGACAACCAGAGAGCCAGTGCCGGGCAAGACTCTGGGGTTTTTATCCAGAATCTCCAGAACTTTGGCCCGGATCAATTCAATGTCGGCATCGAAATCGACCAGAAAACGAATGCGCACCCGAATGGGCGATTTGTTGTCAGAAAAGTTGGTGATGATGGAGTTGGACAGCTGATTATTGGGGTAATTGATGCTGACACCGTCGGTATTGCGGATGCAGGTTCTTCTCAGGCCAATATCCACCACATCGCCCCAGCTACCCCAGTGCCCCCCGATGGACTGGATTTTGATCCGGTCGCCGATCTTGACGGGCCGGTCGGTAATCAGGAACACACCGGCCAGAATATCGGTCAGGGTTTCCCGGGCAGCCAGGGCCAGAGAGACACCAAAGATACCGGCACCGGCCAGCAGGGGAGAGATCTCAATATGATAAATATTGAGAATGGTCATCAGGGTAAAAAAAATGATGAAGATCGAGAGCAGATTGCGGGAAAAATAGAGGACCCGGTCGTCCAGGTCACTCTGAGTGGATTCGCAAATCCGGGCCAGCCTGGAGAACAGTTTGACCCTGAGCAGGTAATAGGCGGTCAAGGCCAGCATCACTACGACCAGTGATTTGACCAGGGGAAGCTCCCACAGAGCATAGGTTTTCAGCATGTTGTCTGATCCTTGAAAGGCACTGAATCAGTCAGGAAGGAGGGTTAGAGCATACAAAGGCCGACGACAAAAACGATACCAGGTACAAAGAAGCCGATCAGTGCGCCGGATTCCCTGTCGCCCCAGCGCTTGTCAGAGAGCTCGCCCATCAGGTAGGTAGCGGCAATCCAGACAAGCAGGCAGATAACCAGAATAATCCAGCCGGTGGTCGACATTTCTTCAAGAATTCGATGCAGATTGAACATTACAGCCTCTCGGGTATTGTGTTTTTAAAACTACTCCCTTTAACCATAGGAGCCTGATCGGGAATAGTCAGGTCGGCCTAACGTTCAGAAAGAGCGGCCACTTTTTCCACTGGGTTGGATTAAATAGATGACTATTCGCACAAACCCAGTGGAAAAACTGACTCGCTCTACTGAACATTATGCTCGACCGATATCCCTCGATCAGGCTCCTAGTCCAGCATAGACGGGCTCCGGGAAAGCGCACGGTTATAACGCTGATTAGTTAGAGTGGCTGGAGCGCGATGAGTTCCCCGGGCGGGTAGGGCTCAGGCAGGTTGAGGCTTGCTAAACAAGGTACAAAAGTATCAATTCTGGAGGGCGGACGGGGAAGCCGCTATCAGCTACCTCCCCGTAGAAGGTCGTTCTTACCCTAAAGCACTGATGAGCTGAATGCTGACAGGGACAGAGAACAGGGCTGCCAGAGTGCTCATCATGACGGTTGAGGCTGCCACTTCCGGGTGAACATCCAGCTGCTTGGCGATAACAACAACATTGCCGGCCATGGGCGTTGCCAGCATGACCATCAGTGCCTGGGGGTCGAGGGTAAACAGCTGCAAGATTAAGGCGCCCAGGATGGGAATGAACAGATGCTTCCAGCCTATGGAGGCGAGAGAGAAGGTCCAGTCAATCCTGAGCTGGGTGAACTTCGACAGGGTCATACCGATCACCATCATGCCCAGAACACTGTAAGCGCCTTTAAAGTTGTTCATAAATTCAGCCACAGAGCTGCCAACGGACACGGACATGAATTTTAAGGTCAGGGCAGAAAGCGCGGCATAGCTAATGGGGAGTGAGATCACTTTTTTGAAGCACTCGGCGTTGCTGAACTTACCCTTGGCCGTGATGTAATAACCCACAGTGAATTCGTAGAGATTCACTCCAATGATAATAAAGATGGCAATGGCCACGTACTCTGCAGAAAACAGCGAGAGCACCAATGGCAGAGCAAAGTATCCGGTGTTGCCTGTGCCTCCTGCAAAGGAGAAAAGGTTTGCCTTGCTGTCATTCCAGAGTGTTCTCCCCAGAAAGAAAGCCAGAAGTGCAAAGCCGGAAGAGAGTAGAAAAGCAGCCAGAGAGTATCGGAAAAAATGGATATCTGCCGGAGACTCCATGATGGAAATAAAGATGACAAAGGGAGAGATAACATAAACCAGAATACTGGAGATGTCCTTTGGATCGACTCTGAACCGCCGACCGACAAACCAGCCCAGCACGGCAAGAGAGATTAACAGTCCCACTTTGATATAGAGTTCACTTCCCATTCGGTATTTTTCTCTGATAGATCGATTGTTATTACTGAGAGCAGCGCCTGCTGTGCGATTTTCTGACCCGTCCTTCTTTATTATTGTCATCCTGCGTGTAGGAATTTATACACTGTCGTTTATTGCGGGGATAGGTAGAACTGCCTAAGGCGGTTTCAGGCAAAGCTGTGGAAGTGGGATTCAAGGCAAGCGGTGAAGCATCTGGCCAAACCCAGGGGTTTAGCCAGATTTCGGAGCAGAACTGAACATTACTGAGGTGGGTAAATGTAGTGCCCCTGAATACCCAGAGGCAGGCCCAGTGACCAGTAAATCAGCAGGAAAATAGACCAGAGTACCAGCAGGCTCAGAGAGTAAGGCATCATCAGCGAGGCCAGACTGCCAATGCCGGTGTCTTTCACATAGCGCTGGCAATACACGACAATCAAAGGGAAAAAGACCATTAAAGGCGAGATAATATTGGAGACCGAGTCGCCAACACGGTAGGCCGCCTGAGTCAGTTCAGGGGCAATGCCCACGGCCATCAGCATGGGAATCAGGATCGGGCCTATCAATGCCCATTTGGCAGAAGCTGAGCCGATCAGAAGATTAACAATGGCCGTTAGCAGAACCATAAAAATAATGGTGACCTGGCCAGACAGATCCAGAGCTTCCAGAACTTCTGCACCGCTGAGCGCCAGCAGGGTTCCCAGATTGGATTCGCCAAAGGACGCCAGAAACTGAGCGCAGAAAAACGCCATCACCATATAGGAACCCATGGCGGATAGGGTTTCGCCCATGGCATCAATCACATCTTTGGCTTTCTCGAAGGTGCCTGCCACCAACCCGTAAACAATGCCCGGTAATACAAAGATCAGGAAAATCAGCGGCACGATGGATTTCATCAGAGGCGCTGCAAGGGCGGTGAGCTCTCCGTCAGGGGAGCGCATGGGAGAATCTTCCGGGTAGACATAAAGAGCCAGCAATCCCAGGCCCAGCAGCATGGCAAGGCCTGCCAGTTTGAAAGCCCGGCTTTCCAGCTCGGTGTAGCTGCCCATATCCGTGGCTTCTTCCGCATCGTGATCAATGGGCACGTGCCAGTCCAGCCGGGGCTCCACCACTTTATCGGTAATAAACCAGACCACCAGAACCACCAGAATGCCTGATGCCGCTGTAAAGAACAGGTTACAGAGAGGGTTTACCAGATAGTCAGGATCAAAAATCTGTGCGGATGATTGTGTGAACCCCTGCAACAGTGGATCGGTTCCTGTGGGCACAAAGCTGGCCGCAAAACCCCCGGACACTCCGGCAAATGCAGTAACAATCCCGGCCAGAGGGTGGCGACCTGCCGCATGAAAAATAATGCCGCCCAGGGGAATAACCAATACATAACCTGCGTCGGCTGCGAGGTGGCTGAGAATTGCAACAACAACCAGCATGGGGGTTAACAGCTTGTCATGGGTGACCCCCAGCAGTTTCTTCAGGCCGGTATTAATAAAGCCGGACTTTTCAGAAACCCCTACCCCGAGCATGGCGACCAGAACAATGCCCAGGGGAGCAAAGCCGGTAAAGTTGGTCACCATGGACGACAGGAAGGCCGCTATGGCATCACCGGTCAGTAGATTATTGACTTCAATGGACTGACCGGTAGTGGGGTGAATCATTTCGACATTGAATTGCGCCAGCACGGCCGAGCAGATCCAGACAATGATCATGCCATAGAGAAACATTAAAGACGGGTCTGGGAGCTTGTTGCCAACACGCTCAACAGTATTCAGGAATCGATCCATCCAGGTGTTATGGTCTGGATCAGACGGCAGAGGGGGTGTCTGGCTCATGGGATTTCAACAACTTGAGTGAAATGGATTTAGCCAGGCAGGCCTATTGAAGGCGGATGGGAATCAGGAGCCTGCTCAGACTGAAATCATCCGCCCGTAGAGGTTGTCATTCAACGTATGATCGGCCTGACCATTATTGAGAATGTAGTTTAGCTGTTCGCAGGAGGATGCGAGCAGTAATTTGAATAATCACGTATTGTCGTCTAGCTCGAAGCTCCTGGAGTTTCAGTGGTGAATAAAACATCTGCATCGCTCTGAATAAGCTACTTTTATCAGCCTCCGTCGGTTGGCATAAGAAGAATGTATATCTATTTTTTGATCTCAATACTGGCACTGATGATGACATCGTTAGTGTGGGCCGGAGAAGCCGATGAGGTCATGGGTTCGGATACCCGAATCATTCACTATGATGGCATGTTGGTCACTGCATCCTTTCCGATTCAGCAATGGGGTAATCAGACCGAGGCGATAGACGTTAACTGGAAAGGTCATGAAGCCTTCGCACCGCCACTCACTCTCTGTTCGACGGCAGCCCTTTATCAGAATGAGGACGTTTACCGAAACGTTTCTATCAGTCGGGAATTCAATGGCCAGTACTAGGAGCCTGTCGGACTTAAGACTATTTCGGCCTAAATTCCAGAAAGAACGGCCCAGTTATTCGATGAATTCGATTAAATAGGTCAACTATTCTCACGAATCCATCGAATAATTCGACTCGTTCTACTGAAATTTATACTCGAAAGCATAAGTCCGACAGGCTCCTATCTGAATCGGTTAACACCAGCGAGCCCTGACGCCCGAATTCAATTGGCGAATGAAGGGACTTTGCTAAAACACTGCAGCCAGGTTTCGGGTGATCATTCTGAGGCTTTCTGGAGTGTAGCCATTGAGTTTAAACAACGTATTGAACCCATTTTCGCGTATTCAGAGCTGGCGTATCGTTTGACAACACTGCTGCAAAATAGCACCGGTGCCTTGTCTGATCCTTCTGAAAGGTCGGGCCAGTCAGGCTCGACCGCACTGGAAAACGGGGGGTTGTCATCGGCTTCTTCCTGGGAGTATCCACAAAAGCCAAAACGGGGAGGCAGGAGTCTTGTGAATATAGAGCTGGATATAGACCTGACTCCAGTCTTCATGCCTGAGTTGTTGCAACAGAATGGTGCTTCCGATGGAGAAGACGAACAGCCTTTACTGGTGGAGGTTTTGATTTTCAATGAAGAGCAGTCCTTTTCTACGGTGTTAACCGGTTCGCAATGGATAAAGCTGATCAGGGAATATGGCATTTCCCGTTCAGGTATTTTGGCTTTTCTAAGGAATCGCGAACGTTCAAGGGAAGAAAGGGCTGAGATGGAACAGGTTCTGACTCAGGTGTTGGCCAGGCAGGATGAGGGCATTGCATTCTCAGATGATGATGAGTTTGTGAGAAAGCTTCTGGACGAGTTGGCGATCCCTCAGAGCGTAGAGTTTCAGGTTCTGGAAGCGATGCCCCCCGGCATTTTGTTGTATGGCAAAAAGAAAAAAGGCAAAGGAGGCTCGGGGGCGCATGGAGGAGGTAAAGGTCAGGGGGTGAAGAAAGCGCCTTCACGTGGAAAGCCGGGCAATGGGCGAGAAGACGCTGCTCATAGAGAGGGGGCTGCGGAAGGGGGGCAGTTACCTTCTGGCAATGGCAAAGATCAGTCATTGTTGGGTGAGGGAGCCGACCTGAATGTTGCCGCCATTATTGTCAGGAGCCGGTTAAACAACATGATGAGCCATGATTCGATACTGCTGGGGCTTTATGGTGCCGGATTATTGGATTGGGAGCAGTTCAACAGACTGTCACAAATGCAAGACAAGTCGGACTGCAGTCATCAGGTGATGGATATCGCCAGAAGTCTGGTTGAACTGGGGGAGAAGCTGGATTTTCTTCGTGTTGTTTATCAGGCCGCTAAACGTGAGGTGGATAACCCGTCGAAAGAGTTGATGAAGAAGGTGCCAACCAAGTATCAATCTGCTGTGGAAACGGTGCCTCAAGTGGTACTGGTCGAACTTGATAATGCTGAAGAGATGGCGGCTCTGATGTCGAGAGTGGCGGCAATGTCATTCTTTGAAAGCCGGAATCTGGCTGATTTTCAACGCCTGCTTCGGGGAAAGTGGCCCGATATATTCACTTCTACGGAGGGGGATCTTTCTGGCAGAGAGGTTCTGGAGGTTTGTCTGGGAAGCTATTCCTGTGGTTTTAGATACCTCTATGTGGAGAAAAAACTGCTTGAGAAAGTGAGTGTTTATCTTTCTCCCGAGCTCAGGGCTTATGTGGAGGCCAATGGTCTGGATGATCTTAAAGACAGGCACCCTCCCGTTCAGTTGTATATTCACAGTATCGGGATGAGCACGGGCTTCTCTTTAGTCATGAAAAGCCCTTTCAGAATGTTCTCAAAAGAACAGGCACAGAGACTGGAGTCCGCAGTGAAGCAAGCTTTAGCAGCCAGCAATGGCAGAAGCATGTCTCTTCCTGGCGAACTGGTGTCAGAGCTGGAGCTCAGTGATATAAAGATTGTGAAGACGGATACCCTTGGAAAGAAGGTTGAACCTCCTCCGGGGATGGAGGCATTTCAGTCCATTTACGAAGCCGTGATTCAGTCAGACTCGGTCAGGCAGGCTCATGAACTCACTCAGTCCATCATTAACGGGGAGCCTCTGACAATCAGTCCAGAGATATCTTCCGAGGTCTATCTGGTGGCTATGCTGGATTATGTTCAGGCAATAGAAGATGGCCATTTAATGAGCAGTGAACAGTCTTCCATTGTGAAGGAGTATCTTCATAACCTTAAAGATCTTTTTCAGGGAGTGGTGCCTGACAGTCTGAATCCGATCCCAGTTGTGGCGAATATGATGGGTGTCATTATGATGGAGGGAGAGGAAGGAGCTATGTTGTTTGGAACGGTGGATGAGGGGGTAAGACATACGATTAACTTTTTTCGATTAAGCATCGATTTTCTGCATCATCGAGTGGGTCTTTATCAAATTTTCACGAGCGGGTTTGCCAGGGAGTTGTCTCAGTGTCTTGAGCCTTTGGGCTGCCTATAGTTGAGATTGCAGCGGGCAGAGGGCATTTATCCTCGGCGCTGGCGAGAGCGGGGCATTCGGTTGCCAGGACGACGGATATCAATGAACCGAAACTTGCCTGGGGAGGTGTTCAGGTAGAGGCCGCAGCAGCCCAAAAAGCCGTCAAGAAACACAAGAATAATGTCGTTTATATCAGTTTGCAATCCAACCTTGTCATGCTAAAAGGCCTGGTGATGTCAGGAGAAAAAATAGTCATTCTGCAGACCGGCAAGACGTTTTCTAAAGAACTTAAAAGTTTTTTGACGAATATGAGGTTGAGAGTTCTGGAGCTTAATATTCCGGGTTATGTTCCGGTAATGACGGACGATAGAGTCAGGTTGCTGATGCTGAATATGAGCCAGGAAGAGTATGATGGAATCGTTGCTCAGATTCCAGAAAGGTACAAGAAGCTTCTGCCTGTGATAGTTCCTGTTCCAGCGTCGACGGCTCGCAGGTGAGTGTTAGCGAGGGCGTTTGCTCAGGCTGAAGTCCATCCATTTGTAGAGGTTGTCGTTCACTGTATGATCGGCCAGGCCGCTGTTGAGCATGAAATTCAACTGTTCGGAAAGTGACTTGAGGGGTAACTCACAGTCCAGCTTTTTGGAAATGCCGACGTAGAGTTTGAAAGAGGCGATATCAACAGATGCTTTTTCAAACCGGCCCTCGAAGTCCAGCAGGGACATAAACAGGTCCCCCTGGGTGTCGGGGTAAATGGCGTAGTCGACACGACCGACGTTGAGCATGAGCAATCCCTGCCTTGCATGAAAGGTACGAATCAGTCGGAGGTTTTTGCGTGCGTATTCGTCGAACTCTGTGCCCAGGCTCAGGCCTTTGGGCGTTACGCCCAGGAGTTTTTTCAGGTCGTCCCAGCTGTTCAGATCCTTGTGCTTGCCTTTTCTAACCAGCACAGCGTATTTCTGGGTGTAGATAGGAGGCTCGATAAAGTGCACTTTATCTTCCAGCTCGGGTGTTCGAACCATGGCCGGGTTCAGATCGATTTCACCAGACTGGAGCTTTCTTAAAACCCGGTTGATGCCGCCCTGATAATCGGAATCGACTTGAATACCTTCTCTGGTGAGAATGTCTGAGACCAGTTCGGGTGCGGCTCCCAGGGTCTTCTGGTAATCACCCCAGATAATCGGAGGCAGGTTAGGGTGACCGGCAAGCAGGACATGATCACATTGGCGAGATTTGCCCTGAACGGTGTCCATGACAAGCAATAAAGTGAAGCCCAGGGCTGATAGCAAGATGTACTTCAGACGGGTAGAGATTTGACCGGCACCAAAGAGTAAACCCTGTCTTAGGGGGTCAAGGCTGTTTTTGCATTCAAGGCCGTTGATCATCACAGCTTGCCATCCTTGCTCTTTCTTATTGAAAACTGCCTGGATTCTTATGCACTTCGTTATACGATTGCTGGGCAGTATTTCTTGCTTATGGCGATTTCACAGTACAATAGCTGCAGTGAATCTCTCCACTATTTAGAGACCTGACTGCTTTTAAAGCAGTGGTCTATCCGGAGAGTAGGCATGATTTAATCGCAGGCATCGAATCTATGCAACCCTTACATGGCAATGAAACGGGTTTCATTGCGTCAATCAGGCAGGAAACAGCAACGAATTCCTGCAATATTCGTTCTTTGAAGGCAGGTTTCAAGGTTGAGGTGCCCGTTGCGGCAGTAAGTCTGAGGGTGGATTCTCAGGGGCGCTGGATCAGCTTTAGAGATGAGACCGGTTTCTATCGGCGTTGTATGAATGGGTGTGTTGTGATGGGCCACTGTGAGAAGTGGTTATCAGATGAATCTTATGCTGAGCTTTTGGATCGAATCCATTCCGTTGTACAAAAAGTCATCCGACAGGAAGCTCTTGATGACGCTCTGCAGCTGATTCTGGAGCAGGCCTTGAAGCAGGATGTCTGTTTCTATCGTCAGTAGTCTGAGTTGTATAAATCGGTCTACCCGGAAGATGTACCGATCCTGCCACCGGATCGATATCGCGATATTGTCGTTCAGCCCCTTATAGGCTGTCCTAACCGGGCCTGTACCTTCTGTGCGTTTTATCAGGACAAACCTTTTCGGGTATTGAGTGATCAGCAATGGCAGGAGCATCTGTCCGGTGTTGAACAGTTAATGGGTGAGTTGCCGGGTGACAGGGATGGTGTCTTTATTGGCTCCGCCAATGCCATGGCTTTATCCCAGCGTCGTTTAACGGCCTGCCTTGAGAGTATTGAACAGAAACTGGGGCCGTTAAAACGAGGCATGGCTGCTTTTTCTGATCCTGACTATTCTGTGCAGCGAAGTTCAGAAGAGTGGCAGTTGCTGGCTGGTAAAGGGCTTGCTCAGCTGGTGGTGGGTCTGGAAACCGGCTGGGGTGAGCTCAGAGGCCAATTGGGAAAAGCAGCAGATCTGTCTAAAGTGACTCAGGCGGTTAAGGATTATCAGTCCGCAGGTATTTCGGTAGGACTGACTGTTTTGTCTGGAGTAGGTGAAACAGGTGATGGCCAACACAAGCTTGAAACTCGAAAGTACATTGAGCAGTTAAGCCTGAGCGGAAAAGACAAAATTTATATTTCACCGCTGGAAACCGATGGGCATTGTTCCGACTTTGCTCTTGCAGAAGCGGAAGAACTGCAGGAAGGGTTATCAGCCTGCACAGATGCCAGGCTGATTCCCTATCAGATGCAGCGTTTTCATTACTATTGTTAATGTTCGAGACTGATCTTGCTGAGATGCTGTAATCGAGCGGAACACGGCTTACAAGTCATCCCAATCCTCATCATAGGAAAACTCATCGATTTCTTCCTCAGAAAACATGTTTTTTAATGTGGGTTGCTGTTCAGTGGTCTCTTCTTTATGAGAGGTGGAAACCGTCTGCCGGGTATGGCAATAGAGCCTGTGTGAGAGATTATCGTAAGCCAGAAGCAGGTGGTTGTTCAGACAATGATGGATACCTGAAAACCATATGACTGGCTGCTGTTCATAGTCTGGATTATGAAGCAGCAGATAGTTTTTGTTGTCCCGGGTATCCAACAGTATCTGAATGTTTTCCATTGCTGACAGTCTTGGGGACAGGTTTTCTTTCTTAACTGAGTGACACCCGTACCAGCCCAAAAACTCAACAGCAGACTGGTCTTTGCGACAGGTCGATTGAATAAAGAAATATGTGTTGAAGTCTTCTTTAGTGAGATGGTTCGCCATACTCAAGAGCCTTGGCTTTAGCACTGCATTCTGGTTTTCAGCAAAGAGCTGGCTGGCTACTGAACTCTTTTTTGTATGACGGACTATAGCGTCAGGACTGATGGCAAGGGCTTGTCTATAGACTCTTTTATATTGTTTGGATATGCAGAGACTACTGGGTTTGAAACAGTATTGAGTAATCTATGATTATCTATCATAATCTCATACTATGGATAAGAGATTAGTCAAGATTGGTGAAGCAGCTCGCTTGCTGGGTACTGACCACTCAACATTGAGGAAGTG
>NZ_JBPCXO010000371.1:0-25478 GCF_051008435.1 Endozoicomonas sp. | reverse complement strand
GTAGTGAGGGTGTTGCACACATGTCTGATCCTTCAGAAATTTTGATCCTTATAAATCAATCGTCTCCTGAAGGCTATTTCTGTTGCAACCCCTCACTTTTCATCAGCCAACCTGTAAAAGCCCCGTTTTTATAATTATCCTTACCTGTTTGGTTATTTGTTCAGTCTTGGGGTCTACGCCCAGAAAGATAAAATGGGTAGTGGCTTCAAGACAGCTTATCGTGAGCTGTTGAGAGATACCGGTACCATGACGGCTGAAGACCTGATCAAGAAACACCTGGGTCAGGACATAACCCAGCCCGAATTCTGGCTATCCAGTCTGAAGATTGTTGAAGGGCTAGTAGAGAAGTTTGAACAGCTGTTGGAGAGCAAGCATTGATCTGAAGGAGAATGAAGTTTTTGTTAATGACTTTTTGATCATAATATTGGTCATTATTTGTTCTTATGCCTATTATTATAATCAAGTTTGATTTTCAGGTTAGGCTTATGGCAAAGGCAAGACGTTATTCTGGGTACTCTGAGGAAGCCGTTATTCTACTGGGAAAACAGATAAAGCTGGGTAGGAAACAGCGTAAATGGTCCGAGTTGGAGTGTGCTGAAAGAGCAGGGGTTTCCAGGGCAACACTGCAAAAGATCGAAAGAGGCAGTATGTCATGCGCCATAGGTCTGGTGTTTGAAATGGCTTTTTTAACAGGTGTTCCTCTATTTCACAGTGAGCCGATCTCCATGGGAGATAAGCTGGATAAAATTGAAGATAAGATCAAGTTGCTTCCTGAAAGGATACGAAAGAGTCAGAAGGAGGTAGATGATGACTTCTGAGTATCGGGAAGCGTTTGTCTGGACATGGTTGCAACGAGAAACAGAGCCGGTAGTAGCAGGGCGATTAACGCTGGATGGTGACCAGTTAGTTTTTAACTACGGCCGCAGTTATCGACAAAGAAATAATGCTATTGCACTTTTTGAACCTGAATTACCTCTAAAGGCAGGCCTTCTTGAACCAGGTGCTGGTCAGGATATTCATGGCTGTATTCGTGATGCTTCTCCTGATGCTTGGGGGCGTAGAGTAATTATTAACCGAATGCTGGGGCTAAAGAAAAGACAGATAGACACAGCCTTGCTGTCTGAGCTGACATACTTGCTGGAATCGGGCTCGGATCGTGTGGGAGCATTGGACTTTCAGTTGTCTGCTACCGAGTATATTCCCCGGCTTTCTGTTGGGGCTTCCATGGAAGAGTTACTTGAGGCAGCAGAGAGAGTTGAGCAAGGTGTTGCAGTTCCTGTCGAGTTAGAACAGGCTCTTTACCATGGAACGTCAATCGGAGGAGCCCGTCCGAAAGTTCAGATTGAAAGCCAGAGCAAAAAGTATATTGCCAAATTCTCATCAAGCTCTGATCTGTACAGTGTCGTTAAAGCTGAGTATATAGCTATGAAACTCGCCAGTTTGGTGGGTATCAATGTTGCAGTTGTGAGCCTGAAGTCTTCTGCTGGTAAGGATGTTCTTCTGGTTGAAAGGTTTGATCGAAAATTATCAGAGTCAGGTTGGCTGAGAAGGCATATGGTGTCAGCTTTGACATTACTGGGGCTGAATGAGATGCAGGCACGTTATGCTAGTTATGAGCAGCTTGCTGACCTGGTAAGGGCTCACTTTGTGAATTCGACCGATACATTGCGTGAACTTTTTTCCAGAATTACTTTTAACGTTATTTGTGGCAACACCGACGACCATGCCAGAAATCATGCCGCCTTCTGGGATGGTGACTCTTATACTCTGACACCTGCCTATGATATTTGTCCTCAAGGCCGTTCAGGAAATATAGCTTCACAGGCAATGTTGATTTATGGAGGGCAGAGACAGAGTCAGCTTGCAGTATGCCTTAAGTCTGCAAATGCTTATTTGTTAAGCGAACAGGAAGCCAGAGATATTATTGATTTTCAGATAAAAACCGTTCAGTCGAACTGGAAGTCCATCTGTAATGAGGTTGGGCTTAGCAGCATTGATGAGCAGTTATTGTGGAAAAAAACCATTCTTAATCCTTATATCTTTGAAGAATAAAAAAATCCGCGTGTCAGATACTCTAAGCTATTGCATCAGTTATACGGCTAAGTAATAATGCTTATTCCTGATGCTTCTACCCTGCAAAAGGATAAGGAATAAACAACCATGAGTGACGAAAGTGTTTTATTAAACGCTTTCTAATCAATAGCACCTCAATCATCAGCCAACAGCTGGAATGCAGCCTGAACTTCATCAAGTACAGGGCCTGCATCATCAAAATAACAGCCATGAGCCAAATAAAAAGGTGAAGGAGTAGCAACATGTTCAATACCGCCCAAAAGACCGTTTTCACGTCTAAAGCCACTTATACCGGCAATACATGCCGTGTTTCCCGTGTGGCAGGTCAGGGTGGAATGCTGATCCCCCTGCCTTGACGACCCGTCAGCACTGACTGGTAACAGTCAACTAATCGATAGAGTGCAAAATCCACTGAACAGTTGACACTTCGCTGTGATGACGCATCTGTATCGTTTTCAAAAAGAATTCTAAAGAAGTTTGATTGGCTTGATGCAGCACCATGCAGGTGGCTTTGGCTATTTGTTCGCTGCATACAGGCATTTCGGGGGAAATAATGGATATTTTCTGGAACCTGGGATGGTTCTTTAAGCGCCACTGGCAGCGCTACTTTTTCTGTGTGCTTTTTTTGGTACTGGTTTCTGTTGCAGAGTTACTGCCACCCTGGCTGATTGGTCAGCTGGTGGATGATATACAGGCAGGCTCTTTATCCGCTGAAGGCTCTTTATCCGCTGAAGGCTCCATGACTGCAGAGGACATCATCAAACCCATTGTGTTGATCGCGATGACCGGCGTGCTGGTCTACATCTTCAGAAATGGCTGGAGGATACTGTTGTTCGGTGGTGCCATCGAATTGGGCCGGGTGATGAGAAGCCGTTTGTTTCACCACTTTACCCGGATGTCGCCTGAGTTTTATCACCGTCACAAAACCGGTGACTTGATGGCCCATGCGACAAATGACGTAAAGGCTATTGAAGCAACCGCTGCGGAAGGGGTTCTGACTCTGGTGGATTCTGTTGTTGCTGGTTCGGCAGTAGTGATCGCCATGATCTGGGTCTGTGGCTGGCAAATGACCGCTGTAGCCCTGATGCCTTTTCCGATTATGGCCTGGTTGATGTTTCGTTATGCCTCTTTATTGCACAAGCGATTCCGTAGTGCACAAGAAACGTTTTCTGATTTGAATAACCGCGTGCAAGAGTCAGTGTCAGGCATCAGAGCGATACGGGCTCATGACTTGAATCAGGCTCAAAAAGCTAAATTCAGGGAAAGATCCGAAAAGACCAATGACGCCAACCTGAAAGTGGCTAATGTCGATGCACTGTTTGATCCGACCATTGCAGTTTGTGTTTGTCTTTCCATCATGGGAAGCCTGGGCTATGGGGCATGGAGGATTGCAAACGGTCTTATGACGGTGGGTGAACTGACCACATTCACCATTTATCTGGGTCTGCTGGTGTGGCCGATGTTCGCTTTCGGCTGGTTGTTTAACATCGTGGAACGAGGCAGTGCTTCCCTGAATCGTCTTCAGAAACTGATGGCAGAGCAGTCAGATGTGGAGGATAGAGCTTCGGATGTTCAGGATAAACCGGAAGGGGATATTGAGTTTTCAACAGAATCCTTCACCTATCCGGGAACAGCGCAGACGTCTTTGGGGCAGCTGAATTTCCAGATTGAAAGAGGCTCCTTTGTCGGCATTTGTGGGCGAACCGGCAGTGGTAAAACGACTCTGTTCAGGTTGTTGTTAAGAGAATATGACCATGCCGATGTTTCTATAAAAATAGGTGGGCGCGCTCATGATTCTGTGAGTCTGGATGCTTTAAGAAGTCGTTTTGCTGTGGTGTCGCAGGAACCTTTCCTGTTCTCAGCCACTATCTCTGACAATATTGCCTTTGGCCGTCCGGGTGTTTCACAGAATGAAGTGGAACGAGTGGCGAAACTGGCTTGTGTTCATGATGATATTCTGGGCTTCACCGAGGGTTATGAAACCATGCTGGGTGAGAAAGGCATCAACCTTTCTGGAGGCCAGAAGCAGCGGATAACCATTGCCAGGGCACTCTTGCTGGAGGCAGATGTCCTGCTTTTTGATGATGCTTTCTGTTCACTGGATATGAAGACTGAAGCACAGATTCTGGAAAATTTGATGAACAGTGATCAGCAGCAAACGCTGGTTCTGATCACCCAGAGACTGACCAATCTCCATAAAGCGGATCAATTGATCGTACTCGAGCAGGGCGAGATTGCAGAATCTGGCAGGCATCAGGAGCTGGTTAGAAGCGGAGGCTGGTATTCACGAATCTACCAGCGTCAGGCAATGGAAATTGCTGCTAAGGACCGTCAGAGTCAGGAAGCCGTTGAACAGTTAGCTGCCAGTTAAACAGAGCAACTGAAAACCTTGAGAAAGGCGCAGCGCATACCGGTAGTAAAAAGAATAATGAGGAGTGTGTGGCAAAAGATGGCCACACAGGGAGTGAACCTTGAAAAGGTTAGAAAAAAAGAAGCAGTTCAAAAGATTGCTTCGCTATGGACTGCCTTATAAAAACAGGCTGATTCTGAGCTTTGCCCTGCTAATGATTGCAACGGTAGCGGGACTGACAGCACCGGTCATCATGAAAACTTTTATTGATGACCATGTGGTGCCCGGTAACTGGGAAGTGTCGGCGATCGTAACATTGGCCGTTTTCTTTTTTGGTCTGTATTTGCTCGATGCAATTATGACCTGGATGGAAACGGTACTGTTTCAGAAAGTGGCTTTGGCTATTGTTCACGATATACGTCAGCAGGTGTTTAATCATCTGTTCCGCCTGCCTATGTCTTACTTTGATAAAGAGCCTGTGGGTAAGCTGGTATCACGAGTCACCAATGATACGGAAACGATTAAGGATCTGTTTGTCAGTGCTTTACCAGAGACGTTGAAAGGCGCAATCACTGTCGTTGGTGTAGTGATTGCCATGTTTTTACTGGATGCCCGACTGGCCTGGTTCTGTATAGCGATTTTGCCATTCATTTTTGGCTGCATTTTTCTCTATCAGAAGTACAGTCATCCTGTTTTTCATGCATCTCGAACGGTACTGAGTGACATTAATACCCGGGTCAATGAGTCGATTCAGGGGATGCCTGTCATTCAGATGCTTTGTCAGCAAAAGCGGATCAGTGAGCAATTTGAGGAAGCCAACCAGGAATACAAGGATGTGCAGAACCGTCTGGTGCGTATCAATGGTCTTTTACTAAGGCCAATGGTTCATCTGGCTTCCACCCTGGCATTGGCATTAATGGTGGGAGGCTTTACAGGGCAGGCGCTGAATGGGCCGATTGAAATTGGTTTGCTCTATGCCTTCATCAACTATCTGGACCGGATGTTTGAACCCCTGACTCATGTCACCATGCAGATGCAGGTATGGCAGCAGTCAGTGGTATCAGCGGAGCGAGTATTTTCGCTCATTGATGAACAAATCGAACCTGAGCAGGATCGCGTAAAAGAGTCTCTGATCTCAAAAGGAAAAATAGAATTCAGGGATGTTGAGCTGTCCTACGATGGCAATAATAAGGCACTGGATGGTATTAACTTTACGGCTGAGCCCGGGCAGTTTGTTGCTTTGGTAGGTCATACCGGTAGTGGTAAGAGTTCTATCGTCAATCTCTTGATGAGGTTCTATCAGTATCAGAGTGGGCAAATTCTGATTGATGGTCAGCCTTTGGCCAGTTTCCCAGAAGAGGAGTTGCGACAGCAATTGGGTCTGGTGTTTCAGGAGCCTTTTGTTTTTGAGGGCAGTATTGCTGAAAACATTCACCTGGGTCATGAGTACGTGACTGACAAAGAAGTCTGGCATGCAGCTCAACTGGTTCAGGCTGCCGGGTTTATTGAAAAGCTGCCAGAGGGTTATGCCCAGATTCTGGGAGAAAGGGGACAGTCATTGTCCAGTGGTGAAAAACAACTACTGTCGTTTGCAAGAACGCTGGCTCAGAATCCCAGGATTCTGATCATGGATGAAGCTACGGCTAACATCGACAGCGAAACGGAGCAGGCCATCAAACAGGGACTACAAACCCTGCGGGAAGGTCGAACCACACTGGCTATCGCCCATCGTCTGACCACGATAGAAGATGCTGACCTGATTCTGGTGATGGAGAAGGGGCGAATTGTGCAGCGGGGAACCCATCAGCAATTATTGGCTGAACCCGGTTTGTATCTGGATATGTACCAGTCCCAGAGAAACCAGATGGAAGAAGATTCATTGCTGGCTGAGACAAAATCGCTGCAACCAGCCGTGTAAGCAAGAGATAAAAAGAAGTAATAGAGGGTAAAGCCATGGAAGACGTCATAGTCAGGCATATTGAGAGTCGTGATATTCCCGGAGTGAGAGACATCTATAAGGGAGAAACTGCGGTGTCAGGCACACTGATGGTGCCCCACCCGTCGTTGGCTGACTGGGAAAAACGACTGAGTAATCCACCGGCAGGTGTCTACATTCTGGTGGCAGAAAAGCAAGGTGAAATAGTCGGTCACGGTGCTTTGATGCATCAGCAAAATCCTCGTCGCCACCATGTGGGAGCATTCATGATGGCCGTTAAAGATGAGCATCATGGTTTGGGGGTTGGCAGCCAGTTATTGGAAGAAATTCTTAATCTGGCTGACAACTGGCTGAATTTACGCCGGGTAGAAATGAATGTTTTTACTGATAATGAGCCCGCGATTCATCTCTATAAAAAGTTTGGTTTTATTGTAGAGGGGGAGTCGCCGGACTATGCCTTCAGAAAGGGTGAGTACATCGGCGTCTACCATATGGGACGAATTAAACAGCCATGAGCCGGAAATACCGGACCAGCCGAACCATGAAAATGACTACAGAGTCTGAAGTGGCGGTATTTTCATAGTAAAAAGTCTTGAGGTGACGAGTCTGCTTCTCTCAAAAGGAGAGGCAGTCTCTGAATCTTTGAAGTGATAGTCAGCCAGTGCTGTTCCGGTTGGCATGGATGCTTATAAAGCAATAAAAATACGTTGGAACAGAACGAGGTTATGAAACTTACACGTTTTTCTATTAGTCACCCGCCCGTTGTGGCCATTGCGGTGGCGTTGGTATTTCTGTTTGGCATTGCCAGTATCCGGGTACTGCCCATACAGCTATTTCCCGACATTGACCGACCCCACTTATCGGTAGAAATCTACTGGCGTGCCGCCGCTCCTGAAGAAATGGAGTCTGAGATTGCTGAGCCTTTGGAGAAAGCGTTTAAAGGTATCTCTGGCCTTAAAGAAATGGACAGTAATTCAGGCAGTGGCCGGGTCGAAATAGACCTGGAATTTGCCCTGAATACGGATATGCAGAAGACCCTTCTGGATGTCATCAACCGCCTGAACAGAGTGTCAGGGCTGCCTGAGGATATCAGCGGACCTTTTGTGAATAACAACAGTTCCAACGACAACCTGACTTTTCTTTTTATACAACAATTACCAGGTAATGAGCGGTCGATAAAAACCTATCAGTCATTGATCGACAGTCAGGTTAAACCGGTGCTGGAAAGTATTCCCGGTGTGGCAGGAGTGGCCGTAAGAGGAGAAGGTCAGAGGCAGCTGGAAATTGAATTTGACGCCTGGCGGGCAGCTGAGCTGGGCATAACCATTCCTGAGCTTTCCCAGCGAGTGGCTGCAGGCTTTGATGTATCCGGTGGCACACTCAATATAGGTCGACGTGAGTTCAAACTCAGGTTGGCTGGCAAGTACGAAATTGATCAATTAGGTGATCTGGTGGTTGCCTGGCGCAGTGGTAAACCCGTTTACCTCAGGGATATTGCTGAAATCGGCATTACCCGGGGCAAGGAACGGACTCTGCGCATCCAGAATGGCAACCCGGCGATTGGTTTGCAGGTTTTCAGAGAGTCCGGAGCGAATGCGCTGGAAGCGTTGATGGCTCTCAAAAAAGAAGTGGCCTGGCTGAATGAAAAAGTATTAAAGCCGGAAGGGATCTGGATGGAGCAGTCGTTTGATGCTTCTGTTTTCATCAAGCGAGCTCTGAATATGGTGAGTTCGAGTCTGTTGTTCGGGATTATTTTGGCCATAGGTGTTCTCTGGGGTTTCCTGCGTCGCTGGCGGGCCACCCTGATGATTGCCATGGCAATTCCCATCTGCCTGATGCTGACCATCTGCCTGTTGAATATAGCCGGAAGAACTCTGAACGTGATTTCTCTGGCGGGTTTGGCGTTTTCTGTCGGTATGGTTCTGGACGGAGCCATCGTCGTATTGGAAAGCATTATCAGGCAGAGAGAGAAAAACAGTGAGGAGGACAGGGGGGAAAGTGCAGCTGTAGCGGCTGAGAAAGTCTGGGGTGCACTGTTGGCGTCTACTTTAACGACTGTGGCTATATTTCTCCCCGTATTGTTGTTGAACGATGTTGAAGGGCAGCTGTTCTCAGACCTTGCTTTGACTATTGCGGCTTCAGTGGCGGTATCGCTGATTGTAGCCATGACCGTCTTGCCGGCGGCTGCAGCGGCCTGGTTACCGGAGCAGACATTGAAAGACAATTTTCAGTCAATCTGGGAAAAGTTGTCTGCCACGATCATGAAACTGACAGCCACTGGACGTCGCCGCCTGACCATAATTGTCCTGCTGATGGGACTGCCTGTCGTTCTGACAGAAGTAGCCATGCCAAGAATGGATTATCTTCCTGAGGTAAAAAGGGATGCCATTGATGTCTGGTTTAACTTTACACCGGGCACCAGTGTTGAAGCTGTTAAAACCGAGATTATGCCTACCCTGGTTGAGCGTCTTGAGCCTTATATGAAGGGAGAAAAAGAACCGGCTCTGAAGAATTACTATTTTATCCTTTGGCCTGGTGGTGCCTCTATGGGAGTCAGGGCTAAAGACCAGGAAAATGTCAAAATGCTTGAACGCCTGGTGATGGACGAGATCGTTCAGGGGATTCCTGATACCAGAGCCTTTGGTGGTCAGGGTAGCCTGTTTGGCGGGTTTGGTAATGGCAATGGCGTCAATCTTGCGCTTCAGTCCAGTGATCTTCCAGCGCTGTATGAAGCGGCAACTCAGGCCATGCCTATTATTTCTGAAAAGCTGCCCGGAGCCAGAGTCAGGCCCATGCCGGGTCTGGATTTCACCGCACCAGAGCTTCGTCTGACACCGGACGATCGCCGTTTGGCTGAGGTAGGCTGGTACCGTTCCAACCTTCCGATGGTGGTTCGAAGTTTGGGAGAGGGGGTTCAGTTAGGTGAGTATTTCGACGGTGAGGAACGGATGGATATCATCCTGAAAGGCAGGGATATTCATTCTCCGGAGGTGCTCCGTTCAACGCCACTGATGACGCCATCAGGAACTGTTGTTCCTTTGGATGAACTGATTGATGTTGAAGCGCTTCTGGGGCCTGCCACTATCTTCCGGATCGACCAACGCAGGACTCTGGTGCTTTCTATCAGGCCTCCGGAAGGTATAACACTGGAAGAAACTCTGGAGACTGTCGAAAGCACTATTTTGCCCGAGATTAAGCAACTGATGCCGTCTGATGGGCAGATTAAAGTAGCTGGAAACGCAGACAGTTTGAAACAGGCTATCGGTAATTTGCTGAATATTTTCGGTTTTGCCCTGTTAATTCTGATGATTCTGCTCTGGGGATTATTCCGTTCGGTAAAAGATGCCCTGATGGTGATTTTGACGCTGCCTCTGGCTACTGTGGGAGGGGTACTGGCTATCCACCTTTTAAATACGGTGACCTCTCAGCCCATGGATCTCTTGACCATGGTGGGCTTCATTATTCTGTTGGGGCTGGTGGTGAACAATGCCATTTTGCTGGTTCACCAATCCAGAACTCTGGAAAGGCAGGGGCTGACTCGAACAGAAGCGGTCCATCAGGCTCTGCTGACCCGAATGAGGCCCATCTTCATGACCACCCTGACCAGTATTTTTGGCATGTTGCCATTGTTGCTGAGTCCTACCACCGGCAGTGAAATCTATCGGGGGCTGGCTGCGGTCATCGTGGGTGGCATGAGCATGAGTGCATTATTTACATTATTACTGCTGCCTGCTTTGCTGAGAATGGAATTTGGCAAGAAAGCAGAGGAAGAAAAAGCGGTTGCTGTTTAACGGTATGAGCCATTTAAGGGAGAAAAACGTGATAACAAAAGCAAGATTGCTAAAACAACGATCATTGCTTGGATTGGGACTGGCCTGTCTGTTGAGCATAAACTCGGTCAAGGCGCTGGCTGTTAGTACGGTCTCGTATGCAGAGGTTTTTGAAGAGCTTAGAGCTCCGGTGAGCTGGTTTAATGGCTCTGTAGCCAGCCAGCAGAGAGCCGAGCTGAGTGCTGAAATCAGTGGTCGAGTGACCTGGATGGCTGATTTTGGTCAGCAGGTAGAGGCTGGTGAGGTGGTCGCCAGAATTGATGATCGGCAGTTACAGCTTCAGCTGAAAACCAGTGAAGTGGTCTTGGGAAAAGCACAGAGCAAACTCAAGTACCTAAAGAATGAGTTGGACAGACTGGAGTCACTGCACAAGAAGCGTGGCATTTCCAGAACGGAGCTGGACAAGGCCAGACACGATTATGATCTGGCCAGACTGGATGTGGACTATGAACAGGTGAATCATGAAATCATTCAGGACCAACTGTCCAGAACGGTCATCAAGGCACCTTTTACCGGTGTCGTAAATCAGCGTTCAAAGCAGCCTAATGAACATATCAGCTCTGGCAGCCCTGTTTTGCAGTTGGTTAATCCTGATGCGTTGGATATCAGGGTTCAGATTCCTATTGAGCTGGCGGCAAGGTTGGATAGTAGTAGTCGTCTGAACGTACAAATGGATCAGCAGCAGCAACAGGCAGAAGTCTTTCAACGAGGGGCGAGAGCGGATGCTCAGTCCCGGTTGGTTGAAGTAAGGCTTGATCCTCAGAACGATCATTGGTTACCAGGTTCACCGGTTAAAGTCGCTATTCCCATGAACGACCCCGCCGAGGTGAAAGTTGTACCAAGAGATGCAGTTATTCTCAGCGCCGTTGGCAGTGCTGTGTTCAAAATTCTGGAGAATCCTGAAGGTGGGCTGACCGTAAAAAGAGTCTCAGTTGAAGTCCTTTTTGGTGATGACGATACGGTTTCCGTAAAAGGAAACATTCAACAGGGAGACAGAGTTGTTGTCAGAGGAGCCAGTCGATTAAAAGACAGTGAGCAGGTAGTGCTTTTGGAGGAAAATATTCCAGTTTCCTGATAACGGTTATTATTGTCTTTCTTTCATAGCCAGTTTCAATCCTGAAACTGGCTGATACCTCCCTCTGGAAATGCCTTTTAAGTAGTTTGACTTACATGGATATTGTCGCCTGTTATTAACAGTGTGAACTGCGTCACAAAACGATTTATGACTGTTTTCTGTTCTTGTTGCTAATACAACAGAGCCCTCAGAATGAAAAGAAAAAAGTAAAACGATAAGACAGGAAGAGGACAGGCTATGGCGATTGTAAAAGAATTACTGCAAAACAAGCCGATATCGATTAATGGTGGGTCCAGGCGGCCTACCATTAAAGGGAATCATTACATGTACAACAATGATCCCTGCAATGTCTCTTTCCAGGAGATGAGACACCAGGGAACCCTGACCGTTATTGTGAATGTCAGGCTCAATCAGAATGGTGACACCAGCTTTTTGCCCTGGCAGGAAGATAAAATTTGTTCACTGGTGCTTCCCGCAAAAGGAGGGCCTTCTGTTTTCCAGACATCTTCCATGTCAGGCTGTGCTTTCTATATCGATAAAATAGGCAATGACCTGATAGTTTATCATGCCAACGCCAATCAGTTTGGCGGGGGTAACGGTTCCAATCAGGCGAACTTTCAAACCCCTGACGCGGTTAAATATCTCGATAAACTTCATGCCTCAGCCGGAAACGATTATCTGGATATGGGCTTTCCCATCCTGCAACGCAAGCTTCAAAAAGCAGAGTACTTTAATGGGGTTCAGCAAGTGGGGGGAGGGGCTATGAACCTTGTTGGCTACAGAACCAACGGTCAATGGAAATTTTACTATCAGGTTGTAGAAGGCAGTAAAGTCCTTCGCTGCAATCAGTTCTACCCACAGCTGCATGATTAATTGAGAGTGAAGTTGAATGCTGTACTTTAAACAGTGCAGCATGCAACTTCTCCGATCCAAGTCAGGGTAAAGGCTGACCTCTGGATGCGATATAAAGCTTGTACCAGTCTTCTCTGCTCATATCGACTTCCATAGCCTGTGAGCATCCTCGGATACGATCTTGATGGGTGGTGCCAATAACCGGCTGAATACTGGCTGGGTGCTTCATGAGCCAGGCCAGTACAATAGCTTCTTTGGAGGTTTGATACTCTTCTGCCATTGCGGCAACCAATCTGGCCGTTGCTTTCACAGACTCTGGCTGACTGCCAACATCTTTTCCTGTGAATAATCCCTGGTCCAGGCAACCCCATGCCTGCAGCTGAACATTATGCTTACGACAGTAATCCACCATTCCAGGCGTAAACCCGGTATCAGCACTTTCATTCATGCCAACCAGAATCCCGTCTTCCACAAAGTCACAGCGACTCAGGCTTAAAGGTAACTGGTTAGTAATCAGGGGCTGTTCGATACAAGAATGCAGATAGGCAATCTGGTGTTGGTTCATATTGGAAACACCAAAGTGCCGTACTTTTCCGCTGTCGTATAGACGAGTAAAAGCCTCAGCGATTAAGTCAGGCTCCATCAATGGATCCGGGCGATGAAGTAGCAGAATGTCCAGGTATTCAGTCCCCAGCCTTTCCAGAATGCCATCGACACTGAATTCTATCCATTGGGGAGACAGGTCATATCGAGCAGGGTTGCTCTCGTCAGCAAACCGAATGCCACATTTGGACTGAATGATCAGATCCTGCCGAAGTTTTGGCTCTGCTTTCAGCACACTACTGAAAGCCTGCTCTGCTTTGCCCATGGTATAGATGTCAGCATGGTCAAAGAAATTGATGCCACATTCCAGTGCCGTGTTCACGGCTTTGTGGGCCAGAGTATAGTCCTGATCGGAAATAGGATTACTGTTCCACTCTCCTCCCAGGCCCATACAACCATAAATCAGGCGGCTGGCTTTAGGGATGTGAATCTGTAACGGGAAACGATTCATACTCAATTCTCTTGTTCAGGACTGTTCAGAAAAGCTCAAGGCTGCGTTGGCATCAATATAGCTGTCTGGCAGACATTCCATCAGTTTACGATGGGCTACTTCTTTTGTTTTGCTTCAAAAGCGGCCATTTGTTCCGGGGTAGCCGGTTGCTGGTGCTTTTCTTTCCACTCGGAATAGGGCATACCATAGATGTGCTCTCTGGCTTCGTTATCTGACACTTCAATATTCAAATCGTCAGCGGCAGCTTTGTACCACTTGCCCAGGCAGTTTCGACAGAAATTCGCCAGAATCATCAGGTCAATGTTCTGAACCTCCTTGTTGTCGTCAAGGTGCTTCAGCAGGCGGCGAAAAGTGGCCGCATCCAGTTTGTCCTGAATTTCCTGATCAATCGGTGTACTCATACCATCTTCCTCATACGGTTGGCAGGGAGTGTAAGAAATTGTGAGGCAATAAAAAAGGACTTTGGAGGCAGTTAGGGCTCCGACTGCTTTCAGAAAACTTGGCGTGCGTGAACAGTTTGGTCAGGTAGGAAATCTGGACTATCTGAAGGATCATTATGGTATTTCAGCTCAGGCTATTACCGAAGCGGCCATAGCGATACTGGACTAAGCGAAGCAGCCCCGGACTGTTCCGGGGCTTTTAAAGGTATTATCTACGCTTTTTACGCTGAACCGTTTTCTTTTTGGGCAACCGGTTGTCCCACTGTCCACCGCGAGCCTTCTGGAAATTACCGGAAGACTTTTGCCCTTTTTTCGCTATGGGCACATGTGGACGACGACTGTCCTTACTCTTCTCTTCTGCCGGTACCAGCTGATTCGGACCATCACCAATCAGTTCGGTGCGATTCATTTTTTTCAGGGCATTTCGCAGAACATCCCAGTTTCTGGAGTCGTGATAACGCAGGAACGCTTTTTGCAGACGACGTTGATCCAGTTCTTTAGGAACGTAGAGTTTGTCGCTCTTGTAGTTGAGCTTTTTCAGTGGATTCCGGCCGGAGTAATACATGGCGGTAGCCAATGACATTGGGGACGGGTAGAAAGTCTGTACCTGATCAACACGGAACTTGTGACGCTTCAGCCACAGTGACAGATTCATCATATCCTCATCTTCACAGCCCGGGTGAGCAGCGATGAAGTAAGGAATGAGATACTGTTTTTTGCCCGCTTCCTTGGAAAACTTGTCGAACATTTTCTTGAAAGCATCATAAGTGCCCATACCTGGCTTCATCATCAGGTTCAGGGTGTCTTTCTCGGTATGTTCCGGTGCAATTTTCAGGTAGCCCCCCACGTGGTGGGTTACCAGCTCGCGAACGTATTCCGGATCTTCTACTGCCAAGTCATAACGCAGACCGGAAGCAATAGAGATTTTCTTGATACCGGGAAGCGCTCTGGCTTTACGATAAAGCTCTGTCGTTTGTTTGTGTGATGTTTCCAGGTTTTTACAGATGCTCGGGAATACACAGGAAAGACGACGGCAACTGGCCTGAATCTCTGCGCTCTTGCAGTTCAGATGGTACATATTAGCTGTTGGGCCACCCAGATCCGAAATCTGACCAGTAAACCCGGGAACCTTGTCACGGATATCTTCCAGTTCCTGCAGCACGGATTCCTGTGAACGGCTTTGAATAACCCGACCTTCGTGTTCGGTGATGGAACAGAAAGTACAACCACCAAAACAGCCGCGCATGATGTTGACGGACGTCTTGATCATGTCATAGGCCGGAATTTTGGACTCACCGTATGAAGGGTGTGGTCTGCGCTGGTAAGGCAGAGCAAAGACACCATCCATCTCAGGCGTTTCCAGAGGAATGGGGGGTGGGTTTACCCAGATTTCCCGGTTGCCATGCTTCTGCACCAGCACCCTTGCATTATGTGGATTGGATTCCTGGTGCAGCACACGGGAGGCATGGGCATAAAGAGCAGGATCCTTGCGAACTTTTTCAAACGACGGTAGACGAATGCAGCTTTTGCTGGCATCAAAGTCAGTTTTACGATGCAAAGGAAGAGGAACGATACGGATGGGCTGAACGTCTGGCTCTTTATTGACCGCTGAGGGCTCCTGCTCCTTGCTGGAAGCACATTCTTCTTCCGGAATGTATTCATAGGGACTGGTGCCATAGGCTTCTTCCAGAGAACCCATATCTCTGGGCCAGTCGATGCGGGTGGAGTCAATCTCGGTCCAGCCTTCCGGTGTGATTGGCTTCACTACAACCGTTCCACGAATATCATCCATTGCTTTGATATCTATGCCAGCAGCCAGTTTGTCGGCCACATCGGCCATGGCTCTCTCGGCGTTTCCGTAGAGAAGAATATCTGCGGTGGAATCAATCAGAACAGAGCGACGAACCTCGTTGCTCCAGTAGTCGTACTGGGCAATCCTGCGAAGGCTGGCTTCAATACCGCCAACCACCACGGGTACATCATTGAACGCTTCCTTACAGCGCTGGCTGTAAACAATAACAGAGCGGTCTGGACGCATGCCGGGTTCTGCATCCGGGGTATAGGCGTCGTCATTTCTGACTTTTAGATCTGCGGTGTAGCGGTTGATCATGGAATCCATGTTGCCGCCCGTGACACCATAAAACAGATTGGGCTTGCCCAGACGTATGAAGTCTTCGGTATTGCTCCAGTTGGGCTGGGCAATAATGCCAACCCTGAATCCCTGGGACTCCAGGAAGCGGCCAATTACAGCCATACCAAAACTGGGATGATCAACGTAAGCATCCCCTGTGACAATAATAATGTCACAGGAATCCCAGCCGAGCTCATCCATCTCAGCACGGGTCATAGGGAGATAAGGTGCTGTGCCATAGCATTCAGCCCAATATTTTGGGTAGGAAAATAATTCCTTGGCAGGCACTGGTTGCTGCAGGGATGAGTGACTCATGAATGTTCTGATTTTATCTGTTCTGTCTGAGGGTGCGCTATTTTTTCAAAAAATGCGTCGTATAGATAGCTCGAATTGCAGTCAGGGGATGAGATGAAACCGAAATGCTGTGGTTATGAACCATCCCTGCCTCTGTATGAATATCATGAATTCATGACAAAGACAGGGTATTCAGACACTTACACGGAGTTGTGACGCTGTATCAGGCCTTGCTCACTGGCAGCGTCCTGTTGAGAAGAAAGTACTTCATCAGGCACGCTGGAAATATCATTGATAAAACTCGTGAGGTTCGGTGCTACAGGTGTGCTGTCAGGCTGTTCGTTCTGTACGCTATCGGTCGTATCTTCTCGAGAAGGTGGAGTGAACGCCTGATCATCATTGGTTTCAGGAACATTTTCCGGGAGTGGAGGAGGCGTTGTATCATCTGTTGATGTACTCACACTGTCACCGAGACTGTTATCCAGTCCCAGAGAGTCGGTGAATCCCCCCAGAATTTCTTCGGCCAGAGAAGGGTCGCCGGATTCCAGTGCGTTAATGGCTTCCTGCAACTTATTCTTGGCTTCTTCTGATTCGGCTGATTCCTGAAGTGCCTGGAGTAAGAGCTTTCTTCTTTCAAAGTGGTCCAGCCCTTCATTGGCAATCTGGATGCCTTCAGTCGCATCGCCCACGGAAGAAGAGGAAGGACCTGCTTCATCTATTGCTTCTGTGGGTTGCTGGTTGCCATCACCTTCTGATTGATTGTTATCCGTTTGTTCAGAATTGCCTGTCGACTGCACAGGTACAAAGACATAAGAGTTTGCCTGCTGGTTGCGCCTTGCTTCTGCCGCTTTTTCCTGCTGCTCCATATAGTCAATTTCATTCTTGGAAAAGATACTGATTTGAGAGTTATCTTTTCCAGGATTGACATCACGGTCGATTTCCAGGGCGGTTTCCCAGAGCAATACAGGTGGGAACACTAAAGCCAGACTTTTCAGGAAAATAATGCCTGAATCGGCTTTGGCGCTGTCAGCTTCCTCGATGTGCTCTCGAATATGTTCGATATTACTGGCATGCCGTTGTTGAGCATCCTGGGAAGCAATCTCAATCTTGTTTTCAGAGTATTTAACCGAACTGTCTTCCAGGCTGGCACTGATCTGAGCCAGAATTTCATCGAGCTTGTCAGAGGTTAGTGTGCCTTCCCTATGTTCCCTGTGGAGCTGGTTTAAGGAGCTATTGATGTCAGAAAGGACTTCAGGAGAGGCATCCGACAAACGTGAAAGTTTGCTGTCTATTTCCAGAACGGTATTACCTACAGCTGGAGTCACTAGTTCCGGGTGGGTACTGGTGATTGAAATGGGGCTCTCACCAAATGTGCCTCCAATCTGGCCTCGCAGATTGGCTGCAGTCTGCTGGGCTACCTGCTTCTTAAGGTCTCCCACTTCACCCGTCACTTCTGAGTCGGGTTCAGGGATGGTGGGAGCATCCGATGCCCCAGGAGGCAGTTGAACCAGACCTCCCCCGGTACGGGCTGATACAGAGTTACCTGTGTCATAGCCTCGGGAAACCCTGTCAGCCTGATCAAGCTCTTTGAGTGCCTCTGTTTGCGTTGGGACTACGACCCCTTCGCTGCGATTAACTGAGTCGACCATCAGGACTGCCCTCCCTGTTCGTCCTCAAAAGTCTGGAGCAAACTCTCAACTCTTTTCAGCTCCAGATGCGTAAACTGATATTTGCTGGCATCTTTTAAAGCGCTTTTATAGACCACTTCCGCAATGCCTCTTTCCTTCAGAGCCAGATAGCAGTCGCCCATATAGACTTTGGCGAGAGGATTGCTGATATCCATTCTGGCGGCGTATTCGAATGTTTTAATGGCCTGACCATAAGTTCTCAGCATCATCTGACAAGAGCCCAGACAGAGAAAGTTGCGGGCATTCCAGTGGTCGTAAAAGCAGAGGTATTGAAAGATTCTGGCAGCTTCTTCAAAGTGATCGATCTGATACTGGTTGTACCCATAGGCATAGATGGATTCGAGGGCCTTCTCACTCATCTGGTTGGCTTCTGCCAGAGTGCCTCCAGTGAGCAGGTATTCGGTGATAGTGGCCAGCTCCTTACTGTCAGGAGCCTGGAAAGGCTGATTCGACATTGACGGCTTCCTTACTGGTCCTTCAGAATTCTGTTTCTAAAGGTATAGCATCCGGTTTCAGGAGACTCCTGCCCCTTGAGACGAAAGTCGTAGGGAATGGCTGAAGGGTCGAAATGCCGGATAACCTCCAGATTTTTGACGCTGAATCAGTGTTGAAGTGCAAGTTTTCAGGGATACCTCAGCTCTTGAAAATAGCTAATGAAGGACTCCTGATTCGGGAAAACTCAAACATCAGAATTTTTAGAGTTCAGGACCCCTATTCAATTTAATGGATTTCGATTTAAGATTTGTTGATTTTTTGGCTGCTTTCACAGCTTTCTCCGGAAACAGCTCCGTATCTTCGTCATCGCAACAGCGAAAGTAATGAGCCAGAGATGCAAACCACTGATGATCCTTGGCATAAGAAGGATGCTCCAGGTTCAAATGAGGTTCTTCCGGCTTGGTCCATAGATCGAGCCCCTGGGGTTTGACCAGGCCGGGTTTGAAATAAAAAGTCTGTCCCATCGAGAGGGTAGCCCGGATGGGTATTTTCAGAGCATCGGCCAGAATCGTAAAGTCATGGCGCATAAACTCGGGATCTTCCAAGAAAGCTCCTTGCTGAACCCTTGCGAGAAGAGATTTTAAGCCAAGCTGGTCAGGTACAGACGCACCGGTCGGAGTCCTTCCTGTGTCATGGAGTATTACAAGATAATCATGAAGTCTTGATTGAAGTTTTAGGCCAAGAGTGCTTGAGTCTGGAGCTATTTCTGTTTCAACAACCGGGGGGGGTTCTTTTATCACCGGTGCTGTTTTAGGTTCCACTGATTCTTTGCCTCTACGTCCCTGTTGCTTGTTTTTTTTCCCTTTTTTGGGTTTTCGGCTGGCCGTTTTCCATTCCTGTTGTGGCGCTTCTTTCACAGTACTTTGTACGGTTGGAGGTTCTTTCTCCTTAACGGTTTTTGGTTCGGTCAGAAGCATGGGCTCCATCAGATTACGCTCTATGATCGAAACCCCCAATGCGGTGTGCATCTCATGAGGCATCAGCAGTTTCAGCGGTAATTCAACCTCTTCAGGCTCTTCAATGACGACCTCTACAGCTTCCTCGATAACGGCTTCTTCAGAAGCATCAGGCGTTGTGGCGGTGTGTACGGGAGAGGTTTCTATCGAAGAAGTAATCAGATCCGATAAAAAACCGTGTTCAGAATCAGTACTGCGGTTGAACATCTCAGGCATAGGAGGAAAAAAGAAGTCGAGCTTAAGAGCGTTTTTGGGAACGGCAACTTTGTCATCGGTTTGGGGTGAGAACCCGGGGGTAATGACCCATCTCTCTCCCCCTGCCTGTATGACCAGTGTTCTGCCAATAGAGTACGCGAGGGTCGTCAGAGGGTGGGGTTGTGCTCCATGCCCTGGGTGAAGCTCATACCTTGATGGTGCGGGGCTCTCGGTATCAGCCCTGGGAAGGTTTCCGGCTTTTTCGTCAAGCTCTACTCGCATCGCATCAGGCAAGGCAGCTACGATAGCTCCGGGTGAATAGAGTATATCCACATTACTGGCAGCTGAGGTTACAGTCTCTGTGATTGGCACAGGAGGCGCTAACTGTGTTCCTGTAGGGGTCGGTTCTGGCATGAGATCCGGCATAGCAGGACTGAGACTCAGCCCTTCTTCAACAGGCAAAGGGCTTCTTCTTGCTTGAGGTTCGGGTGTTTTTGCTTTTGCTGCAGGCAGTGTCTGTTGGACTTGAGCCACCTGTTCTCGATCAAGAGAATTTTCCAGCATTCCCATACTGGTATCGAGCCTATTGCCAAGCTCTTCCAGATCTTTGATTCGGGTGATCAGCTCACTGCGTTGCTGTGAGTCGCCTCTTCCTGACAGTTTGTGACGATGGATCATGGCGCCACGTTGTGCATAAATACCCGGAATATCCTTACAGCATTGAATGACCGCTTTTCCCTGTGAAATCAGATATTCCATATCATTGTGAAGGTCTACCAAAGCATCGAGAAATTCTGGCTGATCTTCGGACAGGGCAAAGAAAATCTCCTGTGCTTCTTTCACCGCTTTACTCATGATCAGAGTGTTGATACTGATCTGCTGCATATTGAGTTTGAACAGCTTCAGGGCTTCCCTGAATTTGATATCTTTATCAAGGTCAGGACGGTCCTGAGTCTCAAGGGCTTCTTTGTAGTCATAGACCGGCACCACCATTTTATGAGCGGACTCCAGCTGTCGTCGAAGTCTGGAGGTGATCATGTCGGCATAGCCATAATGAGCCTGGGCCTTGTCAAAACCACTGACCTGTGGATGATTAATGACTTTCTTGAAAATGACATTCAGAGCGCCAACCGTCTCTTTGCGACCAAAAGCGTCAGACGCCTCGTTCAGAGTGCCTGCCAGGTCATAGGGCTTTGGTGGCGGAGTCTCCTGTTTCTTTTCTGCTGCTGCAGTGGCGGCCAGTTTGGCCTGCTTTTTCTTCCACTCAGCTTCCAGTTTTTTTTCTTCTTTTTCCTGGCGTTTTTTCTCTCTGGCCTCTAACTTTTCTTTAATTCGTTTCTGTTCCGCTTCTTCTTCTGTAATCAGGTCAGAAGCTATCTGAGCGACCCCTGCTTCCTGGTTGCGAAGACGGTTTACTACAGACTGGCAGTGGTTACTGATTTGCTCATAAATGATCATCAGAGAAGCTCGACTGTCTTCAGGCAGCATTTTCTTCCTGTTAATGGTTCTTATCAGGGCTTCTAACTCTGCTACCAGGGCTTCAGCTCCTTCCACTTGAGCTTTAAAGCTAGCCAACGGCTCTGGGCGGTCATAGAGAAAGGTCAGAGATGCCAGCAATGACTTACAGAGTGAAAAGATATCCCTGGGCGCAAAGAGGGGGTTGTCTGCTTCCATCTGCTTTCGATAAAACTGTAACAGGCGCCGTGCTTGTGGGGGATTGTCCGTCACAATGGCAGCATTGATCAGCTGCTTGACTTTCCAGCTTTCCAATTTCAGTACTTGTGGTTGATCAGGGTCGAAGTCAGACAGCCACTGACTGAAATAGCAGGAATGGGTTGCCAGCAATTGACGAAGCTCATCCTGATTTTCGGCGAGCATATAATGAGCCACAGCCAGATCCGCCAACATGGCTACACCAAAAGCCACCTTATCATGGGTCTTCAGGCTTTCTTCAAGCTCTGAGAAATGTTCAAGCCCCAGTTGATACTGAATCACTTCCTGATACATTTTCATGCATTCGATCGTTTGAGGCAGAAAGGTTTCTATTCTGTGAGCGAAGGTTGCGCTCAGTTGAATGGCATCAAGGTAAGGAATCACTTTAAGGGCTGCACTGAAACGTATGCCACAAAAGCTGGCATAGAGGTGAATCAGTTTTCTCTCTTTCCAGTAATCCCTATGGCGTTTGTCAGAGTCCCCCAGACTGACTACTTCCTTGAGGAAGGTTTGTTCTTTGTCACTGAATTGCCCTGATCTGGCGGCTTTTCTGGCAGTGGTTTCCAACTTTCTATACACACTGTAATCAGACTGGAGTGCCTGATACATCTTGTTGACTTTGGCAAAGTGCTCATCCAGCAACTGTTTCAGCTGTTCCATCTGGATAAAAACAATCTGGGTAGCTTGGGAATAGCCATGATCCCGTGTGCAATGAAGTATAGGCAGCTTTTTATCAAAGCCGTTTTGCTTCATGAACTCTTTTATGGCGTCACGGGACTCATCCACCTCATGGCCCATTCTGGCCATTTCGTCCCGAGTGAACCGCCTTCTGCTGACTGTACGTTGGCTTAGCTGTTCATCGGTTCCAGCCACTGCAGTGGCTCTGGCTACCAGGCTGTCACCATCAGTTTGGGAAATATCACGGTGATCGTGTTGCCCGGTAGTCGCCTCCTGGGGGTGGGAGTCCGTAGTAGATTCCAAGGAGTGTGTTGTCCGCGAATGGGGGGATGAAGGATCGGGTCCGATGCTGTCCAAAATAAACGGTCCTTTGTTTTTTAATTACTTATTCTCAGCTTAGAAAAGATATGAGGTATTGGGGCGAAGTTATTGGCTGAAGGGTCAATGGTGGTGCCGGCCTGAAGACAGGCCAGCCAGGGCAGGCACTTTGTGATCAGATATCCCAGTGCAGACCCAGATTAAAGCCTTTTATGCGTTCATCGTTATAGATGCCTTTGGTGCCATCCATATCAATTTCGTAGGTACGATAGCCACCTTGCAGCTTCAGACCAGCAAACAGGCTAAAGCGGGCGCCTACTTCAAAGTCATTGAAGCTGGTATCGCCAGATCGGCCTGCATACAGTTTGCTGTAAAAACTCAAGGCACTGGCCTCAAAGAGTTCCACATCAGCAGTCAGCATGGGGACGGTGTCGTTGAATGAGGCATCCCGGTATTTGCCACTGTCAAAGCGACGAGCACCCAGGCCCAAATCCAGAGCAATATTGCCATTGTCCAGAATTTCGTAGTAACCGGAGGCGTCGTAGCTGTCGAACTTCAGCTTGTCATGATTGAGCTTGCTATAGCCTACAGCCAGGTTAGGGAGCAGAGGAATGGGGTGTTCTATCTGTCCGTAAACAGTCTGGAAGTCGCCGTGATTGGCCGTATTCCAGTAGTTATAGCCGAGTTTTGCACCAACAATATCTGCCTGGGCAACAGAGGCACTGGCCGCCAGTACGGTAGCCGTAAGAATCAATTTTTTCATGTATTTTTTTGTGTAGGTAAAAATAACAAACTTATCGTTTGTGAGCTTTAACGCCCATGCTGACTTTTACCTATTCAGAATGCAATGAATAAGGGGGAGCTTTTTATTGTGAACAGTTTTTCATCACTTGAAGTAATAAAAGAATGCTTCCTTCGCTCAGGGCTGTTTTATTACTTCAAAAACATAACGATTGAGGCTGAAGAAATAGTCATTTTGGTCATCTTTGCTCACCAGGTCCTGAAACCAGTTGTTGATTTGTTCTGATGGCAGGTGGTCGGTCAGATGGTTGCAGATCGATTTTGCCAGAAAGTACGAGTAGTCCTGATCACTAAAGGCCGTGTTGATAATGGGATAAATGCTGAGCTTGCTTAAGCTCAGTTTGGCTTGTCGGAGCTTGGCTGGCAGTTTGCGGGGTAGAAATGAATCTTCCCGGTGGGATTGCCAGATTTTCAGGGCATTCAACATTCTTTCCCTGTCAGAGTTATTCCAGACCAGTGAATCCCAGTCGGTATCAATAATCAGGGCTCGCCCGCCCGGTTTGAGCACCCGGTGTATTTCCAGAAGCGCCTGGTCAATATTATGGACATATTCCAGTACCTGAACGGAAACAGCTACATCAAACGCTGCACTCTCGAAGGGCAGGGCTTCGGCATCAGCTTGCTGAAAAAGAGTATTGTTTTGATCCCGACAGAGTTTTTCTGCCATTTCCAGCATGGGCTGGCTCGGATCAACGCCGGTAATCAGTCCATTCTGACCCGTTTGTTTTGCCATCTCATTGACCAACAGGCCGGGGCCACAGCCAATATCCAGGGCATTTTCATCTCTTTTCAGGTCCAGACGATCCAGAGTGTACTGCCGCTGCTGGACAATATCAGGCTTGAGGTAGGTGTTCCGGGTTCTTTCAGAGCTGTTCTGACCAAAGGCAAACCGGGCATGCATATCTGGATCCTGTGGTTAGATAGTTCTGCCACTATAGCCAAAGCTTATTGGTATTACCTGTCCTGCAGAGGAAAGAGAGGAGGGTGGCGGTAAATCTAGGCTTCGTCTATATAAATCAGTCCAGTAAAGAATAACTCTAAAATCAGCAGGTTCTATGGGATAGCGGAACTTGCGCAAACACACCGAGTCAAAAGTCCCATATGGCCAGCTGCTGGATAGGCAGTTGAGCCTAAATTATCAATTTTTAGTAATGGGTAAAATCTAATGCGCTCAGTTCGAATGGCTTTGTCCAGTACGATAGGAGCTTTCCTTGTACTGTCGATGACTAATGCGGTAGCCAAAGAAGCATGCTGGGCTACAACCTATACCAACAGCTCGTATAACGTGAGCGCTCTCTCTGAAGTCATGGAAGAAAGCGACGATGTTCCACTTTGTGTGACTGATTCACCAGTGGGGGCTGGCATAGAGGTTGGGCATGTTGGTTATGAAGGGGTAGAAGGCAGTGAAGTTTTGGCTTGTCTGTATAAGGATGCCAGCGGAAGCAGTACTTATAGTTATGAATTTCAATGGGTATCGGCTAATTATACTCAGTTGCAGCAGGCGAAAACCTATAATCCCTATTTGAGGGATCCAGCGGGTATAACTACAGCGATATTTGTATCAAAACTCGTTTTTGAATTTTGTGACCAGCAGACAGGAGGAGCAGTGGTCGCCATGCAGAGACCCAATCGCTGTATGGAGAGCAGAACTGAAAAAGTTCGTGGAGAAAAGCGTCGTTACTTCTCTTTTGGTAGTAAATCGTCCGATGGAAAGCGCTGTGAGCTGGGTGAGTCTCGTTATTACGAGACTGTTAGCACAACGGATACCGATAGTAGCAGCACTCAACAGAGCACCATCCAGGCTCAGGCAACCCCAACGCCAACACCAAAAAAGAAGGATTGTACATTCCCCGAATATGTTCCAGGTCACACTTATGTTTGTAAATTTGATGCAGGAAATCTGGGCGGACATTACTGGATTCGAGATGGTAAGGAGAAGAAGCATGGTGCTACCGATGTTGGCGACTGTGCCCGCTACAATAATAAGCAAAGATTCTGCATGGATTTTCATGGTCACTGTGTAATTGGAAGGAAGACCAAAGTAGATTCAGACCATAACCGTAACCACTGTTATATCTGTAATGAAGACATAAGTAAGGAAGCAGAAGGTTTGGACTGGAACAATATCAAGTGTATTTCTCCGTAATTTAATCGCTGGGAGCTGAAGGTATAAAAGCCTTCAGCTCCCAATTACTCTCTCCAAAAAGGCTTGCTGATTTCATCCATCCTATCTGATTCTGTTACCCCTATATCTTTCAGCATTCTGCTATCCATTCTCGCCAGGTATCGGCGGCTTCTGGAGCGACTGCGCCATGTATCCCATTGATCAATAAGTTTGATAGGTAAACTAGCCATCGTTCGAAGTCTATTCTGATTCACCCTGCTGCCTCCTTTCCTGTCTGGGAACAGCTTCAGAGTAGGTTTGATTCCGATAGGCGACAAACGATATATTCTTTCCAGTAGGATAAGAAAAACTTATCGGTTGAGCGTAAAACCCCGTACTTTGAGTGCGGGGATGTAAGCTCGTCGGCGATAGCCGACTAATGCGGTGTTCTCTGCTGCTGAACGTACTGTTTGATGACTTCTATAGGAGCGCCAC
>NZ_JBPCXO010000370.1:0-6700 GCF_051008435.1 Endozoicomonas sp. | reverse complement strand
CATGGAGGACAGCTGTGTTGCTGTCGTTTTACCAAATGAGGACAGCAGGTAGTCGCTATACAGCTCAAACAGCTCTCTGTTCATGCTTGAAAGTATGGCAAATTCTGATGGGTGCGTAACATGAGTTAACTCATTAAAAATGATTGATACCAGGAATTAACCGCCCGTATACAAAAGAGCAAGAATACTAAGAAGAAATACCAACCAGGGGACTCCAGACTCTATTATTGCTCCATCAGGCTCCGGCGTTGCTGTAGGCAAAGGCATCGGAGAATAAATTATCTCCTGATTAAGAGTATTCAATTGGGAAACGGCTTGTTGGTAAACCGCTTGATTATTCGCCAGCCTTGCTGCCGCTTTTAGCCCTTCCAGTGACTTTCGTCTTCTGGGAAAAAATTCCGTCAATTCTTTCTGAAAATAACTCACAGCATTAGCATACTCTTGGGATACAACAACGACTGCAGGTGTTGGTTCAATGTCATTCTCAGTCGTTTGCACGGGTTGATAGGCTATCCCTGATGTGGCCATTTCCATATAAAGCTCACCGATGTACTCCAGTAACGGCTTCACAACCAGCGGAACACCATGATCCCAATGCATGTTCAAATATCGGGATTCTACTGCCAGTGCCGCCTGAAGGGCACCTGTCAAATCCTGCTTTTGTCTCAGCTCTTCTGCCCTTAGCTGCTCAACCATAATGGGAATAGCATCAACATTCATGGGAGAAAGATGAAGACCGGTATCCGAGAGCAGTTGTTGTAACTGGTTCCTGAAATTTTCTGCATCTGCATATTGCTGCTGGGCCAGCGCATTCCAGCTCTTCATAAAGTAGTACGCTGTTTTCCCCCATCCTGACATCAGGCTGTCCGAGACTGTTTTTTGTGCCCACTCTCTCAAGTGACTACTGTCCTCAGGTAATTCCAATATCAGATAGGCCTGCTCGAACGCAAAATAAGTTCGCATGACTCTGGTGTCTGCAGCGGTTGTCCCTGGTTTTTCCTGAAGACTTGAAATTCTCTGGTATAAATCATTGGCATCAGCCAGGGCCTCTTCATAGAGACCGGACTGGAGGAGTGCATAAACCCGCCATAGATGTTCATGAAAAGCTAATGAAGAGTCACTCAAGTCCAGATCGGTTGCTCGCTGAAGTGATTTATTCCAAGCAGCTCTGTTGATGGAATAGGTATTCACCCAGTCGCCTCTGGCAAAATAGTAGTGAGTCGGCATGTGCGTTAAATGAACTGAGCTGGTATTTTTCGGTGCTCTGCTTAACGACTGCAACCAAAAAGCGGATTCTTGAGCAGCTGGTAACTCTCTGGCCAGTTTTGGACTTTCAGAAGCATGCGTCAGGTAATGATGCAAACCAGGATGGTTAGCCATGCCTGCTCTGAGCATCAGAGCACTCATTTCATTAACAACAGAAGTTTCCAGCGCGTAGTCCCGTACACTTTGTCGGGTAGCCAGATGAGCCAGACTTCTGAATACCAGCACTTCTCCATCTAACTGATCATTATCAGTGATCTGCTGATCCAGGTACTGGTGGAACAGCTGGGCATTTGAACCTGTTTCAAAGGGCTGCTTATTGCGACTGTTATTTTCATTACCGAACAGTTTCTGAGAAGCCGTGATTAAAACCTCCTCTGATGCATTAAAGGTAACTAAAGAATTACTTTTTGCTTCGTTCAGTCGCGCCAGAGTGCTGTCTCCAGCGTCAAAATCCCTCGTAAACCAAAGGATCTGGTAGTTACACATCAGCTCCCCCCAAATCGCCATGACGAAATCATAGTCATCATGTCTTTTTTGCAGGTTCTGAGCATTCCTGAAAGCCGCTCTGGCTTCGGGGTATTCAAAAGCATGTAAAAGCTTCAGGCCAGTAATAAATGAAGCGCGGGCTTGTTCAATGACAGGTTCAGACAAAGAAAAAGAGACATCCCCCAGATCTTTTCCTTCCTGCCATGGGCCATATACCTGACCATTGTCGTAGCTATAGGGCGTTGAGGTTCTTTTGACAATGACCCCAGCATTAGAGGATTGCCAGACGATTAAATTGATAGCTAAAAACGCAACCAAAAAAGATTTACGAAGAGTCATAGTGATGGAGCTCCACCTTATCAGAGCTCTTTCACTATAGATCAGAATCTGGCTGTATTTTCACTCCTTCTATGAAGGTGAATACCAGATAGGTGAAGACCAGGCTCTTTCCTGAATAATCGGTTGATGGTCTGGAGAACAACACCCTTCAAGTCCTTCACTTATGGTCTCAGGCTTACTGCAATCTACTTTATTAGCACTGCAAATATATTGGCTCCAGCGACAGCTGGGGTTCTCAACCACACGGGTATAATAAAATGCACTCTGCGAAGGATTAAACTCAGGGTCCTGCCAAACTGTACACAGGCTGGCATAACCTTGGCCTTTTCTTTGGCAGGTAGACAGATCAACTGTAGCGCCATTGTCTGGACGACCCGCGACATCGAACACTTTTTCCCGATTCTGCCCTTTGTCATCTACCCAGCCTTTGATGACTTGAACACGCTGTAAAGAAGTCCCCGGACTGTCTTTTGTTCCAGGATCCTTCAGTGCAGAGATCGCGAAAGTGGGTGCTGTCTCACTGGCCGAAAGATCGCCACCCATAGGAACCCCTCTGGCATAGCCTTCTTTTATAAAATCATGACTGTGGCAAAGGTTTTCAGGGTATTCAAAACCCCCAAAGAATCGTACTGAAATTCTTGGGCCACTGGTGCCATAAGCTTCTCTGCGCTTCATAGCGGCAAATAATGATTCTCGGGTGTTCTCTTCTGCCCAGAGAACCGCTAACCCACCGGGGTTATATTCCAGAGCATCCGGTAACCCAGCTTTTACTGTATCTTTATTGGGACTACCTGCACCACCATGCCCCTTGAAGCTTTTTTCATCTGCAGCACCAGGCGCGCCCAAATGTGTGTCCGTACTGGCAATCATGCCAAATTTGAAGGGGTTTTCGCCCAACCTGTTTTCTTGCTGTAAGCCCTCGACTAAAATCTGCCGAAGGAATCCGCCATTCGGTTTTGGCGCTTCTTTCATAAAGCTGATCGTTCTTCCCAAGAACTGGTTATAGGGAAGTTGCTCAAAATTACAAAGCTCATCAGCATTGCCCAAAGGAGCATTTTGACTGAAAAAGCACTCTGAGCTGCCTTTGTGTTGCATCACTTCGGCCAGTTTTTCATAAGATGCCCTGAGCTTTGCATCGTCTGCGGTTATCGGTGAACCTTCCTTTTTTATTGTCGGAAACATCAGACCATTACTCAGATTAGAGTTATGGGGAATGGTCAAAGCGTCACAACCGGTCTTGTTAGAACGACATTCTTTTTCCAAAGAGTGGAAAAGCTGTTCAGCGGAAGGTCCGTCGATATAGCTGAAGGGTAACTCAGGAACCTGTCTGTTTTTGAAAATAACATTACGATGGATGTTCTGACTGTCTGGAGCTCCAGTCCATTCGTAACCAATGAATGAAGTAAACTGACACTGCTCATTTGCACTTTCTGCAGCAGCTTGTATTTTCTTCCAGGGACCCATGGCTGCCTGACGACAAAGCTCACCATTTTCTCCACAAAATCCCAGACGCTTTCCTTCTGACATTCCCATCATATTAAAAAGAAAGTAGCCTCCCCGGGGAAAGTCTCTCAACATCCAGCACTGCCAGGATGAATACTGCTCGCTGTCAGGATTATTACAAATACTCACTTCACCCAGAAGCTCTGCATGGTCACTCACCATGGCAAAATCCAGAGGTCTGCTCAGCTGCAAAAATCGTTGTGCATTGCCGTTCTTATCCCATGGCTGTATCCCCAGCTTTTTGCCACGTGCAAACTCATAAGCCTGTTCAGGGGTAGTACGAGTATCCTGTGTACTGGCATCCAGGGAGTATCGCGAATGAATATGGGTATCACCAAAAAAGGCTGTTCGCTCAGGATTGTAATCTTCACAAATGACGGAACGACTGGAAAAAGCCGTTGAAGTCGCCATACACAAAAGGACAGCAAGCAGGGTTCGCACATATTTAGACGACATAGAATTGCTTTTTATTGTTTTTGTGCGATCCAGTAGAACAACTAATTAAGGCACGCGCAACAATTAGATATTCAACGATATCCCTATCAGTCTTAAAGCCAGAAGCGTGATGAGCCAGCGAAATAGCGATTTGAAAGAAAATTCCGGCAGGAATTTTCTTATCCAGGTCCCTACCCAAGAGCCCAGAATGACGCTGACTGACATCCACAGTATCAGCTCCCAATAAGGCAACAGATTAAATCCAAGAACACCAAAGGCAACTGTTTTCAAAGCATGGGCCGTTCCCATACAAACTCCCACGGTTGTCACCAGTGCATCCCTTTGCAAACCTTCTCTTGAAAGGAAGGCACCGGCCATAGGACCTGTTGCACCTGCCAGAGTAGCCAGGAATGAATGCAGAACGCCAAAGGAGAGAAATCGAAAAGGCAGCTTTTTAACCGTCAGGGAAGGCAGCCAGGTCATCAGTAGAATCACGATTCCCAACATCATGGGAATGTAATGACTATTGATCGACAGCACGACCTGGGAACCCAAAAAGGCACCAATACAAGCGCCGGGAAGATAACGCCGCCACATGTGCCAACAGACATTTCGCCAGTCAAACAGGGCTCGACTGGCATTACTGAAGAATTGCACCACACCGTGAACGGGAACAATTGCGGCTGCTGGAATTAAGCCGGGCATCAAGGTAATCAGCAGAACGCCTCCGCCTGCACCCAGAACAGCCGTTGCTGCTGAGGTAACAAAAGCAGCCAGGATCAACAGGGCATGAGTGGAGTCCATACAGCGTTCTCACAAATAAGGCATCAACGAAACATCATGCTTTCATCAGCCAAAGTGATGAAACGTTTTTTACGATATAAAGGGGCAATATTGTATTGCCCCTTTATATCACAGCTAACTCGTTACATTTTAAAATAAGAGTGTCTTAATCAGCGCGTTTCTCTGACAGATCGATCTGATACTGAGCAAAGCCTGCTTTGTCAGTCCCAATCTTTTCCATCTTGTACACGGCGTTCTCTTTAATGAATGCTTCAGCTTTCTCACTCGGGGAAGTTTCCACAATCACATTCAGATCGAGTTTGCTGACGATCGCTGCAATGCTCCAGTTGTTTGTAGCCCTGGGAACCACCTGACCTTTTTCTTTGGTGGTTCTGCTGATGTAATCTGCAAGCACCTGACGATTTTCATCAGGCGAAGCAAAGGCAATAAACTTCTCACCGGTACCGGCAAAGTTGCCACCGCCATATGCACGGTAGTTATTGGTCGCGAGTATAAATGTCTGATCGTCTTTGACGGGCTTTCCGTTCAGAGTCAGCTCTGTAATACGACGGGCATCCGGATTCATCAGCTGACCCTCAGCGCTGTAACGAGCAGGTTGAGTGATATCAATTTGATACTCAACGCCCTCTACCACATCAAAGTTATAGGTACGGAACCCATCCCAGTTTATCAGATGTTGTGGTTCCGTGCTGGATGGATCAATCTGATTAAACTGGCCTGCAGACATTTCCAGATAATCTTTCAGCTCTTTACCCGTTATCTTCAGAGCAACCAGTGTATTGGGATAGAGATAAAGGTCCGCAGCATTGCTGAAGGTCAGTGTTCCAGCTTCTACCTCGGTATAGCCATTGGGGTCGTCTTTACGACCACCGGCCTTGAACGGTGCTGCCGCAGAGATCACAGGAATACCATCCAGATCCGGATCGCCCTGAATAAAGCGCTCAACATAAGCAATCTGGGCATCATTCACGATTTGAACCGTAGGATCATCCTGAACCAGAGCCAGGAAACTGTACATACTGTCAGACGCTTTACCAATGGGCTGATTGACGAAGTCACGGGTTCCTCTGTGTTCCGCTTTCACCGCTTTGAGTACCGCTTCATCAGACTTGGCGAGAGACTTATTGTTGGCACGATCAAAAATAGGACGACTGATAGCCTTCCCATCCAGTACTTCCCACTGACCGTTGCTGTCATCCAGCACCAGATCGACTACTCCAAGATGATCTCCCCAGCGTCCAGGCATAACAGAAGGCACACCATTAATGGTTCCTTTTTTCAGATCAACACCTTTCAGACTGGCAAAGGTTTCACTGGGGAATACCGCATGTGAGTGGCCAAACATAATGGCATCAATTCCCTCAACCTGTGTCAGGTAATAAACCGAGTTTTCAGCCATAGCCTTATAAGGTTTCTGACTCACACCGGAATGGGGAATAGCAATGATGACTTCAGCTCCCTCTTTCTTCATTTGGGGAACCAGCTGTCTGGCGGTTTCAGTAATATCTTTGGCAATCACCTTGCCTTCCAGATTCTTTTTATCCCACTGCATAATCTGTGGTGGCACAAACCCGATGTAACCGACTTTTACCGTTTGCTGTTTCCCTTCGGTATCGGTGAACTGCTGCTCTTTTATCAGATAAGGCTTGAAAAGGTGCTTGCCTGTTTTGGCATCGTATACGTTGGCACTGATGTATGGGAAGTTAGCGCCACTGGTCGCCTTATCCAGAAAATCCAAACCTTGACATCCTCCCCGCCCTAAAGAACGGGGATTCCTACAGCTAGACGGTCATGCCCGACCGCAAGAATGTTTCTTGCTGCGTTTACGTCACGCAGATGTTCAGCTCCGCACTCTGAACAGACCCAT